>CAZXPM010000011.1:0-1356 GCA_964643155.1 uncultured Planctomycetales bacterium | reverse complement strand
GGATGGTAGCCCGCGGCGATTATAGCAGGTGGCGGCAGGGTAGCTGTCTGCGGCAGCGGCAACCAGTGTCACGGCAAGCGCCGCCGGTTCCGGCAATCCTGCTTTCCTGCTGAGATTCGCGTGAAAGCGCGTGGCCATTCAGGCGTCATCAGAGCCTGTGCGGTTAGTTCCAGTGCTTTATCCGCTCCATATACTCGCGCCAACGCTCTCTGAACTGCGTGGACTGCTCCGGAGTGTGGCACTGTGCGCAGAACTCGTAGGTCGCCTGCGCCGTGGGTTCCAGCTCTTCGGGCTGCCCGGCCTGGCGGTTGAACCCGTGGATGGGAGTGATCTCCTGGTGGCAGGAGATGCACTGCATCGGGTACATGAGGTCTTGCGTGTAGTCGTAGATGATGTGGCAGGAGAGGCAATCAAGGTTGTACTCTTGCGACTTTGCCTTAAGCGTGCGCAGTGAGTGCGCATGCGCGCTGTTGGCGAACACTTCGTAGGCTTGTGGATGGCAGTCCTTGCAGTCCTCCGGCGGGATGATGTTGGCGGCCTTGTACTCAAAGCTCTGCTGCCGGAAGACCCCTTTCAGCCTGGCGTGGAAGTCCTCCTTGATCAGCTTGTACACCTTCTCATCCGGCGCGTAGGTTGAGAGAATGGGGATGTTCACCGCAAAGTAACGGAGCCTGCCCCGCCGCTCGGACAGGCTAACGTAACCCAGGTATTTCCCAAAGAAGAAGGTGTTGAACCAGA
This sequence comes from uncultured Planctomycetales bacterium, assembly GCA_964643155.1. Lineage (GTDB taxonomy): Bacteria > 4484-113 > 4484-113 > 4484-113 > 4484-113 > CAZKNJ01. The sequence continues at coordinate 618 of CAZXPM010000011.1, read as the reverse complement.
TGCCTCCGTTGTCCAGCAGAACCGGCTCGTTTTCCTTTTCCCTGACGTGCTTGTCGCCGGTCAGCACGATCTGCAGCTCTGGGTGGCCCGCCAGGAACTTACGTATTTCATCACTGTATCCTTCAGCGACGAGCAGCCACATTTCCGGCGCGGGGTCAACCTGGCTGGTGCACAGCGCTACCGCCTCGCCGGGATCCAGCAGAACGTAGCCCTCGGCGGCTTCCACCTCGGTGGTGAGTTGTGTGAGCTGGAGGAATATGACCGCAGTGCGCCGGCCCAGGACCTCAGTAACAAAGCCCGCCGGTGCGAGTGGTGCCAGCCCTTCAGCCAGGCTCTCCGCCGGGAGGTTGATGATCTCTTCAACATTTCCTGAGAGATAGTAGAAGTCCTCGCTGCCGGTCAGCCGCTCGGCCGGATTCGACGCAAGCAGGTTGGCTGAGTACAGCGGGACTCCGTGTTCACGGAAAAGGGAAACCAGATCAGCGGGCGGAAGCTGCATCTCGCTCAGGCCAATGTTGCAGCCATCGTAGCGTGCTTCGTGCATCGCCGCCAACATCACCTGGAGTTTGAGCCGGTTGAAGGAATCTGCTCCATCGCCAACCCCGCCCGCGTCCAGGG
>CAZXPM010000010.1:18805-23230 GCA_964643155.1 uncultured Planctomycetales bacterium | reverse complement strand
ACTACGCGCTGTCCCCGCGCCGGCGGGAACAGCGCGTAGTAAAGCGACCACTGGCAGAACACCAGCCAGGGCATCACCAGGAGCAAAGTCACGAGCGAGCCGATGAACGGAATCATGCCGAGCACGCCGCTGACTACGCCGCCGACAATCATGAGCAGCAGCAAAATGCCCAGCACCGACCAGAAGTCACCTGCTACCCGCTTCCACGAAGCCGAAAGGGCGCTCATCGCGTCCATGTCCTTGTCCACAACGAGCAGGTATGCCTGCGACCACATAACGAGCAGCACCAGGCCCGGGATGATGAGCAGGAAGAACCCGATGCCGATACAGATCCCCATGATTATGCCCAGCAGGATGAGGTTGCCAATCTTACGGAACTGGGAGAACATCTGGCCGAAGTCGGGGTCATCGCCGAGTATAAGCAGCTTCAGCGAGTGGATGAAGCCTGCGACCCATCCCAGCAAGACGATCATGACGATGATGTAGACGATGAAGAACACGACCATGGACCCGCCGGCCAGCGCCGCCTGGAGGTTTGCTGCCTGCTCGCCGCCCGCGCCTCCAGCCATGAGCGCAGACATGAACGCGGCGCCGAAGATGAGAGCGAACGGTATCATGAGGATGAGTATCCCCACGCCGTAGATCAGGGCGAACAGGACGGCTTTGCCGATGTGCTCCGTGAACGCCTTCCACCCGTTGGTGAAAACTGGGCCAACTCCAAGTTCAAACATGATTCAGTCCCCCTTGCTTTTTTCACCGAGTCCACTAGATCCCCCGTTACCTTACGTCGGTGATCCCCGAAAGGTCCGGATATGCGTTCATCGCCTCAAACCACGTGAGCAGCTGCTTGCGCCGCTCCTCATGGTCTTCGGACAAGTATAGCGGTCTTCCGCGCCCGTCCAGCACCACGCCGACAACGCCGCCGTGGACGTGGGCCTTTACCACGTGGCCCCGCCCGTTGCCACAATCAAATGCGCGCGTCGGGTTGATCTCCACCTCGGCGCTTTCGCCCACGGCCAGCCGGGGAAAGAGCTTGAGCTCGCCGAAGCGCAGTTCGCCCTCGTCGGTGGGGCCGTCGGGCCAGTTGAACTTGTAGGTGCAGACGCGGTCGCCCGGGCGCGCTGTGCCGATGGGCACCACCGCTGAGCCTAGGTAAATCATGCAGTCCCGGTCAAATACCTGGGTCGCCGCTTCCTCGTGCACCTGCGAGAGCACGCCCAGGTGCGGCATCATGAAGATGCTGTCCACCGCCAGGATGGTGAGGGCCTCCGGCAGGAAGGCGTCCAGCAACATCAGCATCGCCTGGTTGCGCCGTGGCGCGTGGCTGAGCACTCCGCCGGAACCCACCAGGAGGTCCAGGTCCAGCATCTTGATGAAGCTCCCGCCGGAGGCTGCCTGGGTAAAGGTGTCGGAGATGCCGCGCGATTGCTGCACGCCCTTAAGGCCGACCGCCAGGCTCTTGTGCTGCTCAAAGGCCATGCGCAGCGCTTCGCGCGCCAGGCCGTGCTCAATCACCAGAGACGAGAGCGCTTGCGGTATCGTGGTCGGGCGTATCATCTTGTTCTTTATCTGGTTGCGCAGCCACATTTCCGGCACGTCAAACGGCACCCAGCGCATCACATTGTCCAGGCCGGCTTCCGCCAGCACGTTGCTTACCGAGTAGCTCATGCCCAGGTTGGCGGATACGCTGCGGTTGAACAGCCGCTGTTCCTCCACCTTGAAATCGCTGAACACGTCGGTGGTCGCACCGCCGATGTCCACGCCGATTACGTTCATGTCCTTCTTGCGGGCTATGGTGCGCATGATGAGCCCCATCGCCGCCGGAGTGGGCATGATGGGAGCGCCGACCCAGTCCATCAGCTTGTTGTAGCCGGGCGCCTGGGCCATAACGTGTTCTTCAAATAAGTCCTGGATCTTGGCGCGGGCGGGGTAGAGGTTCTCCCGCTCCAGGGAGGGACGGATGTTCTCGGTAATGGTGAGCGCGGTCTTCTTGCCCAGCGTGTCTTTGACCTTGCCGCCGGCATCAGTGTTGCCGGCGTAAATCACCGGGAGCTGGTAGGTGATGCCCAGGCGCGGTTTCGGGTCGGCTGCAGAAATGAGCTCGGCCATCTCCACCACGTGGCTCACGGTTCCGCCGTCAACGCCGCCGCTCAGCAGTATCATGTCCGGTCGCAGCCGCCGGATGCGCTCAATGCGTTCGTGCGGCAGCCGGCCATCGTTGCTGGCGAGCACGTCCATCACGATGGCGCCAGCTCCCAGCGCTGCGCGCTGGGCGCTTTCACCCGTCATGGAGAGCACCACGCCTGCAACCATCATCTGCAGGCCGCCGCCGGCCGAACTGGTGCTGATGTAGACATCTACGCCGCGGCTGCCCTCGGATGGGTAGATGATATTGCCGTTGTCATCCAGGATAGTGCGGCCGGATAACTCCTCCACTTCCTGAATGCTGTTCAGTACTCCCCGGGTGACGTCCTCAAACGGGGCTTCCACGGTGGTGGGAGCCTCGCCGCGGAAGGTCTGCCGGAAGCCTTCGTCCAGCTTCTCAATGAGAATGCACTTCGTAGTTGTGCTGCCGCAATCGGTGGCGATGATAACCTTGATGTCCTCAGGGTTAAACTTCGGGTACTCCTTCATTAATTCGAATCCTCCGGGGCGTCCACGGGTGTTTCGGGGTCATCATCCTGGAGACGTCGTTCGATTCTAACAATAAGGGCTTCAACGGAAGCCCTTTTCTCCAGAACCTCTTGGACACGATTATAGAATGTAACATCAACTGAGAATCCTAGCAAGGGGGAGGAGACCAGGTTTACCGTCTCCGAAGCGATGCCCAGGAGCGGCCGGAAGAAGAGAAGCACGTGGGAGCCTACGTAGTTGAGCGGCCGGACGCTCTCCAGGAACAGTATCGCGGGAACGGCCATGTGCGCCTGCACCACGCGCTCCGCCAGCCGCTCCAGCGTCTCCAGTTCCTCGTCGGTGAGTTCGTCCTCGGTGCCCTTTTCCACTGCGAAGGCCACGCTGAACCACTCCTGGAATCGCCTCCACAGGCCCTTCTTACTGCTTGATTTGTTTTCTGGCATAGGACGCTACTTCCTCGCGGTTGCCCGCGTAGTGGACAAAATGCCCCCGGAAGGGGTCCAGTCCCGAGGGCTTGGGCATAGAGGTGAGGAATATCCCGTTGTTATGCGCATAGCAGTTGCGATAGTGCTCCCAGCGCCGGAAGCTCCGCGTTCCCAGGAAGAAGACAGTGACTCCATCGGGGTCAAAGCGATAGGAAATGGGCACCAGCATGGAGAGCGTGGCGCCAAACATGAATACGGCAGCCAGCAGGACGAAGGCCTTCTCCGGAAAGGTGAAGTACACCAGCGCTGGCACTGCCAGGTCAATGGCGAGCAAGGTCCAGGTTCGGGCGGGGCGGGCCCTCCAGGGGTTGTAACGCCACTGGAGAGTGTCCTTATCCGCCGCGGTTGCTATCTGGGATTCCATCTTCCAACACAGGCCCTGTTCAGCGCATCCTACGACCCGCCAATCTCCTGGCGCGTGTAGTTCAGCTTGCCGCCGGCCAGCACTATCTCCACTTCACGGGGGCTGAGATCGTGGCTGCATTCAATTTCCCTGCCGGAGGTGACGTTCTTCACCACCACCCTTCGCCCGGACTTTAGCTGGTTACGCACCTCGGCAATGAGCAGCTCGTCCCCCTGCGCGATTCCCTCGTAATCGTCCGGGTGGGCGAACATCAGTGGGACGATTCCGAAGTTGATGAGGTTGGCGCGATGAATGCGGGCGTAGCCCTTCACGATCTTGGCGCGCACGCCCAGATAAGCTGGCGCCAGGCCGGCGTGTTCGCGGCTGCTGCCCTGACCGTAGTTTGCGCCGCCGACAATGAACCCGCCGCCTTCTTTCTTTGCCCGTTCCGGGAAGTCCGGGTCCACTCCGTCGTAAACAAACTCCGCAATCTTGGGGATATTGCTGCGGTAGGGAAGCACCCGCGCTCCGGCGGGCATGATGTGGTCGGTGGTGATGTTGTCGCCCACCTTCAGCAACACCTTGCCCCGCAACTCGTCGCCCAGCGGCTCCTTCAGCTTCAGCGGCACGATGTTCGGCCCCCGGGCAATGTCCACCGTTGTTCCGTCTTCAGGCGGAGGGATGATGCTCCTGTCGTCTATAAGGAAGTGGTCAGGATACTCAATGCGGGGATATTCGCCCAGCACACGGGGGTCGGTAATCTCCCCGGCCAGAGCCGTGGCAGCCGCGATTTCGGGGCTGCACAGGTAGACCTGCGCGTCTTTAGTGCCGCTGCGGCCTTCAAAGTTGCGGTTGAACGTGCGCACGCTGACCCCACCGGAGGGCGGGGCCTGCCCCATGCCGATGCAGGGGCCGCATGCGCTCTCCATTATTCTCGCACCGGCGCCGATGATGTCAAACAGG
>CAZXPM010000010.1:0-18795 GCA_964643155.1 uncultured Planctomycetales bacterium | reverse complement strand
GGGCTGACGGTAAGGCTAACCGTCTTGGCCACGTGCTTGCCCTTGAGCAGGGCCGCCAGCATATGCATATCGCGGTAGGAGCTGTTGGTGCAGGAGCCGACGCACACCTGGTCCACTTTCAGGCCGGCGATTTCCGCCACCGGCACCACTCGGTCGGGCATATGGGGCTGCGCAATGAGCGGAACCAGCTGGCTGAGGTCTATCTCCACCACCTCGTCGTATGTGGCATCCGCGTCTGCAGCCAGCTCCCGGAAATCGCCCTCGCGGTCCTGAGCGGCTAGAAACGCCCTGGAAACCCGGTCAACTGGGAAAATACTGGTGGTCGCGCCCAGTTCTGCGCCCATATTGGTGATTGTGGCCCGCGAAGGGACATCAAGCGTGGCCACGCCGGGGCCGAAGTACTCCATTATCCGGCCGACGCCGCCCTTCACGGTCAGCCGGCGGAGCACTTCCAGTATCACATCCTTGCCGGTTACCCAGTCCCGCAGGCTGCCAGTGAGCTTGATGCCGACAACCCTGGGGCAAGGCAGGTAGAAGGGGCCACCAGCCATGGCGACCGCAACATCCAGGCCGCCCGCGCCCATGGCAATCATGCCCAGCCCGCCCGCCGTGGGCGTATGGGAGTCGCTGCCCAGCAAGGTGCCGCCTGGCTTGGCGAACCGCTCCAGGTGCACCTGGTGGCAGATGCCATTGCCCGGGCGGGAAAAGTAAACGCCATATCTGGCGGCCACGGTCTGCAGGTAGCGGTGGTCGTCGGCATTGCGGAAGTCCGACTGCAGGGTGTTGTGGTCCACGTATGAAAGCGAGAGGTCGGTCTTCACCCGGTCAACGCCGAGCGCCTCCAACTGCAGGTATGCCATCGTCCCGGTTGCATCCTGTGTCAGCGTCTGGTCGATGCGCAGCCCAATCTCGCTTTCCGGCTCCAGTGTGCCGGAAACCAGGTGGTCACCGAGTATCTTCTGCGTGAGATTCTGCCCCATTGAAAAGTCCCTCTGCACCTCTGATTTTACAGCCCGTCTATTATAGGCGCGGAGCCAGATTGGGGCAAGGAATACTCTCACTGTGATAAACTAGCCTCGCCCACCCCAGCCGTGAGAACGCGCGTAATAATCGGCATAATTGCGCTGCTTGCCCTGCTTGAGGCCGGCCTGGTTTACTTCGGCCACAGTCTAGCTGAGAACAGCATCTACTCGCACTACCTGGAGATGGAGAAGAACACGAGCTACATGTCGGTGCGCACCTTTGAGACCATCCTCAATACCACTATCCGGCAGATGAAGACGCTGGCTGAGGACCACGATATCGTGCTGATGAACTCCGCCGGAAAGGCGAAGCTGGCCGCCGTGCCGGAGATGATCGGGGAGGCTGTGGGAAGCGTGAACCGGCTGGATAGCGACTTCCGCATTGTCTATACGTACCCCCTGAACGATGCCGTGATTGGCATCAATGTCAGCGAGGAAAAGCACAATGCCGAGCTGCGCCGGACGCGCAAGCCCGTTCTGGGCGAGCCTTTTGAGGCGGTGCATGGATACTGCGCTATCCCGGTGGTTCAGCCGGTGTTTCGTGCTGGCAGGTTTGACGGAGCGCTCAACATCCTCCTGAAAGCAAGCTGGCTCAAGAGCGTGTTCTGGGATCCGGTAGGCCGGCAGGAGGATGAGGGTGTGGCCGCCCTGGTGGCAGAGAACGGAAGTGTGTTGTGGTGCGAGGGGCCCTTGCAGCCGGATGTCAGGTTTGACGAAGAGAGCGGGCGTGAGTCCCGCTGCGGTAATCTCTGCAAGCTTCTGGGTGACGCCAGCCTGCGCGAACCGGTAGCGCTTCACACGAGGCTTCCCGGGCTGGAGGGGAAGTGGATTGTCGGGGTGACTCCTGCTAGAGTCGCGGGCAAACGCTGGTATCTGGTGAGCGGAATCAGCGATGATGCGCTCAGCAGCACGCTAACGAGATACCGGGGGATGATACTCGCAAGCGCGTTGGTTGTAGCACTGCTCGGGGTGCTGCTGGCGCTGTATCTGGTGGACGCCCGCCGGCAGTACATAGCCGCGGAGGAGCGCGCGAGCCTGGCGGACTCTTTCCAGACCGAGCTCGCGAAGCGCACGGAGGAGCTGGCATACGCGAAACAGCAACTGGAGCAGCATGCCCGCGGGCTGGAGCAGAAGGTAGAACACAGCACCAAGCAGCTCGTGGAAAGCGAGTTGTTCTACCGCGAGCTGGTGGATAACGTTGAGACCATTATTTTCTTGCTGGACAAGGGGAAGCTGGTTTTCGCCAATCCTGCTTTCGCCCGATCGTTGATGATGGAGTCTTCAGCCGGCCTGCGCGGCGTTGACTTCCTCAACTTCGTGGCGGAAGACTCCCGCCGGGACTTCCTGTCCGCGCTTGCCAGGCTGGAAGAGGGCCGGAGCAGTGCTGACGTGGGGAAGATAGAAGTTGTGGCGCCCACGGGGGAAGTGCGCATATGGAGCGGTTCAGTGAAGCACCTGGAGACATGGGAACGCCAGAGGTTCATGGGCTTCTTCCGGGACATCACCGAGCAGAAGCAGATGGAGCAGCAGGTGCTCCAGTCGCAGAAGCTGGAGAGTGTGGGCCGCCTGGCCGGGGGCGTGGCTCACGACTTCAACAACATCCTCGCGGGGATTTTCGGTAATCTCGCGCTGCTGCGCGAGCAGTTTCACTACGACGCTTCAACCGAGGAGACCCTTAAGCTGGTTGACACGATTGACACGGCGGCCCGCCGCGCAGCCGACCTGACGCGCAAGCTGCTTTTCTTCAGCCGCAAGGAAACGGAGGACCGCAAGCTCGTGGACCTGAAGCAGTCCATAGACGAAGTCAGCGCCTTGCTGCGGACGACGATGGCGGAGAACACTGACTACGAGGTGAGCGTGTGCGACGAGGACCTCAAGGTGCTGGCCAATCCCACTGAGCTTCAGCAGGTGCTGCTGAACCTGTGCATCAACGCGCTGGAGGCCATGCCGTCGGGCGGACTGCTGCAGGTGATTGCCGCGAGGACTACGGCGGAGCAAGACCCCAGTCTGTCGCTTGATGTCCCTCCGGGCACTGAGTTCGCGCGCATCAGAGTGACCGACACCGGCGGCGGGATTGACCCCAAAGTGATGGACAAGATATTTGAGCCCTTCTTTACCACCAAGCCGGTGGGCAAGGGAACGGGGCTGGGACTGTCTATCGCCTATCATGTGGTTAACAAGCAGGGAGGCACGATTACCGTTGACTCCGACTGGGGCAGGGGTAGCGTATTCAGCGTTTACCTTCCCCTGGCCACGGAGGAGGGTGAGGTTGCTGAGGCTGAAGGGGTCTATGAGTATCCCGATTTCGCCGGAACGCCGCCCATACTGGTGGTTGACGACGAAGAGATGATAACTTCCCCGGTGCAGCGGTTCTTTGAGCGCTACAATCTCACGGTTTACACGGCCAATGATGGTGTAGAGGGGATTGAGGAATTCAAGAAGCACCAGCACGAGATAGGACTGGTGCTGATAGACAACAGGATGCCCAAGCTGAGCGGGATTGAGGCTTTCTCCATCATCCACCAGCTCAATCCCAGCGCCATCGGCATTCTCATGACCGGCTTCGGCGAAGACCTCAAGAGTACGGAGTACACGCGGCTGGGGTTCTCCGAGGTGATGCAAAAGCCTTTCAGCTTTGAAGAGCTCGCGAAAGTGCTGGAGAAATACCTGCTCTAACCTGGTGCTACAGCTTGACCTTCAGGCCAATGGGGTCGTTCTTGCTGCGCATGGTGCCGACGGCCCAGACGCAATCCCGGTTCACGCTGGCGCACTCGTCGGCGCGCGGGCAGCGGACATCCAACGAGCCAGCGTGCCGGGGAACCAGCATGCCGCCGACGCCGGTGAGCAGTGGGTCCTTGTGGGTGATGACCACAGTTACCTCCTGGCACACCAGCCGGCACAGCCGCGTTTCGGTGTTCGTGAAGACGAGCACTACCCGTTCCCCCAGTTAGAGGTTCATAAAGGCATTTTGATTATACAGGGTCGGTGATTGGTTTACAATAGGCCGCAGCAGGCGCTCCCGCGCAGGCGATGGAACTTATCGCCGCCTTGCGCCATCTCAACGAGGGTGTGCTGCGCTGAACGCGCCGCAGGTGGCTACTATGCTGGAAAGTGAAAGGCTGAAACTGGTTGCGCTTGAAAAGGACGACTCCGCGCTGTTTGCCAAATGGGAAACAGCCCCCGCCGTGCAGAAGTACTTCTTTGCGAATCCCTATTCGCTTCCGCAGCCCGAACGGGATGCAGAGTTGTATGACTGGTGGCTGGAGGAGATGGCCAAGAGCAAGTGCGCTATCTACAAAGCGGTGCTCAAAAGGGACCCTGCCAGGCGCCGGTCCAAGGAACGCCCTGTCGGCCTGTGCGGCTGGCATGAAAGAGGAGAGATCCCCGGACGCTACGAGCTGTGGCTCTACATCGGCGAGGAGAAACTGCTCGGCCGCGGCCTGGGCACGGAGATGATCAAGGTGCTGACGCGGTCGCTGTTTGAATGCTACGCCGCGCACACGGTCATGCTGTGTTTCTACTCCTACAACCAGCGCGGACGCAAGTGCTACCTTGAGAAGTGCGGCTTCACGCACGAAGGGAGGCGGCGCGAGGCGGTTCTGTGGCAGGGCAGGTTCTACGATATGGAATACGCCAGCGTGACCCTGGAGGAATACCGCGCGCTGAAGGCGAAGGGAGTGTATTGAGATGGGAAAACACTGCGACATTGAAGTGCTGGAGAAGAAGCAGCTGGACTTCTACTGGGAGCTGAAGAACGACCCCTACTTGAAGCGCAACTACTGGGGCGACGTGCTCAAAGTGCACTCCAGGCGCGAACTGGAAAAGGAGATTGAGAGCCAGCTCAAGAGCAAGGAGCCGGTCAAGCAGTACCACTTCTTGGTGAAGAACAAGCGCGGAGAATACGCGGGCTACATCGGCCTCAACCGGCGTTATCACATGGAACCGACGCTGAACGCCATGATCAATGTGCTCCCGCGCAAGCCCGCGCACCTGCGCAGCAAGGCGCTGTCCGAGGCGCTGGACTGGGTGCTGGCCAAGTGCTTCCACGGGCTAAAGCTGCACGCGGTGGCGGCCACCCCGCTGGAGATCAACGAACCGTACATCCGCTTTTTGGAGTCCGGGGGCTTCCAGCGCAACGGGGTCACGCGCCGGGTTACGCAGCATGACGGCAAGTTCGTGGGCGCGGTGCTGATGGATATTCTCGACCGCGAGTGGCTGGAGTCCGTTCTGCATTCACGGTAGGATGGAGAAGTAGATTGACAGAAAACAAAGACCGTGCTAGGCTGGCTTTAGCGGGACAGTAGCCTGGTTATGAGGTCGTATTGCTGTCCAAGAACATAGGGGGAACCGGAAGGACGAATAGATGGCTATTAGAGCCGGTAAGTTGTTAGCTATACTGCTTGTAGTTGTTGCGGTAATTCAAGTGTTTGCTATTAGGGACGCTTGGGGATGATCGTGGTGTCCAGAATGGTGCCTAGTTGAAACGCAAGAGGACGATTGCGCGCTTACTTGTGCAACGCTCTATCCGGGAGATCCCAACGTCTGTTGGTACGATGCGACCGCGTACATTTGGGCACAAGTTATACGCATTCCGTATTATCCTGATTATGAGCACGGATATTGGAAGGAGATGGTGATTCTCGACTGTAATGGCTATGCATCTGGCGAATGCGAGTATTTCCCATGTCCAGAAGAATACGATGCCACGTCCTACGACTACCGATGGACCTATCCATGACTGTACTGTGAATAAACCCAGTTTGGGTCCGCATAAGCTAATCATAGGAGGATACAGGATGAAGTTGAGGACATCGATACGCCTAGTAACGGTTAGCGTCATCGCGCTAGCAATCGTGCCATTGGCTGGGTATGCGGGCAATGTTAGCGATGGCGCAGGGGCTGCCTACTCGGTTCCTCCTCCAGAAGAAGGTGGACCACCGCTCGGACTCGAAGTGGTTCTTAGTTACGAACAGGTGCGAGAGATGGTACCTTATGTGCTGCCGGAGTCGCCGGTGTTACTGGACGTGCGGCCCACCAGTCCCTTCAACGCCGGGCCGATGGACGAGGCTATGGGCGAGGGCATCCCGCGCCAGAATCCCGAGGAGTTCACGCCCGCTGAGATGATGCTCGCATACGGCTGGAAGAACCCGAAGGCTGGGGAGTACTGGGCGCTGCCGCATGATGAGAGGCTCCACTTTGACTGGAGGGGAAGCGCGGACGCGCGTGAGTGGGCGGTTCCCAGTTTCAATCCCGCCTGGAGCACGGTGGAGCTCTGGTGGTGGGTGCTGAACAACATGCCCCTGGACGCGGATACCATGGGGGAGCTTTTCAGCAACAGCATGGTGGGCACCAGGTTTGATGATCCCGAAGGCAGGTTCATTGAGGACTACCTGGCGCAGTACACGAGCCCGGTGACGGGAAAGCTGATGAAGTTCAAGTGCAGGGAATTCTCGCCTGGGAACATGTACATTGCGTTCATTCCTGATGAAGTGATAGCGCAGCACCGCGACTTCTTTGCAGGACACTGGGAGCCGCATGTGAAGCCGGAGCCGGAGAACATCGTATACATGTACTACCGGGTATATGGAACCACCGGCGTTATCCGCAGCGGCATTTTCTTCGGTGCCCCCAACCGGCAGGGCTTGCTGATAGGGAGAAGCTAAGGCCAAGCTCAGGTCAGCTTGCCGAAGCGCCTGCGGCGGTAATGGCCTGTATCCTAAGCGTGCACCTGCGCGCGCTGCTGTCAACCTGGCAGCGCCAACTGCCCCCCGGTTCCGGCTGGCTGCTACTCGGACGCCTTGGACGGGCCCGCGAAGACGTTGTACAGCAGGGCTACCAGCCAGCCGCCAATGAAGCCGTCCACAAAGCCCCAGATGAGGCCGATGATGGCGCCCAGGCCGGTGGGAGCGGTTCCAACGTACAGGGAAGACAGCACTTTCAGCATATCGCCGCACCAGTCAGACCAGATGCCGACGATGGCCATGATGAAGACGCAGAGCCCCCAGATGATACCGAAAGCCAGCCCGAAAGCTACGGGTTTCAGTCTCACAATCGCACCCCCTATGCACGATATGAGTCTATCCTACTACGAGGAGCGGGGCATTGCAAGCGTGCAGCAGCAGAGCGCGAGGCTAGACCGCCACGTCCACCTGCGCCAGTTCGCGGCCGAGGCTGAAGGCGTGCTCGTTGAGCTCGCGGTAGTGAGAGGGCACGCGGTGAATGAGCGCCTTCAACAGTGCGTCGGGACCTATCAGCGGATTGTGCTCGGAGAAAAACCCGAGGGCGATTACATTTGCCACGATGGGCTTGTCAAACCGCTTGCGGGCCTCGTCGGTCAGCGGAATCGTGTAGACGCGCCCCTGCAGGCCGGGGGGCACTTCCTCCACGAAACTGGAGTCAAGCAGCAGTACGCCGCCCGGGCGCACCTTGTGCGCGTGCTTGTCCGCCGCCTCCTGGGTGAAGATGGCGACGAAGTCCGGCTCGGTGACGGCCGGGTAGTCAATCTGCGAGCTTGCGAGGATGACCTCGCTGCGGCTCGCGCCGCCCCGGCTCTCCGGGCCGTAGCTCGCGGTCTGCACCACCTGGAGGTTCTGCGCGATGCCGGCCTCGGCTATGATGACGCCGGCCAGGATGATGCCCTGGCCGCCAGCGCCGGAGAGCAGCACTTCAAACCGTTGTGAGACCTTGTGGTTCATCGTTGGATCATCGGGCGATAGTCATCTTGCGCGCACGCTCCACCAGCTCCTTATAGAGCTTGGTGTACTCGTAGCGCGTGGCATCGTGCCAGAGCTTACCGGTGTAGAACTCGCCGGATTTCAGCTCCAGCGGCTTCTCCGGGTTGTAGCGCACTGCGTTGTCCTTGAACGCTTGCAGCATGTCCTTGGCGTCGGCCAGGGCATTGAACCGGCCGTAATAGGTGGGGCACTGGAACAGCATCTCCACGAAGGCGAAGCCGTCGTGCTTAATGCTCTCCTTCAGCAGCCGCGTGGCTTGCGGGAAGTGGTAGACCGTCGTGCGGGCCACGTAGGTTGCGCCCGCGCTCTTGACCATGTCGCACAGGTGGAACTCGTAATCCAGGTTGCCATAGGGGCTGGTGCTGGCGAACTTCGCGTGCGGAGTCATGGGGGACACCTGGCCGCTGGTCATGCCGTAGGTGTTGTTGTTGAGGATGAGGACTGTCAGGTCAATGTTGCGCCGGCAGGCGTGGATGAGATGGTTGCCGCCGATAGCGGTGCCATCACCGTCGCCCATGACGACGAGCACGTCAACATCCGGGCGTGCCAGCTTGATGCCGGTTGCCACTGGCAGGGCGCGGCCGTGCGTTGTGTGGACGGTGTTCGCGTCAATGTAGCCGACCATGCGCGACGAGCAGCCGATGCCGGAAACAACCACCAGATTGTCCGGGTCCATATCCAGCTCGTCCAGCGCCCGGATAATGATCCGCATGGCGCTGCCAAGGCCGCAACCGGCGCACCAGATGGTAGGCAGCGTCCGCTGCCGCAGCCACTTCAGTACGAACGGCTCAACTACCATTACTTGAGGACCTCCTTGACGCGGTCCATCATCCGGTCAAGAGTGAGCATGGTGCCGTCCACGCGGTTGATGCCGACCACGCGCCTTTCAGGCCCAACGACGCGCTCCACGTCATTCCGGAGCTGGCCCAGGTTGAGCTCGGGCACGATGAAGGTGTGCGCGTGCTCGGCGATTTCACGCAGGCGTTGCTCGGGGAACGGCCACACGATGCGTGGACGGAAGCTTCCGGCCTTCACGCCCTTGTCACGCAGCATATGGGTGATGCGCAGGCACGCCCGGCCGGTCACTCCGAAGGAGACCAGCACAATCTCCGCGTCATCAGTGCTCTCCTCGCAATAGTCAGTCAGCAGTTCCAGGTTTTTCTCTATTTTGGAGCAGAGGCCGGTGTTGAACTCATTCAGGCTGTCGGCGTCTGCAGAGAAGAACCCGGCTTCAGTATGCGACAGACCGGTGTAGTGGGGGTGGAAGCCGGTGGCCAGGTCGGGCGGGTGCGCCACCCCGCGCTCGTCCCGCTCAAAGAACCGGTAGTCCCGGTATTCCGTGGGCCGCTGGCGCTCCACGACCTCCATTTCGTTCTCCGCCGGCACGTATACGGCCTCCCGGATGTGGCCGACGACCGCCTCCGGCAGCAGGACGACGGGCAACCGCAGCTCTTCTGCGAGGTTGAAGGCCTTTACCGTGAGGTCAAACATCTCCTGGCCGGTTCCGGGCGCCAGCGAGACCGACGGATGGTCGCTGTGCGATCCCCATCGAGCCTGCATCAGGTCGCCCTGGCCGGTGCCGGTGGGATGGCCGGTGGAAGCGCCGCTGCGCATCACATTGATGATGACAATGGGAGCTTCGGTGACCGCCGCGTACCCTATATTCTCCTGCATCAGGCTGAAGCCGGGGCCGCTGGTGGCGGTCATCGCCTTCTTCCCCGCGAGGCTGGCTCCGATCAGGGCGGCGATGGAGGCAATCTCGTCTTCCATCTGGATGAACACGCCGCCGACTATCGGCAGCTGCCGCGACATGTGTTCGGCTATCTCCGTGCTCGGGGTGATGGGGTAACCGGCGAAGAACCTGCAGCCGGCATAGATAGCGCCAACAGCGCAGGCCTCGTTGCCCTGCAGTAGTCGCGTCTTGCCGGGCACTATTTCCCCTCGTGCGCAGCAATCAGCGCAGCTTCAGGATGCGGCCTGGCTTTGCCCGTCTCATCGGTGATGGTGATAGCGAAGTCAGGACAGCGGTTAACACAGATCATGCAGATGGTGCAGTCCTCAATCCGCGTCGGTATGGGCTGCCCCAGGGACGAGTAATCGTATACCTCCTTGGGGCAGAACTCAATGCAAATCCCGCAGGCTTTGCACCACTCGTAGTTTATGTAGATGGACTTGCCATCTTTACCAATCGGGAACTCCTCATGTCCCGATTCCTTTACGCTGAGTTTGTGAACGCTCATTTTCGGTAACTTGCAGCACCGCCGTGATATAAGTCATTACCCTTATAGCGGGAGTATTCATCTCATCCGTCAGGAGCCGCGACGAATCTCCCGAATCCTCAACCGCCGTTGAGGGATGCAGGGATTATACTCCGTTACAGTGGATTATCAAGTAAGCGCTTCGCTCGCCTGTATCAGTTCCTCCAGCAAGCCGCCGCCATTGAGCATTTCCCTGATGGCGTCAGGTGCAAGAGGGTCCAGGCTTTTCGCGCTGTAGCCTTCAAACGGGTGCTCCAGGTAGCCGTTCACCCTGGGCCTGGTGGCCGGCTCAAGCCGGAAGTAGTCCTGGTGCTCAACTGCGTTCATCATCTCTTCGGGTGTCATGAGTTCTTCGTACACTTTCTCGCCGGGGAAGAGGCCTATTTCCTCAACGCTGATGCTCGCCGGTTCACGCCCGAATCTGGGGGCCAACTCCTCAATCAGGACGTCAATGAGGTCTGTGATCTTCATCACCGGCATCTTGAGAATGAAGATATCGCCTCCCTCGCTGCGTTCCGCCGCCTTGAAGCAGAGGCGCACCGCGTCGGGTATGCTCATGAAAAAACGCCGCATCTCCGGATGGGTCAGGGTCACCGGAGTCCCCTGGCGGATTTGCCGGACGAACAGGGGCAGGGCGCTTCCGTGGCTGGCCAGCACATTGCCGAACCTCACCACGGTGAAGACTGTCTGCCTGCTGCCCTTGTAGTTGGCGGCGGAAGTCACCAGCCGCTCCGCCAGCAGCTTGGTGGCGCCCATCGTATTAGTCGGCGACACCGCCTTGTCGGTGGAAACGGCGATGAGGCGCTCAATGTTGTACTCCATCGCCGCATCCACTACGTTCTGGGTGCCGAGCACGTTGGTTTTGACAGCCTCAAACGGGTTGTATTCGCAGGCGCTCACGTGCTTCATGGCGGCGGCATGGAAGATGATGTCCACATCCTCGGCGGCCAGCATGAGCCGCTGCCGGTCGCGCACGTCGCCGATGAAAAAGCGGACGTTCTCGCAGCCCGCGTACTCCTTGGCCATGAGGTACTGGTTGTGCTCGTTGCGGGAGAACACGCGGATGGCGGCAGGGTTGAACTGGCGCAACTGGTGGACAATCTCGCGGCCGATGCTGCCGGTGCCGCCGGTCACCAGTATCCGCTTGCCGCGCAGCATCCGGTGCAGGCTGTTCTTTACCGTATTCACTTTACCTGAGCATCTCCCACTGCAGCATTTCATCCGCTGCGACATCCACGGCGAGTTTGCGGCCCACCACCTCGCAGAAAGCCCCGGCTGGAATGCCGGTTCCCGGGCGGTGAGTGGTCAGGGCGTCAGCGGTAAGCATTTCTCCCTCTTTCATATCCCGGAGGACGAAGAGGCTGCGGCGGGCTACTTCGGCCATCTCGGCTTCCCCTGGCTGGGGCACCTTCTTGCCGTCGCCCAGCTCCTGGAGGATTATGTCAACGCTTTTGCGCAGAGCGTGGAGCTCGTCCGGCGTGGCCGACAGCGCCACATCGGGCCCGTCGCCGGTGCGTTCCAGCGTGAAGTGCTTCTCCAGCATGGTTGCCCCCAGCACCACGGCGGCCAGGCAGGCCTCATTGCCGACCGTGTGGTCAGAGTAGCCGACGGGAAGGTCAAAGGTCCGCCTGAGGGTGTGGATGGCGCGCAGGTTCGCGTTCTCCGGCGGGGTGGGGTAGAGACTCACGCAGTGCAGCAGGGTTACGCTGGTATTGCCATTCCTCCGCAGCACGCCGACCGCATCCGAGACCTCGCCGATGTTGCTCATTCCGGTTGAGAGATACACCGGGCGCCCCTTCCGCCCGATGTAGGACAGCAGCGGAACATTGGTCAGGTCGCCGGAGGCGACCTTGAAGGCCGGAACCGGCAGCGAGTCCAGAAAGTCAACGGCGTCAAGGTCAAATGGGGTGCTGAGGAAATCAATCCCCAGCTTCTGCGCCTCTTCAAACAGGCGCGCAAACTCCGGAAACTCAAGCTGGACTGAGGAGAAGAAGTTCACCTGGTCCTTCGCGTACCTGAAGCTTGCAAGCTCACCCGCGCGGAAGGTCTGGAACTTGACCGCGTCGGCGCCGCACTCCCTGGCCGCGTGCAGATGTTCCAGCGCGGAGTTGAGGTCGCCTTTGTGGTTCACCCCTACCTCGGCAATCAGATACACCATGCACCAATAGTATCGGCATTTTGGCCTGCAAGTCTAGCTTCGCGCCAACCGGCAGCGCTTATAATGGGCTGGTGCACAACCTGGCGCTGGCATGGTTCTTCCTGGCGCTCCGGGTGGTTTTCCTGGGATTGGAGCGCCCTTTGGGCAAGAAGGTCGTCACCGGAGGCTCAACGGCGGTAGGCGGTTTCCTCTTCTTCGGCTCAGCCGCCGTCGCCCTGCTGCCTGCTCTCATCATATTCTCCTTCTTTCATCGCCCGGCGAGCTGGGCCTTTTTGGGCTACGCTTTCATCACCGCCTGCCTTTTCATAGTGCCCTTTGTTTTCTATATCAAGGCCCTCCAGCACGGCGAAGTCTCGGTAATCACTCCGCTTTACTCCTTCGGCACTCTACTGGTATTCGTGCTTCCCGTCATCCTTCAGGGCGAACCGTTTACCTGGATGCGCTTTGCCGGGGCGCTGCTGGTTTTCCTGGGCGTGTTCTTCCTCAAACCGGGCGTGAATCCACTGCAGAGCCTGCGGAACGTCGCGGTTGACCGCGGCGCCCAGTTCATCTTGCTCAACACCACGCTCATCGCCGTGATCCGCCTGATTGACAACCGCATGGCGGACCTTGAGCCCATTCACTACGCCTTGAGCTGCGCCATTCTCAGCGGCGTCTTCTTCGGCGTTGCGGTGGTGTTCCTCCGGAAGTGGCGCGAGGTCATGGCCGTTTATCGCAGGCGGACGCGCCTGGTCTGGGCCAACGGCGTGGTCAACGGGTACGCCTATGTTTCGCTGCTGGCGGTGCTGGGGTTCGGGCTGGACCTGTCGGTGGCCGAGCCGGTGGCGAACACCAGCATGCTGCTGGCGGTAGTGCTGGGTTACTACATGTTCGGCGAGAAGATACAGGCGCGGCTCATCGCCAGCGTCCTGATGATTATCGGCGTATTCCTGCTGGCGTTCGGGTAGCTAGCCGTCAAGCAACTTGACAAGCTCGGCGAGCTCTGGGACCTGCATCTCGGCCTCGGCGCCATCCTCGTCATGGACGAACTGGCGGCTGCCCGGCTGCTGGCAGAGGATGGTGAACAGTCCTACAGCCTTCGCGCCGGTGAACTCCCGGCTGCCCCCGTCACCTATGTACCAGCTCTTCCCGGCTTCCGCTCCCAGCGCCCGCAGCGCGTGCAGATACCGCTCCGGGGCGGGCTTCATCACCCCCAGTTCGCAGGAGAGGCTGCGCGCGAGAAAAGGCGCGAACAGCGGATGCGTGTCCCACAGCTCCACGACTTCACAGGAGCAATCGCTCACCAGCGCGAGCCGAAGGCCTCGGGCCTTCAGTTCGTTGAGCACTTCAAGCGATTCCGCGCCAGCGTCGTAGAGGCTGCGGGCGAACGCCAGCCGCCGTTCGCGCGCACGCTCAATCCGTTCGCCAGCAGCACTGGCGCCCATATCCTCTAGTACGTACTGGATGCTGCTGACAACCCCGCCATCCTTGCCGGTGGCGCGGCGGATGAAGCGGGAGTGCCACGCTTCACGGAAATCGTCCGGCGGCACTGCAAGTTCCTGCGCCATAGCGGCGATGGCCGCAAGATAGGCTTCTGGTGGGAAGTTGGGCACCAGCGTGCCGTAGAGGTCAAACAGGATGGCCTGTGGCGGGCGGGGCGGCGTGCGGTTCATCGGGCGAATGATAGCACACGCCTCAGGCTCAAGTGCAGGCCGGGAAGCGGCTAGCCCTGCTTCTTGGCCGGCTCAAACAGGCCAAGCACATTGCCGGTGGGGTCGCAGAAGGTGGCCCACCAGCCGATGTCGTCACTGATGAACTCCTTGCCGTGCAGGCGCTTGCCGCCGGCGGCCTCAATCGCGGCGAGGGCGTTCTCAATCGAGTCAACACTGATGTGCATCAGCACCCCGGCTTCGGTCATCGGCTTCAGGCCGGTGCGGAACGCCCCGCCTACTTCGCCTTTGCTGTCCGCCCACATGGGGAAGTCCGGCCAGCTCTCGTGGCGAGTGATCCTCCAGCCAAACACGCGCGAATAAAACTCGCAGGACTGCTCCAGGTCGCTTGACGGCAACTCAATCCAGTTGACCACTCCTCCCGGCATAAGAACCTCCTGCCCGTGATACCCCAATTGTAGCCCAAGGCTTGGGTGCGACTATTTCTTCGGGCGCTCCCACAGGCAAAGGTAGTTCCCGGACGGGTCGTGAAACGCTCCCCACCATCCGACCTCCTCGTGGATGAGCTCTTTGGGGTGCGCCGTTCTGCCGCCGGCAGCCTCTATCTTCGCGAGGGCCTCGTCCACGTCCTCTACCAGAATGAACAGGCGGAAACCCTCTTCGCCCTGCGGCTTGAGGCTGGCGTCAAAGCCGCCCACGGCGTGCTCATCGGGGTCGTCAAAGAACGCGTAGTTGGGCCAGTGCCCGCTGGCCCGCGTCTTCCACCCGAACACCTTCTCGTAAAAGGCACAGGACTGCTCCAGGTTAGCGGTGGGGATTTCCATCCACCGGATGCTTCCGGGTTTCATACTACACCTCCGTATAGTGCTGGGCGCCATTGTAGCATACCGCCAACCGCTGCGCAAGCGTTCTCGGCCGTCAACCGGTGAACTGCTCCCGCGCCTGTTCCCAGTCCCCGCGCAGGCATTCCAGCAGGTAGAAGTCCAGCCACTCGCCGTCCCGGAAGTAGTGGTCACGGAACAGGCCCACAATGCGGTATCCGACGCGCATGAGCATACGCAGGCTGGCGTTGTTGCCACGCGCCACGTTGCTGATGAGCTTGCGCAGGCCCAGTTCCTCAAAGGCGTAAGCTGTGCGCAGACGCACTACTTCGCTGCCTGAGCCGCGTCCCCAGTACTCAGGCAGGCCGATGAGCGACCCCGTGACGGCGCGCCGGTGCTCACGGCTCAACTGGTGAAGGCCGGCAGAGCCGATGAGTTCGCCATCCTCCTGGCAGAACACCGCCCAGACGATATCGTGCTCTGACTGGCCGATGTTGCGAATCCACTCGCGTTCAGCTTCCACGCTTTCCACCAGCGGCGACGGGCGGAAGAAGTTAACCTCGGGCGAGTTGATCCAGGAGAAGAACTTCTCCGCCATGGACTCGTCCAGCGGCACGAGCCGCACCAATTTGCCCACGATTTCGGGCCCGTAAGTCATCTCAAGAACCTCCTTGGGGAGTGGGATCATACCCTGACGGGTTGCGTCTATAATCAGTCCATGGGAACCACTTACTCACTGCGACCAATCGGTCGCATCCACACGCCGTTTACCAGGCAAGAGGGCACACCCATCCAGCCGTCCACCGCTGGCGGTGCATCCGGTACGGTGGAGGTGTTTGCGGCCTACCGGCAGTCGCTGCAGGACCTTGACGGGTTTGAGCGCATCTGGCTAATCTACTTGTTTGACCGCGCCAGGGAGCACTCGCCGCTGGTCAGACCCTACCGCGATACTGCTGTCCACGGCCTCTTCGCCACCCGCGCACCCTCCCGGCCCAATCCCATTGGCCTCTCCGCCGTGCGGCTCGTGGCAATCAATCTGGAAGCAGGCGAGTTGGCGGTAAAGGACGTGGACATGCTGGATGGCACGCCGCTGCTGGACATCAAGCCCTACATACCCGAGTTTGACTCCTTTCCTGCGTCACGGGCGGGCTGGATGGATGTTGCTGGCTGCGACGAGGGCGTCGCTGACGACCGCTTTCACCCGCCTGAGTGAGGTCTGCTACAATCCCACCGATTTGGCGAGGCTGTGGAACTACTTCCGGCGTTTTACCGGCTTCCCCCGCGAAGTGAAGCTTTTCATGGCCGCGTTCGCCCTTATAATGTTGAACGAGGGAGCGTTCTTCACCTTGCTTCCGCTGCTGCTGGACGGCCTGGGTCTCCCCGAGGACGCCATCGGCACTGCTTTGGCCACGCGCTTCGTCTGCATCGCGCTGATCTCGTTGCCGGCTGCCGCGCTGTCGCAGAAGTTCGCCCGGAAGCGTTTGCTGCTGCTGGGCGGAGTCATTTTCGTGGTCTCTGCGGTCTGCCAGGTGATATACGCGGCGACGCCGCTGCTCTATGTGTTTGCGGGCGGCATGGGGATCGGCGCCGGGTTCTTCATGGTCAACGCCGCACCCTTCATGCACGACTACAGCTCCCACGAGACCCAGCCCTATGTCTTCGGCGCTTTCGGCGCCCTGGGGCCGGGGATGATGTTCATCGGCACCACGGCCGGCGGGGCGGCGGCTGACCTCGCCGCCCGCGCGCTTTCCGGCTGGATCCCGCTCGCCCTGGTCAGCACGCCGACACTCATCCGCGCCTACAGCATCGTTCTCATCACCTGCGGCGCGCTGGCGGGTGGATGCCTGCTGCTGGCGGCGCTGATGCGGGACACTGCCTGGCGGCGCAGCACCGAGGGCTATTTCACCCGCATCCTCTCGCTGTTCCGCCAGCGCATCACCTGGTCGCAGTTCACCTTCACCCTGGTCATCGGCCTGGGCTCTGGCCTGGTGGTGCCCTTCTTCCCGGTGTTTCTCAAGGTAATGCTGGGCGTTCCCGCTTCGGTGGTTGGAGTGCTGCAAGGCGTTGCCATGGCCAGCGTATCGCTGGGGGTGCTGGCCACGCCTTATCTCATTGCACGATTCGGGCGGGTGGGCACCATCGTCGCCAGCCAGGCCATCAGCCTCCCGTTCATCCTCGCCATCGCCTACGCTCCATTCCTGGTGGCGCTGGGGGCGCTGCCGGCGGTGGCCATAGTCGCCACCGGCGCGGCCTTCATCATCCGCAACGCCCTGATGAACCTGGCCAACCCGGTGAACGCGCAGCTCTTGATGGACATCTATGGCGACCGCCAGCGAATGAACATCGTGGCCATCAACATGATGACCTTCCCGCTGGGGCGTGCCATCGGCGCGCAGGTCGGCGGCAACATGATGCGCCACCTCAACTACCAGGCGCCCTACTGGGCGACTTTCTTCCTCTACGCCTTCGGCATCGTTGTGTACTTCCTGGCTTACGGCGCGCTGGAGCGCGAGTTCCAGCGCCGCGTGCGCAATGGGGAGGACATCACCGAGGGGATGCTGTAGCCAAGCTCAGTGGCTGGCTCGGTTGGCGTGCGAACTGATTTCGCTAATGTAGCCCCGGGGCAGCCCGTGCTCCGCCGCCCCTGCGAGGACTTTCTCCAGATACCCTTCACGCGGCGGGCCGGGTTCATCGCCGTCCGGCGAGCGGTCAATGTAAGTGAGGCACGGCACTTCGCCCCGCCCCGGCAGGTGCACGCCCACGGTCTGGCGCTGATACCAGTCCGGCACGCCCTCGTATCCGTCCAGCGTGCGCTCATGGTCAGCGGTGATCTCCCACACCACGCCCCAGACCTTAGCGCCGGCCTCCGGCACTATCGTGGCGACGCCGCGCGCGTTGATGAGAAAGCGCCAGCCGCGCAGCAGCCCCACGCCGGAGAACTCCGCGCCGGGGCAGCGCTGCACCGCCATCTGGTGCCGCCACATGTTGGAGCCATAGGCGAAGTAGAGCGCCATAAGGGCAGTGTAGCACGGAGCGGCCTGTGTTAGAATCAGCGCCCGATGAAACTTGACATGAACAAACTGATGCGCGACATTCAGAAGATGCAGGAGGAGATGCAGCAGAAGATGGCGGCAGTGGAGCAGGAGCTGGCGCGCGAAACCGTGGTCGGAAGCGGCGGCGGCCTGGTGGAGGTGGAGATGAACGGGCACCGGGAGCTTACTCGCGTGACCATAAAGCCGGAGGCGCTGGAAGAGGCGGCCGAGGGCATTGAGAACCTGGAGGATCTGGTCTACGCCGCGGTGAACTCCGCGCTGGCGCAGGCCAAGGAGCTATATGAGCGCAAGATGCAGGGCGTCAGCGGCGGCATGGACCTGGGCGGCCTTGCCGGGATGATCCCGCCAGGGGCGCTCTGACACCGCCATGCTGCCTCCCGGGCTGAACAGCCTCATAAGCCTGCTGGCGCAGTTGCCGGGCCTGGGCCCGCGCAGCGCGGCCCGCATCGCCATCTACCTGCTGGAGCAGGATCCGGCGTTCCTGCAGGAGCTTTCCCGGGCGATTGCCACCGTGAAGGAACAGGTGCGGCGCTGTGCCCGCTGCGGCGGCTTTTCCACCGGCGAGCTGTGCGGCTTCTGCGCGGATGAGACACGCGATGGGTCGCTGCTGTGCGTCGTCGCGGACCCGCTGGACATCTACCCGATTGAGCGCACCGGCGGCTTTGGCGGCTATTACTTCGTGCTTGGCGGACTGGTGGATCCACTCAAGGGGCGGATGCTGGACAGCCTGCGCAAGGACGAGCTGGCCGCGCGGCTGAAGAGCGGAAAGGTGAAGGAGGCGCTGCTGGCGTTTGACTTCTCCTTTGAGGGTGAAGCGACGGCCACCGTCATCACCGAGGAGTTTGCCGACACTGGCGTGATGTTCACACGGCTGGCGCGTGGCCTTCCCACCGGCGCCGAGATTGACTTCGCGGATGACGAAACGCTGCTGCAGGCGCTGAAACACCGTCGCGAGTTCAAGGCGGGAGAGGATTAGTGGGGCAGCGGCGACGACCGTCCTGGCTGCGGGTGAAGGCGCTGCCGCCAAGGCGGCGCCAGGCGATGGAGCAGGCGCTAGCCGGCCTGAACACCGTTTGCCGCGAGGCCAACTGCCCCAACAT
>CAZXPM010000009.1:5016-23687 GCA_964643155.1 uncultured Planctomycetales bacterium | reverse complement strand
CTGCACGCGAGCAGGCCGCGAAGGGAGGGGAGGAAGCCAGCAAGACGCTGGAAGCACAGTTGTCAAAGAGCAGCGCGCGGGTGCGTGAGCTGGAGGCAAAACTGGCTGAACTGGACGCTTCGCTGCGCAAGAGCAAGGAAGAAGGGAAGATAGAGCACATGCGCGCAGAGGGGCTGCTGAAAGAAGCGGCGGCGCGCGAGGCCAATCTGCGCTCCGAGAAGAAGAAAGCGGAGGAGCTGGGGAAACGGGTTGCGGAGTTGGAGAAGAAACTCAAGGAGGCGGAGGCCCTTTCACGCGAAGCGACAGCGCGGGCGGACCGGAGCAGGGTGCTTGAAGCCCAGGTGGCGGAAAAAGAAGCGCGGATCAAGAGCATTGAAGCCCAAATCACTGAGCGCGACGCCCGCATCAAGACGCTCTCAGTGAATGTTGAAGAGATGCAGGACACCCTCAAGACCGAGGGTGAACGCGCCAAGGAGTTGGAGGCGAAGCTAACCGAGCAACACGCTGCCTGCAAAGGCCTGGAGGCGAAGCTGGCGGAAGCAGAGAATGCCCGGGCTGCAGCCGAGAAACAGGCGGGCGAGAGCGCGGCGGAGAAGGAGGATCTGCATCAGCGCGCGAAGGAAACAGAAGCAGCGCTGAAGAAAGCTCAGGAGGAGGCGGACCAACTGAAGAGCCTGGTTACGGAAAAGGACGAAGCACTGGCTCAGAGCGATAAAGCGCTGCAGGATAGGGAAGATGAGCTAAAGGCTGCCCTGGCGAAGGTGGCCGAGCTGGAAGGAGCGGTGGCGAAGCTGCAGGAGCAGGCTGCCGGGCGGGAGAAGGAACTGAAGGCGCGAGACGAACTGCTGGCGGCCGCCGGAGAGAAGGAGAAGGAGCTGGCCGACAAGCTGTCGCAGATGGAGCAGAGGCTGGCTAGCGTGGATGCAAAGGCGGCTGAAGGCGCGACGCGAGCAGGAGAGCTGGAGAAGCAACTCAAGCAAAAAGATGCGCAACTGGCGGACGTGAAGGCTTCGCTCCAGGCAAAGGAGAAGGAGCTCACGGAGAAACTCGCAACGGCTGGAGCGGGCTTGACGGAAAAAGAGCAGGCCCTGGCCGGTACTCAATCAAAACTCGCTGAAATGGAAAAGCAGCTTAGGGAGAGCAGGGAGGAGTTGCGCCAGCGTGAGGAGGAAGCGGCACGTTCCCGAACTGAGCTGGAACGGGCGCTGGAAGAAACGAAAGCCCGGCTGGCTGAGACGGAGAAAGCGGCCAGGGAGAAGGCTGAAGAGTTGCGGAAACGCGAAGAGGAATCTGCCAAGACCAAGGCGGAGTTTGAACAGGCGCTGCAACTGGCGCGCAAGGAGGTGGAAGCGGCCTCCGCCGCGCACCAGGAGGCTGCCGGTTCCGCGGAAGAGAAGGACGAGACCATTAGCCGGCTGACTGCGGAGCTGTCAGAGAGCAAGAAGCAACTCCAGGAGCTCCGGGAGGCGGCGAGGCGGACGGTCAAAGACGGAGAGGCTTCTTCGTCTCAGGTGGAGTCTCTTTCGGCGCAACTGGAGGAGGCCAACCGCAAGATCAAGGAGCTGGAAAGCGCACTCGCGGGCCGCGACAAGCTGCTGGATGAACTCCAGCAGGCCGCTAAGGAACCGAAGGCGGAGCCGCCGCAGCCGGAGGACTCGATGGTTGCTGAGGTGCTTGCGGCGGCCGAGAAAGGTGATTACAGGCGCGTCAACGAACTTGCGTCCAAGATAGCTGATAAGGCTGACGTGCGTAAGCCCAGGTCGTTTTTCTATGCGTGGGCAACTGCCCTGGCCGAACTAGGTGAGGCCAAACGGGCCCTTGATGTGTTTGACATCGCCAGCAGGCCCCGGGAGGAGCAAGCTGACGCATACTTGAAGTGGGGTCAGCTGCTTCTCGGGGAGAACCGTTTTGCTGAAGCCGCTGAGAAGCTGGAGACCGCATGCTGGCTCAGGCCCGAGGATGTGAGCTTCAAACTTGAATACGCCCGGGCGCTGGCAGGAATAGGAGATTACGACCGCGCCTGTTCCCTGCTGGACGAGGCCGATAAGCGTGATCCCAGGCGGGCGGACATTCTGGCTGAATGGGGTGCCTGTCTGCTGCAGGCGGGCAAGGCAGACGAGGCTAACGCGAGATTCACCGAAGCGGCGAAGGCGGCGCCGGGGAATCCCGATACGCTGGCCGCATGGGGCAGCGCGTTGCTGTCCCTCGGGCGCACCGCCGAGGCACTGGAGAAGCTGGAAGAGGCCTCCATGGCCGCTCCCGAGCGCGCCGATATCAGCGGGGCAGCCGCAAGCGCTTTGATGGCGCAAGGGCGCTATGAAGAAGCCTGCAAACGATTCGAGCAAGCGCTCAAGAGCGCGCCGAAGGACATCCGTGTTCTCAGTGGACTGGCAACCGCCCTGACCCGGTCGGGGAGGGCGGGGGAGGCGTCCAGCCTCATGGAGAAGTCCACCAGGGACCATCCGGACAACCCGGACCTGCAGCTCCGCTGGGGTTATGCGCTGCTGTTTGAAGGCAAAGCCGAGGAAGCGGTCAAGAAGTTTGAGCGCGCCTCCGAGCTGGGGCTGCCCTCGGTGGCTTACCGGGAGTGGGGCGCTGCGCTGCTGGAGTTGGGGCAGTACGAGGACGCCGCCGCGAAGTTCGCGGAGGCGGTGAAGCACGACGCCCGGGACGCGCTTGCCCACTACTTCTGGGGTAATGCGCTGGCGATGCAGGAGAAGCAGGACGAAGCGATCCGGCGCTACTCCATGGCGCTGGAACTCAGGCCCAATGACGCCAGGATTCTCCACAGCCTCGGTTACGCCTATCATGCTGCCGGCAATAACGAGGAGGCCAGTAAGATATACGCCCGCACCGTGGAGCTTGACGCAGAGAACGTGGCGGCGCTCATAAACTGGGGCAACGCGCTGAGCGCCCTTGAGCGCTACGATGAGGCCTGCCAGAAGTACGCGCAGGCTGCCGAGGTAAGCCCGGAGGATGCGGCCGCCTACTTCAACTGGGGCAATGCCCTGAGTGACCTCGGCAGGTTTGAGGAAGCCGCAGAGAAATACGCGAAGGCGGCGGCGCTGGATAAAGAAGATGCAGAGATACTCGTGCACTGGGGCACGGCGCTGTGCGAGCTGCGAAAGTACAAAGAAGCCTGCGCCAAGTTCCAGGATGCGGTCAAGCTGGCACCGGAGGACACTGCCGCATATCTCAGCTGGGGCACTGCGCTGATGGAACTCAACATGAATGAGGAAGCAGCGGCACTGTTCTCCAAGGCCACCGGCTTGGACGAAGAGATGCCCGATGCCTATGCCCGGTGGGGCGAGGCTCTGGTTCGTCTGCGCAAGTACGAAGAATCGCTGGAGAAGTTTGAACAGGCTGAGAAGTTGGGGATAGGAGATGATGACGCCTATTACCACTGGGGCAATGCGCTGTACAAGCTCAAGAAGCTGGAGGACGCCGAAACCAGGTACCGCCGGGCGATTGAGATAGACTCCGAAGAGCCGCGCTACCATAACAACCTGGGGCTTACACTTTCGGCGCTGCGGCGTTACGAAGAAGCGGAAATCGAGTTCAAGAAGGCGGTGGAAATCAAACCCGACTACACCAGCGCCATCTTCTTCTGGGGCACGGTGCTCGCGGCTCAGGGCAAGCACGAGGAGGCCTGCCGTAAGTTTGAAGCCACGGTGAACATTGACCCGAACTATGGCCGGGCATACTACTACTGGGGCCTTTCACTGCACGAGCTGAACCAGAACGCGGAAGCCAGGAAGCGGCTGGAAAAGGCCGAGCGGTTGAAGGTTGTGCCGCCTGGCGGGTGGCCGGACTGGTACAAGAAGAAGTAGCAGCTCTCTGCGGCTACGGTGTTGCGAGAGCTGAACCACTATAATGGGAGTCACTCTATAAGAGGTTACATCTATGCGTCTGCCTGTAGCCGCTCTGATCTTACTCATAGCAACAGCTCTCTTACTGGCGTGCCCCTCCTGCGGGGGCCGAAAGGGGCCGGCGCCAACGGTCGGCGCCACCACTCACGGAATGCCCCCGCCCACGGGAGCAGCTGGACCGCTGCTGCCGCCGGAGCTGCAGTCCCAGGTTGATTCGGTAAAGGCTCCGCCTGGGGTTGACGCCGACATGTTTGGGGCGCTGTCCCGCAGGTTGGCGAAGGCGCTGGCACGCCAACTTGAGCCCGGGAAGTCGGTGTTGCGTCCACCTGAAGGGGACGTCAACATCGTTCCAAGCCTGGTGTTTGAGGATGACGGAGCAGGTGGGGTCCAGCTTGTGTGGAGCTACTACTGCGTCGGTGACTATGACCAGAGCGGAGCGGTGGCCGTGGCCGACCTGACACCCCTGGCGGTTCACTTCGGCGCGAGAGTGGGGGAGGGGGACCCCCATGCCCCCGTGGTTGACGGCGACGGGAATGGAGCTGTCGGCATCAGCGACATCACGCCAATTGCCGTGAATTTTGGCGTCACCTGTGATGGCTATAGCGTGAAGATGGCGGATTCGGCCGATGGCCATTTTGATGAGGAAATCGGCGTGATGCCGCGCAGCGAGGGACTTGATGCAAGCCAGGGGCGGATGCGCTTTGAGTATCCCCTTGTCCCCCAGGCTGGCAAGTGGTACCGGGTGGTGCCGTTGGACGCAGACGGAGCTGAGGGGGTGCCGAGTGAGCCAGTACAGTATGAGGGCCCGGGGGGAGCGCCGCACATTGTCAGCGTTTCCCCGCAGACGGGAACTCCCGGGGCGGTAGTCACATTCAGCGCTGAGGTGACCGGAGTCAAGCCAATGAGCTTCATTTGGGGCTTTGGAGATGGCGCGGTTCCACAGGTCAGTTACGATGAGAATCCCCAGGTGACGCTCACGGGAGCGGGCGAGTACCTGTGCAGCGTGCAGGCGGAGAACGGATTTGGCTCCGACACGTATGGGTTTACACTGAGAATCGGCGATCCTCCGGAGGTAACCGGAGTGGAGCCCACCAGCGGTGTTGCTGGAACCGAGGTAACCTTTGATGTAACCTACACGGGTGAGGCGACCTACTACGACTGGGATTTCGGCGGCGGCGCGATGCCGGACGAAAGCGACCTGGAAAGTCCAACCGTTACGCTGACCGGAGCGGGAGATTACGACGCATCAGTTGTCGTGGGAAACGACTTCGGAGAGGATCTGTACACTTTCACACTCAGTGTGGTCGCCTCTGGCGGCGAGCCTGACATCGTCTCAGTGGCGCCGCTAAGCGGCTTGACCGGAACGCAAGTGGCGTTCACCGCCACTGTCAACGGCACGCCACCGTTTGAGTACAGCTGGGACTTCGGAAGCGGGGCCAATCCAGCGGTTTCTAATCAGTCTTCACCGGTAGTGACCTTGTTAGCCCCCGGCGAGTATCCCTGCGGTTTGAACGTCGTGAACGCCTTCGGATCGGACGATTTCCCGTTCACATTGCAGGTGCTTGGAGGTGGCGAGCCACCTGTGATCATAAATGCCGGGCCCAAAGAGGGGCATGCGAACGATGAGGTCACGTTCTCGGCGGTGGTGCAGGGCACCCCGCCCTTCACCTACGCGTGGGACTTTGACGGCGGGGCCACACCCAGCACCAGCAGTGAAGAAGCTCCTGTTGCCACGCTCTCAGCTACGACAGGCGATTACAGCTGTTCGCTAACGGTGAGTAACGAGGGGGGAAGCGACGAGTTCCTGTTCACGTTAACGGTCAAGCCCCAGGGTGACTACGACGAAGTGGAGCCGAATGACACCAAAGAGATCGCCAACCCATTGCCGGACTTCCCGATAGACGGGTGGTACTGCCACCTGGAGAAGGACGTGGACGATGATGATTTCTTCTCGTTTGAGGCGGAATTCGGTGATCAACTTGATGTGACGATGACGCTGGACAGCGACGCCTGCGACCGCGACATGGAGCTGTGGAACAGCGATGAGGAAGTGCTGGCATACAGCCGGGGAACATCGGATTCTGAGCACTTCACCTACACCTTCGGTGCTTCCGGCACCTACTACCTGCGCTGCTATGTGTGGAGCAGCGGCAGCGG
The DNA here is from genome assembly GCA_964643155.1 of uncultured Planctomycetales bacterium. Lineage (GTDB taxonomy): Bacteria > 4484-113 > 4484-113 > 4484-113 > 4484-113 > CAZKNJ01. The sequence continues at coordinate 17,661 of CAZXPM010000009.1, read as the reverse complement.
CGGGGGCGATTACTGGGTGGATATAACCTCTACGCCAACCTTCATAGACGAAGTGGAGGACAACGATACGATCGGACAGGCCAACAGTTTGAGCTTCCCGCTGGCGGATTTCAACGCAAGCCTTGGCCCTGGCGGATACGACGGCGATGATGTGGACTACTTCGCCATCAGCGCGGATACGGATGACTTCCTGGATTTCACGCTAACGCAGGAGTCCACCGGCTATAACATCGACCTGGAGCTGTTGGACGCTTCCGAGACGGTGCTGGAGACTTCTGACGGCACGGGAACCACGGAGAGCATAACCTACACTTTCGCTGCCGGCGGGACCTACTACCTGCGGTGCTTTACTGTGAGCGGCGCGGGGCTGTACACGCTTGCGGGGTACCTCGGGCCATCGCCCTACTGGCAGACGATTACGGTTGACGACAGCACCAGCGACAACCTGGGTTCGTATTCCTCGCTTGTGGTGACCGGGGGCAATCCCGGCATCTTCTACAAGGATGACAGCAACAGTGACGTTTTCTTCGCCTACTGCAGCACTGCTGATGGGCTTGGATCGTGGTCAGTGTACCCGGTGGATGTCACCAGCGAGAGCGTGGGTTCGTGGCTGAACGGCGCCGCGGTGAATGGCAAGCCCGCAGCAGCGTACACAGGGAATCCGGGCACTAACATCACCTTTGCCATGTGTTCCAGTGCTGACGGAAGTGGCACCTGGTACACCTCAGAAGTTGATCCCGACGGGATTGACGACCCCTGTGTGTGGGAGATTGACGGTCGGCCTGCGCTGAGCTTCCGGCACGACGGCGACCCGACAGACTATCCAGCCTTTGCTATCAACTCATCGGCCGACGGGAACGGGAGCTGGACCCTCTATGCAATTGACCAGGACCCCGGCGGGTGTTACTACACCGGGCTGACTGCGCTTGCGAACGGGAATCCCATAGTCTCCTACTACGCGGTCACTGCCGGCGAAATCCGAGTGAGCAGGTGCAGCAACAGTGACGGCAGTGGCGTATGGACGGCTTCGCTGGTGGATGAGGAGGGGAGCGGCAAAACAGGAATCGCTATCGTGGACGGGCGGCCTGCTGTAGTCTACGAGCGTGACGGGGCCTTGTGGTTCGCCATCAATTCCGCCGCTGATGGGAGCGGCAACTGGGATGCCAAGTACGAAGTTGCAGCCGTTGGTTCGCCGGGATACAAGTCGCTGATGGTGGTTGACGGGAAGCCGGCGGTTGCGTTCTCCACATCAAGCGATCTCTACTATGCATTGAACACAGCGGCTGATGGCAGCGGCGTGTGGAGTGTGACCAAGGTTGTACTGGGCGCGCGGCTCGGCAGCAACCACGGATTGAACCTGGTGACGGGCAAGCCTGCGGTCTCATTCCAGGACAACCTGGACGACTGGATTGGCTTCGCCATGATGGAATAGGAGCCGGGATTCGCCGTACTTCTTGCTATAATCCATAGCTCAGGAAGAACCCATGCGCATTCTCTACTCGTGGCTGGCGGAACTGGTGACCGGGCTTCCCGCACCGGCGGAGCTCGGGCGCATGCTCACCGAGCGCGGGGTGGAGGCGGAGGTGCTGATCCCTCTGGCGCCGGCGGTAGCGGGGTTGGAGTTTGGACGCGTCGTGCGCAAGGTGGGCACGGACAAGGCGGGCTTGCCGCTGTACGAGGTAGAGCTGGCAGGCCAGGAACGCGAGCTGCCCTGCCGGGCACCGGAAATTCCGGCGGGTTTTGTTGTGGCCTGCAACCCAGCGGGCGGGACTATCCCCACCCTGGAAGAGATGGAGCTCTCGCCGGTGCGCTTCCCGCTGGTGCTGCCGGAGGCGATGGCCCGGGAGGCGCTGGAAGGGGATATGGTGCTGGATTTCTCGCCGGTTTCCAACCGGGGAGATCTGCTTTCACACCTGGGCATTGGGCGTGAAGCTTCATACCTGGAGGGTTGCGAGCTGCGGATGACCCCGCTGGCGGAAGTGGAGCCGGGCGAGGCAGGGGACGAGCGTCCAGAGATCATGCTGCCGGCCCCCGAGCTGTGCCCCCGGTATGTGGGCAGCTACTTCACCAACGTGCGGATTGCGCCGTCACCTGACTGGATGGCCTACCGGCTGTCGCTGTGCGGAGTAAGCGTCATCAACAATATCGTTGACCTGTCCAACTACCTGCTCCTGGAGCTGGGGCAGCCAATGCACACTTTTGACCGCGCGATGCTCACGGGAGCGATTTCTGCACGGAGGGCAACTCCCGGCGAGGAGTTCACTGCGATCAACCATGTCGCGTACGAGTTGACCGCCGAGCACCTCGTCATCGCCGACGAGGAGAAGGTGGTGGCGCTGGCGGGGGTGATGGGCGGCGTGGAGTCGGAGATTGGCGAGCGCACCAAGGGCGTGCTGCTGGAATCCGCGTTCTTCGCTCCACGCAATATCCGTATCACTTCCAAGCGCCTGGGGCTGCAGTCGGAGTCATCACTGAGGTTCGGGCGGGGGATTGACCCGATGCTGCCGCCGGTGGCCACCCGCCGGTTCATCTACCTGGCACGTGAGATTGGCGCGGCCGGTTTTGTGGAAGGGAGCCTCGTGGACGCGAGCGTTTACGAGGATGCGCGCAAGCCCATCGTGTTTGTCCCCGAGCGCATAAATGCGCTGCTGGGCACTACGTTTGACCAGGAGAATATCATCAGTTCGCTACGCGCCATCGGGATGGAAGTGCAGGAGCGCAATGGCGCGTGGGAGGCGCAGCCGCCTAGCTGGCGGCACGACCTGGAGATCTGGGAAGACCTGGCGGAAGAAGTGCTGCGGCTGAACCACTTCGATTCGATTGAGGCCCAGCCGGTGGTGGTGCCGTTGCGCAGCGGCGGGCTGGAGGCCGACCTGGCGTTTGAGCAGGAAGTGAAGGACGCGCTGATAGCGCTGGGTGGGCAGGAGGTGATGTGCCAGCCGTTCATCTCGGCGCGTCGGGCGGCGCAGTTCTTTGGCGAGGAGCATGCGCTGGTGACGCTGGAGAATCCGGACACCCATGACCAGGCGCATCTCACAGGCTCGCTGCTGCCGGGAATGGCGGCGGTGGCGGAGCACAACTTCCGTCACGGCGCCAAGCCACCGTTCCTGTTTGAGCTGGGGCACGTGTATTCGGCGCAGCCGCAGTTAGGCGGGACTTACCACGAACTCAAAGGCAAGGGCGCGAACTACTACGAGCAGCGGGCGGTGGGCATTATCTTCGCTGACGGCTTTGTGCGGCCGTCACGCAGCGAGCCGGACTTCGCGGAGGAGAGCCCGTATTTCGTGCTGAAGGGGATAGTGGAAGCGTTGCTGCCGGCTCTGGGAGTGGATGCGCCGGAGTATCAACCGGCACAGGCAGTGGCACTGGCCAGGGAACGGAGTTTCGCGATTAACGTGAAGGGCGCCCACGTGGGGATGATAGGCGAAGTGCGCCCCGACCTGGCCGAGACCGGCGAAGCCGTAGTGGCGTTCGCGCAGCTCTCGCTGGACGCCTTACAGCCGCTGAGAAGTGCGGCGATGCGGCTGCAGGGCTACAGTGCCTGCCCGCCAGTGGAGCGGGACCTTGCGGTGCTGGTGCCCCTGGTGGTGCAGGCCGGTGAGGTGCTGCGCCTGATACGCGAGGCGGCTGGCGGGCTGCTAGCCGACGCTTACGCCTTTGACGTCTACCGCGGAAAGCAGATCCCGCCTGACCACCGCAGCATCGCCTTCCGGCTGGTCTTCCAGTCGCCGGAGCGAACGCTCACTAATGCCGAAGTTGACGAGCAGCTCTTTGCCGTGCTTGAAGCGCTGTACCGCAAGAAGAACATCGTAGTGCGGGATTTCGCGCGCATTGCGGAGCTGAAGCTCTTCAGCGAGGAGCGGTTCAGCGAAGAACTGCGGAAAGTCTATGGCGTTTAGCTGCCGGCTAGCTTAATCACTACACGGTCCGGTTCGCGGTACTCCAGGAAAGCTGCATTTGGCGTATTGCGCGCCTTGCGGATGACCTCGGGCAGCACTGCCAGCTTGTCGTCCAGGCGCTCGGTGTCCCCCAGCTTGGCCACCAACCCGCTGCGTGTTACTAGCTGAATGTTGCCCCGCAGATCCACTCGCATCTCAGCGAACGCATGGGGCAGGATTTCCTCCAGTCTCATCGCGGTGTAGATGATGAGCGACACCATTGCCGGATCTTCCAGCAGCTGCGTTCCTGCAAGCCTCAGTGATACACACTGCCGCAGGGCGTCGTAGGGATGGCCGAAGTCGGCCTTGGTGTCCATGGGAATCAGCTCTCCGTCACGGCAGAGCCAGTACTTCCTGTCCTGAATCAGGGTGCGGAAATACGGGCGGACCTCAGTGACGTGGAGGACTACTGCCGGGCCCTTGCGGTAGAGGCGCACCCCCCGGAGGAGCCGATGCCCTGCCAGCTTCTGCTTGACAGCCGCAGGCTTGATTTCCATTGCAGCCTGCGGGCGGTCAAGTCCAGCGAGCGACAGCAGCTCGCTGGAGGGCACAAGGTAGTTGCCCACTACCGTTATACGGCGAACGCCTTTCAGCGTAAACGACCGGGCGGGCAGCGCATACTTGACCGCGAGGACGGTGACGGCGCCAAACATCGCGAGGATCATCACCAGCACTGCAGACCCGATGAGTTTGCGTTTAGTCATGGCGGCTCGTTGCCAGATGGAGCAGTATCCGCAGCAGTTCAGCGTAGCCTATGCCCGCCGCGGCGGCCGCCTGCGGCACCAGGGACAGCTCGGTGAAGCCCGGAAGCGTGTTTGCCTCCAGGAAGTGGATTCGGTTCTCCGTGTCAACAATTGCGTCCACCCGCACGTACGGTGAGAGGTGGAGCTCGTTGAACAGCACTGCTGAGGAGAGTGCAAGCTGCGCCGACACCTCGGCGGTGATCTCTGCTGGAATGATGTAGCTAGTTTCGCCCTTGGTGTACTTGGCGCGGTAGTCGTAGAAAGCCCGGCTGACCGGCCGGATCTCCACATGCGGCAGCACCACCGGCTTTCCGGGACGCCCCAGCAGGCTGGCTGTGACTTCCGTACCGGCAATGAACTTCTCCACCAGGACTTCGCCATACTGCTCTACGGCGGCGGCGGCGGCCTCGGCCGCCTCTTCTGGCGTTACGATAGAGACGCCCACGCTGCTACCTTCGGAGGCTGGTTTGATGACGAGCTTGTCTGCTCCCAGTGGAGCGAGCTGCGTCACGCTGAGGTCCTGCCCGCGCCGAACCATCAGATACGGCGGGGTAAGGAGCCCGAGTGATGTTGCCAGGCGCTTGAACGTTGGCTTGTGCATGCAGATTGAAGAAGCCAGGACGCCGGCACCCACGTAGCGCACCCCGACGGATTCAAGAAAACCCTGGATGATTCCGTTCTCACCACGGCCGCCGTGCAGCGTCAGGAAGGCCACATCAGTCCCGGCGAAAGTGTCGCGGCTGAGTGCGTCCCAGTCCAGGTCAACCAGCCGCGCGTTGCAGCCGTCCGCCTGAAGCGCTTTCAGCACTCCCCGCCCGCTGGTCAACGACACTTCGCGCTCGGCGGTGTCGCCGCCACAGACGACAGCAATGTTCAGCGCGCGGATGCGGGCGCTGTCTTCTTGCACGGCGCGGCGCAGGGATTGCAGCTCCTCTGCGCCCATTACAGCCGGCAGCGAGCTGGATGCCACTACTGCCCCTCCAGGGATTCGCACTTGACGTACTCCAGGAGTTCAAGATCGAAACGGCCAATGAACTTGATCTCAGGCGTCAGGCAAACATGGAAACGGTCCCACACTGCCCGCTTGCCCAGAGCCATCAGCTCCAGGACATCGGAGCTGGTGGCGTCACCGGTGTTGATGATGAAGTTGGCGTGTTTGTGCGAGTACTCCGCACCGCCGATGCGACGGCCTTTCATGCCAATCTGGTCTAGCAGGGCGCCGGCAGAATCGCCTTCCGGGTTCTTAAACACGCAGCCGGCGCTGGGCCACTCTAGCGGCTGGCTGCGCATCCGCGCTGCTTTGCGGTTGGCGACGAACGCCCTCATTCTGGCCGAATCAGTCGGCTGCATATGCAGCAGCACGGCTGCGAGTATTGTCTGCTGCACCGCGCAGTGGCGGTAACCGAAGTCAAAATCCAGCGCGTGGCGAATCTCCGTTTCGCCGCCCGCCCGGTTCACTGTCGCGAACCACATCCTCTCGCCCATCACATTCAAGATGCTCTCCGCGTTCATGGCGACGGCTCCGCCGAAAGTGCCGGGAACGCCCGTAAGGGCGGTCACATCGCCCAGGGAGTGTTCAAGCGAGAACGCAAGGAGCCCGGCGTTGGCCACTCCAGCTTCGCAGTATACGGAATGCGCCGCATCATCCTGCGAGGTTGCCAGGCAGCCGAACAACTCCTGCGCCGTCGCGTGCTCTTCAAACAAGCTGAGAGACTTCAGCCCGGTGGTGAAGACGAGAGTCTCCTCAATCCCCTCTGAGCTGAACAGGATGTTGCTTCCCCGGCCGATGACGGTAAAGGGCTGCGAGCTTCCATTCAGCGAAGTCACACATTCAACGAGATCCTGCACTGTTTCCGGGAAGTAAGCGCACTCCGCAGTACATCCGATACGCCAGGTGCAGTGATCTTCCAGTGGAACTCTGCGTCTCTGCTCAGTTTTCACTTTCGCGCAACCCCTCAAAGAGCTCCGCATGCTCCTGGGTGGAGCCATCAGTTCGCGCAGTGCGAGAGCCTGTGTAAGTGAGGCGCTTGTCCCTCAGGTACGAGGCGAGATCGTTCGCGACCCGGTATATGTCCCCAGCGCCTATTGTCAGCACGATATCTCCCTGGCGCAGAGTCTTTTTCAGATACGTGAGGATCTCCTCCTGGCGCAGTATCATCTTCACCTTGCCCGGCTTGAACTTCCGCTCAAAGAAACTGTAGAGATACTCCGTGCTGACGCCCTCAATCGGCTTTTCCAGCGCGGAGTAGATGTCCGCGAGAATGACCTCGTCGGCAGCGACGAAAGCGTCGGGGAATCTGGCGGCCAGACGCTGGCTGCGAGTGAAACGGTGGGGTTGGAAGACAGCACGTACGCGCCTTCCCTTGAACCCGGAGACTGCGTTCAGCAACGCCCCGATCTCGCTCGGGTGGTGGGCGTAATCGTCAACAATCAGTATGTCGTCCCGCTCCAGGATGCGGTCAAACCGGCGCACCACGCCAGTGAAGTTGTCCAGCGCGAAGGCGGCCTTTCCGAAGTCAATACCGCAGTGATGCGCCACGGCGATTGCCGCGAGCGCGTTCTGGATGTTGTAGGTGCCAGGCAAAGGCAGGTTGATCTCGCCCAGCAGCCCCATCTCGTGGTGCACTACCTTGAAGCGTGATGAGTCGTGGCGTGCCTGGATATCCACTGCCCGGAAGTCAGCGCCCTCTGACAGGCCGTAGGTGTACTTGGGCCTTTCCAGGGAGTCGAGCATGGACGCGATGGTCGGGTCATCAAGGCAGACAACCGAAACGCCGTGAGGGTGCTTGCTGTTCAAGAACTTGAGAAAACTATTGCGCAGGTTGTCAATGCTCTTGTGGAAATCCATGTGGTCATCGTCAATGTTGGTGACGACAGCCACGCGGGGGGCAAAGAGCAGGATGGAGTTATTGCTCTCGTCGCCTTCGCAGATGAAGTACTCGCTGCGGCCCAGCCGCGAATTCCCGAGCAGGTGCTTGACCTGGCCGCCCAGCACAATTGTAGGGTCGGTGTCAGCGTAGTAGAAGATGAGCGAGATCATGGCGCTCGTGGTGGACTTGCCATGGCTGCCGGAAACGGAGATGGAGAACTTGCGCTGGGCCAGGTACGAGAGGAAGTCAATCCGCGTGAGTATAGGCAGCCCCAGCTCCTTCGCGGCCACCACCTCTTCATTGGTGTCAGGAATGGCGGTGGAGATAACCACCAGATTGGCGTGGCGCACATGCCTGCCGTCGTGATGGTCGAAAATGATGGCACCCTTTTGCTTGAGCTCGTCCAACACGCGTGAGGGGGTCAAGTCTGAGCCGCTCACCTCGTAGCCCATTTCCAGTATCAGATGTGCGAGGGCAGATACCCCGGCACCGCCAATGCCTACGAAGTGAATCCGTTTTATTCTCTTTGTTAGAACCATCGGGCCAACCGCATGGCGTAATCCCGCCTTGGACCCGGTCGGCCAGCCCTAAGAAGGCGCGGCTCCGCCAACTGGCCGGCCCCTGCCCAGGGTCCAATTATAGCCCTTTTACAGATTAGGCGCATTCTCCCTGGCGCCTCTACGCCTGTGTCCGTGATGCCCGCCTCAACTGGCGATTAACCAGCCCGAGGATGATGCCGACGCTGAGCAGGCTGACGATCATAGAAGTGCCGCCGCTGCTGAAGAAAGGAAGAGTCAATCCCGAAACCGGCAACACTCCGACATTGGTCGCGATGTTTATCAGGGCCTGGAAGGAGACAGTGAATCCTAAGGCGACAACCACTACCGACTCGAAGCTGAACGGGAGTAACGTGCTAATCCGCAGCGTCAAGAACGCGAAGTAAAGGAACAGTCCGATCACCAGCAAGCCGCCAACCATCCCCATTTCCTCCACCCACACGGCGAAGATGAAGTCGCGGTCCTGCAAGGGGAGCCGGTTCATCTTTTGCAGTGAGTTCATGTATCCGCGCCCCAGCAAGCCTCCCTTGTTGATGGCCCCCAGGGATTGGACAATCTGGTACCCGCTGCCGCTCACATCGCTCATCGGATCCAGCGCGGTGGCGATGCGTTCCACTGCGTAGGAGTACTTCTGGGGGGCCACGAAGTACCCGGCTGCGCCCAGCATCACCAGTACGAGCAGGAACTTCAGGATGCTCCTCATTGGCACCCCTGTGAGCGTGAGTGTTGCCAGCATCACGAAGAGGACGATCCCGGTAGAGCCAAGATCGGGCTGGATGACCACCAGACCCAGCGCGGCCACGCAGCCGAAGTAGACAAACGCCATGCGCAAGCGGTTGCGGGGCACGGTCAGCGTCTTGCCCTGTTCGGTTCTGAACGTGGTGAAGGCTTGCCGCGCCTTCGGGCCCAGAAGCACGGCGGCAATGAACAGAATTGTCGTAATCTTTAGAAACTCCGCGGGCTGGAACTGGAAGCCGCCGAGCCTGATCCAGCGGTGAGCTCCATTGATTTCCGGTCCCAGGGGGGTGAAATTAACCGCCAGCAGCAGGACCAGGGTCAGCACAAAGGCTACCCGGCTGCTGAACTTCAACATGGCATCCGACATAGGGGGCAGGATCGCCCGCGCGGTCAATCCCATCAGGACAAGGCCGGCGGCTATGAAGGCACACTGGCGCAGTATGATGCTGTAGGGATACCGGCCAGCCGCGGCCAGGGGAGCTGTGCTGGCGGAGAATAGCGCCACAAGGCCAAGCACGAGTAGGACACCGGTTACCACCAGCAGATGGAGTTTCATCTGCTCGATGTCTTCTCTGCGAGTGGCGACGAGTGATTTCCGCCGGCTCGTTCCCAGGCTGTCAGTGCCAGTTCCCACTGCGCCTATAGCTCCATCACCAGCGCTTTGAACTCATTTCCGCGCTGCTCAAAACCCTCAAACATATCGAAACTCGCGCAGGCCGGGCTGAGCAGCACTGTTTCCCCGGGTTGAGCCAGCGCGGATGCGAGCTTCACCGCCGCTTGATAGTCGGAGACCAGGTGGGTGTTGGTGTATCCCGCTTCCCGGAGGGCTTCGTCAAAGCGGCTGGCGGCTTCGCCCAGCAGCACTACTTCGCGAACGGAGCGCTTGATATGAGAAACGAACTCACTCAGGTCGGTACCCTTGTCCCGCCCCCCGGCGATCAGGACTATCGGCTGGTCAAAAGACTTGAGCGCCGTAACCGCCGCTTCAGGATTGGTCGCCTTGCTGTCGTTGTAATAGCGAACCCCGTCCTTTTCCCTGACGAATTCAATCCGGTGCTCAAACCCCTCAAAAGAGGAAATGCCGCGCTCCAGGTCCTGTTTCTTTGCGCCCAGCAGACGAGCGGCCAGCCCCGCAGCCAACGCGTTTTCCACATTGTGCAGCCCCGGGAGCTTGAGCGTTTCCCGCGGGAGGAAGATCTCCGCCCCCTCCAGCACGAAACACATCCGGGAGTCCTCCAGATACGCGCCTGGCGGGCCAACCTCGCCTACGCTGGAGAAGGGCAGGAACGTTACCGGTCGGCGCGGAAACTCGTCAGGCTGGAGGCTCTCATCCTCAGCGTTATAGACGACTGAATCGCCTTCACCCATGGTTTTTGCCATGCTGCGCTTCACCTCGGCGTAGTTTTCAAAGGTGAGGTGGCGCTCCAGGTGGTCTGGCGTGATGTTGGTGTACACGGCAATATGGGGGTGGAATTCCGGGCTGAATTCCAGCTGGAAGCTGCTGACTTCGCAGCAGACAATGTCTTCTTGCGAGAGGCTGTCAATCTGCGAGATGAACGGCAGGCCAATATTGCCAACCGGCACTGCCCGTCGGAACCCGTTGAGAATATGAGCCAGTAGAGCGGTTGTGGTTGACTTGCCGTTGCTGCCAGTAACAGCGACGATGGGGCAGGGGCACTGGCGATAGGCGAGGTCAATCTCTGAAATGACCGCGATACCTGCTTCCTGCGTCGCGCGGATGACGGGGTTCTTGGGGTTGATGCCAGGCGAGACAATGACCAAGTCCATGCCGGTGAACGCATCGGCGGGGATGGCGCCAAGATGCGCTTCCACTCCGACAGTCGCCGCATACTGCTTCAACGAATCCAGTTTCTCCGGCCTGGAAACCTCGTCAGCGCAGAGCGGAGTTGCGCCGTGCTTGAGCAAGTACTCAACAGTTGCGCGGCCGGTTATTCCCAGCCCAAAGACCCCTATGTGTTTGTTGGCCAAATCCATCATCCGGCCACCTTTATGATGAACACGACGGTTGATATGCAGACGACTGCGTGCATCGCCCAGAAGCCGAATACCGTTTGGAGTTCGCTGTGGCCTGCCAGCTCGAAATGGTGGTGCAAGGGGCTCATCAGCAGGAGCCTCTTGCCGTGGGTGAGGCGGAAGTAAGTCACCTGGATGATAACGCTGAGCACTTCAGCGCCGTAAACGAGACTGAGCGGTATCAGGAAATAGAGCAGGCCTCCGAGCAAGGCGGCAACTCCCAGGAAAGCGCCTATCAAGTAGCTGCCGGTGTCTCCCATGTAGATCTGGGCTGGCTTGAAGTTAACAATGAGGAAGCCCAGCAAAGCCCCCGCCATTATCAGGCTGGCGGTGGTCAGGGCAAGCTCAGGCCCGTTGGAGTGGATCCTGGCGAGATGGCTGAAGATAGCGACCAGCGCCAGAGCGCTCACCAATCCCAGGCCGGCGGCCAAGCCGTCCAGCCCGTCGCTGAAGTTCACGCCGTTGACCAGCCCCACCAGCAGAAAAACGCCTGCGCCGTAGAACAGCCATTTGGGAACCTCTACCGCCGGGCCGCCAAGCAGCGGGTATGCCGTGTTGTTGATGCTGTAGGCCAGGTGCACCACCGCGGATGCGAGCAGAACCTGCAGCACCAGCTTGTAGCGCGCCATGAACCCCCGCGAGCTGCGCAAGGCGACCTTCATGTAGTCGTCCGCGAAACCGAGCAAGCCGAAAGCCACGCTGGCGCCAACCAGCAGGAGGCCGGCGGTCCTCAGCTCACTGTCGGGCAGGTCAATCAAGTCGCCGAGACCTATGAGGCCTGCTATCAGCGCGAGGAGCAGGATGATGATAAAGAGCAACCCTCCGCCCGTAGGCACATCGCCCTTGGCCAGGTGGCTCTCCGGCCCCCACTCCCGTCGGCTCTGGCGGAACTCGGGGCTAAGCAGCGTGTACAGCGGATATATGACTATTAGGCTGATCACGGCCGAGACCGTTATTGTGGCTATCTGGCCGGTCACAGTATCTGTGCCTCCTTGCCGAAATAGCCAAGTATGTCAGCCACGACTCGTTCCAGGTGTAGCGCCCGCGAGCCCTTGACCAAGATGACCACCGGCTCATTGCTCGTGTTTATCTCCTTGAGCAGCCGTTCGGCAATACGGCTGACGGTCGTGTGATCCACCATCTCCGTGCGCCCGTCGCCGGAAGAAACAGGCCCATTAGAGCTAGGCGGGAAGCCCCTGGCGAGCCGGTCGTTTTCCTCGCTGTGGCCGTGGAACCAGAGCATCTCCGTTTCAGCAGCGGGCTCAACATCCTGCAGTGCCGCCATCCGCGGCCCCACTCCGATAGCCAGAGCAGGCTTGACCATCAGGAGCTTACGCGCGATATCCTGGTGGAAAGCAATCTCAAACTGTCCCAATTCCAGCATATCTCCAAGCACGGCGATGATACGCGCACGCGACGAGAGCTGCGCCAGGACTTCCAGTGCGTCCAAGGAGGAAGCGGGACTGCTGTTGTAGGTGTCGTCAATGATGACGGCACCATCTCTGAGGCCGTATGCCATCAGCCGCTGGGGAGTGGGGGCTATGCCGGAGGCCAACTCAGCGATCTCTTCCAGTGCAATCCCGCAATCGCGGGCCAGGGCGGCCGCACAGGTGAAGTTCTCCACGGCGCCGCGCCCGGGGAGGGGAAACTCCACGTCAAGCTTCTCTCCGCCAGCGCTGCACAGCGTGAAAGTGGAGCCGCTGATGTCGCGATAGGCGACGTTCTCCACCCACACCTCTGCCTCCGGCTTTGGGTAAGGAGGAGG
>CAZXPM010000009.1:0-5006 GCA_964643155.1 uncultured Planctomycetales bacterium | reverse complement strand
GGTATGAGCAATGGACCAATCGGCGGGGCGGCTAGGACCGCTGCGCTGGCGTCAAAGAACTTCAGCTTCAACCCCCGTGCGAGCGCTTGCTTCTGCTCAATCGCGTGGACGAGGTAGGACAGGTAAGCGTCGCCGGCATTCAGCCACAGCGTATCTCCAGGCTTCATTCCCTCAACAATCTCCGCCTTCGCGCGAACGACTTCGTTCCACGAGCCCAGGCGCCCGATATGGCTGCCCATCGTGTTGGTAATGAGCGCGATGTTAGGTTGAGCTATACGGGAAAGGAGCGATATCTCGCCGCGTCCACGCATCGCCATTTCCACCACCGCGAAGTCCACGCCGGGACTCAGCTTTGAGAGCGTGAGCGGCACTCCGATCTCGTTGTTGAAGTTCTTGTCGGTGCCAACGGCGTTGTACCTGTGGCCGAGCAGGGCAAGCGTCATTTCTTTGGTCTGCGTTTTGCCCACGCTGCCGGAGATGCCAATCACCGTTGTAGCTGAGTGCTTCCGCCGGAACCAACTGGCCAGCTTCTGCAGCGCAACCAGGGTGTGGCGCACCTCTACGATGCTCACCTCTTGAGGGAGATGTGGCGATACGAAGCTCTGGGATTCTTCCACCGCGCGGATGATATCAGGAATAAGGTGGTGCCCCCGCCGCACCAGGGAAACGGTAGCGCCGTTCTGAAAGGAGTCGAGGATGAAGTGGTGGCCGTCCCGGTGCTGCCCCAGCAGAGGGATGAACATTGAACCTTCAGTAACGTAACGGGAGTCAATGCAATAGGTGCTGAAGCGTGCCTCCGGTGTGCCACAGACTATGTTCCCAGCCAGCGGGCTGAGGACTTCATTCAGAGGAAAGAGAGGATCCACTATCAAACTCCGAGAAAAACAAAGGCAAGAGTGAGTAAGAGAACTGTTGAATCATACTCCATCGTCCGCTGCCCCGCAAATCAGTGCAGTAGCTCACGGGCAACCTCCACATCGCTGAAATGCTCCGTCCGGTCGGCGAACACCTGGTAGTCCTCATGTCCCTTGCCAGCTATCAACACGACATCGCCCGGTTGGGCCAGCTCTAATGCCAGGCCAATCGCCAGTCGGCGGTCGGGCTCTACGATGCGGCGCGATTCCGCTTCCGGCGGGATGCCGGCGAGGATGTCGCCGATAATCCCCATCGGATCCTCACTGCGCGGGTTATCGCTGGTGACAACCAGCGTGTCGGCTCCTGCAGAGACGGCCAGGCCCATTCTGGGCCGTTTGTCGCGGTCGCGATCGCCGCCGCAGCCGAATACGCACAGTATGCGCGTTCCCTTCTCGGCCGCTTGGCGGATGGTGGCAAACACCTTGGTTAGTGCGTCGGGGGTATGGGCGTAGTCCACAAAAACGTGGATGCCCCGCTCGTTGGGAACGCGTTCAAGCCGCCCGGGGATGCGTTTGACCCGCATAAGGCCTGTTCGGATAGCATCTGGGCCTGCACCCTCCAGAAGAGCGCTGCCGGCGGCAGCCATCATGTTTGCCACATTGTAGGAGCCTATGAGCGGCGACTCCAGCAGAAGCTCGAAAGGTTCAGATTCAAACGGGCCTGCGTCCACCCCCTTCAGCCCCGAGAAGCTCAGCCTGCACTGAACGCGGTCTAGGTTGTGCTTGGTAACGCGCGCCGTCAGGTCAGCCCCTGGTGACATACTGTAGAGGAGCACAGGGCAGTCAACCGCTTCTACTATTCGCGGGCACAGAGCATCGTCCCGGTTAACCACGGCGTAATCGGGGGTTCCCAGCTCGGGCCTGGTGAAGAAGCTGAGCTTTGCCTCTGCGTACTCCTCCATTGAGTGATGGTAGTCCAGGTGGTCTTGCGTGATGTTGGTGAAGAGCCTTCCCCGGTAGTGCACATGGTCAACACGCCGTTGCACCAGGGCGTGAGAGGAGACTTCCATTATCACGCAATCAGCCTGCTCCGCCACACAGGCCGCGAGCAGGCCTTGCAGGTCGGCCGCATCGGGCGTGGTCAGTCCCCGTCCGATAAACCCCACCGCGTCATCCTCCTCCACAGCAAGAGGCGGGCGGAAGCCGAGAGTGCCGAGGATCGCGCTGCGGCGTTCTGCCACCCGCATGATGGAGTCGAGCATAATAGTGACGGAGGTCTTGCCGTTGGTGCCGGTCACTCCTATAACGCGCAGCCTGCTGCTGGGGTCTCCCGCCATCCTCGCAACAAGCTGGGGATACAGGGCGGCCGTATCCGCAGCGCAGACACAGGACACGTTCTCAGGGACTTCAATTCTGTCTTGACAGACTACGCAGCACGCACCGTTTGATATCGCCGACTTCACGAATCTGTGGCCGTCGGTGGCTGTGCCTTTGAGCGCAACGAAGAGAGAACCGGGTGCTACGCGGCGGCTGTCGTTGGTGACAGAGCGAATCTCGGCGTTGAGATCCGCCTTGCTCGTGTCAAGGCCGCTTATGCCCTTAAGGAGTTCCCTCAGTCTCACGGCTGATTTCGGGGCGCACCTCCTTGATCAGTGTAATCCTTTCCGCCACTTCATGAAAGAGGGGAGCGGCCACCTGGCTGGCGTAGTATTGCCCGCGTGGCTCCGAAAGCAGGGTGAGTATCAGGTAACGCGGCTCGTAGGAAGGGAAGAAGCCAATGAAGGTGGCGTTGTACTTGTCCTTCTGGTAACCGCCCTTGCCGGGCACTTCTGCAGTTCCGGTCTTTCCGGCTACATTGAATTGCTCCAGCGCAGCGTTCTTGCCCGTGCCCTCGCGCACTACCGTCTGGAGGACACGTTGAATGTCGCGGGCTGTCTCGGCGCCGATGACACGGCGCCTGCCTCTGGCGGGTTCGGGCTCAGGAGCCTGCGTTTCACCGCCAGCACCCATCAGCTTTTCGCCAGCATCTAGTTGAACCTGCCGGCCGCCAATGTCTACGGCTTTGGGCTCATTCTCTTCTTCCATCCGTGTGAGCGTTGGCTGCACCAGGAAGCCCCCGTTAGCGATGGCGGCATAAGCGCGCATAAGCTGCAGTGGCGTAACCGCGATTCCCTGGCCGAAGGCGGAGGTCGCCACTGCGACTTCAGGCCATACTTCGCCTTTGCCCGCGTGGCTGTAACCTCTCGGCCTGATGCCGCGAGCCTCGGCCGGCAGCTCAATGCCGGTCCTTTCGTACAGCCCCAGGCTAGAGAAGATGCTGGAGAGCTTGTCCTGTCCGAGCTTCAGCCCAACCTGGGCGATACCCACGTTGGAGCTGTGCACAATGATGTTGCTTATAGATATCTCCCCGTAGCCGGCAGGGTTCCGGTCGTGCTCAGCTTCAGTGATCGTGTATTTCCCTATCTTCAGGGTAGGAGTGCAGTGGAAGGTCTCGTCCGGACTGAGCCACCCGCGGTCCAGCGCCACAGAAGCTACCAGCGGCTTCATCACTGACCCGGGTTCATACACGAAGTGCACCAGCGGGTTGGCCTCGTAGCCGCGGCTGCCGTTGCGGGCGTACTCGTTCGGGTCAAAGGACGGGCGCGTGGCCACCGCCAGCATCTCACCGGTGAAGGGGTCCATTACCGAGATAAGCGCCCACTTGGGATGGTGGCGCTTATAGGCTTCCTCAACAACGTCCTCGCAAATCTGCTGGACGGCCGCGTCCAGCGTGGTGACCAGGTCGTGTCCGTCCTGTGGTTCTTTGGCGGTGAGAGTTAACGGGATCATCCGTCCCGAACGGTCTGAATCGTACTCGGCCCGGCCATCAGTTCCAGCCAGCATCTCATCAAACTGCCGCTCCAATCCGATGCTGAGCCCGGAGCGGTTGCAGGTGTATCCTATGGTCTGGGCGGCGAAATCATCCCCGTAGGGGTAGCTCCGCTGGTAGTAGTAACGGATGAAGACCCCGCGAAGGCGGGCGGAAGAGATACTCTCGGCGGTCTCCGTAGCAACGTTCTGAGCCAGTTCAAGGCTGCGCGGCCCTGTCTCACTGGTGATGGCAGCCAGCACTTCATCCCGGCTACGGCCGAGGTACGAGCTCAGAACGTCCGCCACTCTCTCAGGGTCCGTCACCAGGTGCTTCTCCACAATGACGCGTGCGAGCTTGGTGCTGTTGGCGATGACGGTTTCGCCGTCGTTGCAGAGGATGCGGCCGCGCTTCGCGTGGCGCGGGGCATGGCGTGCCCACATCGTGGACAGCCGGGAATCTATATCTTTGCCTTGAGCAGTCTGTATCGTATACAGCTTGGTTATGCTGGCGATGCCGAAAGCGAATAACGCCAGCAACAGGACAACAGCTCTGATAGTGAAGGTCCGCTCCATCATTCGTTTGTATGAAAGGGGGGTAGCGGCCAGGCTTTTTTAGCCTGGCCGCCGCCAGGAGGAAGGGTAGCAATCTCTGGGCGCCCGGTGCAGGAAAGGGGGTAGGCGGCCAGGGGGTTAGCCTGGCCGCCGCCAGGAGGAAGGGTAGCGAACTTGGGCGCTCCTCACGAGCTGATTGACGGCCTTATGCCGCCGAGATTGTCATGGTTCAATATGTATTAGGGTCTTGCTCAAGGGGTAGAGCTCGTCCACCGTTCGTGCATCCCTGCGCTTGGCCGGAATGTTGGTGCGGACTATATACTGGGCCTTCGTGGCCGGTACCAGCCCCAGAGAAGACGCTCTTTCCGAGCTATAGACGAGCTTCCCCTCCGCTTCCTTGTTGGCCATTTCCTCGCTCGCCAGAGCCAGGGACAGGTTGTTCAGGCTTTTTTCAACGTTCGTGAGCTTGTAGCTCTTGTTAACCACCGAAGTTGTGAGGATCCCGTACGCCCCCAGGGCGAGGAACAGCAGCACCACGCCCGTAACCATGGCGGAGCGGTAGGTAATCCTCACAGCAAAAGGGACGAGCTGTCTCCTCCGCTTGAAGCTGATGACGCCCCGGCGCGGCTTCTGGCCACCGACCTTCTGCCGGAGCTCGTTGAACTCCTCATAGGTGTAGATGCGGTCAGCCTTCAGTATCTTCTGTTCCGCAGGACTAGCTCCCATTTAGGGCCCCCCTGAGTGTTTTGG
>CAZXPM010000008.1:0-23896 GCA_964643155.1 uncultured Planctomycetales bacterium | reverse complement strand
GACCTTCGGGCTTGACCGCGATCTCACGCCGGAGGGCTTCAGCCCTGGCGGCGGCCGGCGTACCTGGAAGCCCGGCGACATCCGCATATACTCGGGCGGCGAAGAAGTCCAGCCCGACTTCTACTGCGTCTATCCCTCCAGCGGCGTGGTGAAGCTGGCGGCGCCCGTGCCCCCTGCGCTTACCGTAGGAGGCGTGCGCTGTTATCTGGAAGGAACCAGCGATGTGGCGGCCGCCGTGACCACGGCGCTGCAGTATCCCGTTGAGGACGGGGGCGCAGGTGTTCCTTTGGAGGAGATGAACTTGCCGGTGCTGGGGGTGGACCTTCACCGCCTGGAATGGCGCTGCGGGCAAGGCACTGCCGCTGACTTCATAGAGGCGCTCGCCGAGAAGCTGCCGCGCAACTATTGCTTCCGCTATGACAGCGCGGCAGGTGAGTTTACCCACTCGCTGATAGAGCAAGAGGCGGCGGCGCCACGCAGCCTCATCAATGTCGCCGCCTTCGCTCATACCCGCACGCGCGCCGCCATCTACACCCGTGTGGTCGTGACCGGCCGGCGCACTAACCCGCCCAACCTTGCGCTCAACGCAGCCGTCACCGACCTGCAGGACGGCGTGGGCGAGAAGTACGCCTGGGACGGCAATGACAAGCAGTTCGGCCAGGGCTCGGTGGCGCTCATCCACGATGCCAACAGCAACTCAGGCTTCGGCCGCCACGATGCGCCGTACGCTTACCAGTTCTACGACTTTGCGGTGCTGGACCTGGGGCTGGACGAGGACGGCCTGCCGCCACGCGTTAGCAGCGTGGAGATCGTGGCGTCCAACTCCAAGAACGTCAACTCTCAGAAATCGGCTGACACCAAGTTCAGCTACGGCTACGAGCTGCTGGGGAGTACCGACGGCGCCTCCTACGAACGCATCTCGCCAGACGCGCTGCTGTTGCTGCCGCCGCTGGCGGCAGCCCGCATTAGCGGCCTCACGATGCCGCGCTTCCGCTACCTGAAGGTTCGCGTAAAGCCAGCCAAGGACGGGGTGAGCAATGAAGGCGACCCCGGGCTGGCGCTGAACGAGATACGGGTGTATGGCGACGACTGGTTCGCCGCTGAGGCGCGCGTGCAAGGCGACGACCCCGCGGGCGAGTTCTACTACCCGGAGCTGCTGGAGAAGACGGAGCATGTCGGCCCGCAGGCGCTGATTGTGGATGTAGGCAATGCGCTGGCGGAGACCGAAGCGGCCAGACTCGCCGCCGAGCTGCTGGCCGAATCACTCTTCGCCTACAACACCTACGAGGTGGAGTGCATCGCTGACCCTACGCTGCACCTGGGTGAGACGGTGAAGTGCATTCATCCGGTGACCGGCGAGGAGCACGCCATGGTGGTTGAGCGGATTGAGCTGACGCCGATGCGCACCCGTGTCTTCGGAACCGACTACAACGCGGAGGTGCTGCGATGAAAACTCCCCGCAGTTTCACCAGCGGTCTGGAAGCCGCCATTGACCGGCGGCTGGAGAGTCTGGCGCGACAGGTGGAGGGGCTGCGCAGTGAGCTGGTGGCACGCAGCGCGGCTTTCGGCGGCCCCGGCGGCGGGGATGACTACGAGCTGGGCGGAGTAAGGTCGCTTTCCGCAGCCGGCGGTTCGCCGCTGGAGGGCGATATCGTGCTTGCTGGAGCCAGCGGACTGGATGCATCCGCGGAGGGGCAGACCATCCGGATTGCCCCACCGCGGCTGAGATACCACGCCAATCCCCGGACGCCGCTTCCATCCTCGCCACCGGCGCCGCTGGCGCCGCAGCGCATCTACCTGCATCCGCTGGAGCTGGCGGGCGCGATGAACCTCACTGCGCTATATCTGCGCGTTGAGCGCAGCGGGAATCCTGATGACAGTGCGCCGATGCTGGAGTGCGCGCTGTACCAGCGCAACGAGGCTGATGACGGTTTCGCCTGCGAAGCCCATTTCGGCAGCATTTGCTATGCGGACCTGGCCGCGGTGGGCGGTGGAGTGCTTGGATACCAGCTTGCCAGTGCAATGCCGGCGCCCGCCGGCCAGCACTTCCTTGCAGTTCTGTACAGGTACACGGGCGCTGACGGCTACATGTTCGGGGCGTGCAGCGCAGGCGGCGCGAGTTTCCCCGGCGCCGGCTTCTACCGGGATGGGAGCGCCCAGGAACTGCCTCCGTCGCTACCGGACACAGACTTCTCCGCTCCGTCCGGCGCGCTGGTCTGGCTGGAGCTTGCGGGCGAGTAAGACATACGTATTGAAGCTGAACAGGAGGATTGCATGGACGTAAAGAGCTGGGGTAAGAAGCTGCTGGGGTTTGTGCTGCGGCTGCTGTTTGCCCTCTATGAGGCGGAATCTGATCTGCTGCTTGACCTGGTGGCAGAAGTGCGCGCCGAAGGGCTGGAGGGTGACGAGGCGCGGCGCACAGTCTTCCGCCGCTTCCGCGCCCGATACCGGGGCGAAATGCGCGACGCGCTGCTTAACATGTTGATCGAAGCGGCGGTGGTCGCCGGCAAGGGCTAACGATGGAGCAGTGGCTCACGGTATTCGGCAACCTTGGCATCGGCGGCGGGCTGGCGTTCTTTTTGGCGTGGTACCTCGTGCGGGTGGCCCTGCCCGCGCTGATGCGGGAGAACGCCGAACAGCGCAAGGAGTTCTTGCGGCATCTGGTGCAGCAACGGAACGAGTTCACTTCTGCGCTCGCCGGGCTCAAGGACTCCAATGAGCGCGTGGCCGCCCGGCTGACGGCCGAACTGGCGAGCCTGGCAGGCGAGCTGAGAGGATGCAGCACGGCAGGCCGGAGCTGCCGCGCGGAGAGGCGGCAATGAGCCTGCGCATCATTGATGTGCGCGCCAGGCTGCCCGCCAGCCGCCACCGCAAGTACTCCTCCCGCAGGCTGGCGGCAATCAGTCGGCTGGTGGTGCACCACTCCGGCACCGACGGCGGCACGCCGGAGTCGTTTGCCGCCTACCACACTTACACGCTGGGCTGGCCGGGCATCGGCTACCACTATGTCATTGCCCGGGACGGGACGGTGTACAAGACCAACGCATTGTCCGCCGTCAGCTACCACGCGCGGGGAGCGAACCTCAACGGCGTGGGCGTCTGCCTGGTCGGGGATTTCAACCGCGGGCGCCCGGCGGAGGCGCAGTTGCAGAGCCTGCGCGAGCTGCTGCGGGTGCTGGGACTGCATCTGCCCGGAGCGCAAGTGACCCTTCACCGTGAAGTGCCCGGATCCCGCACCAGTTGCCCCGGGCGCAATTTCACTCGCGAGTTGCTCCTGGGCTAGAGGGCGGGCAATTCCAGGCGCTCCAGCAGCGCATTCACATACTCCGCCGGCATCCGCCATCCGGGATAGGCTCCGCCGAAGTAGCCGTGCCAGTCGCTGCCGCCGGTGGCGATGAGGCCGCGCGCCCGGACGATTGCCAGTAGCTCGCTTTGCAGCGCTTCCTGCCCACGGTAGAAGACCTCTATGCCGTCAATGTCCTGCTCCAGCGCGTAGCGCCGTAGTGATTCCGGCGCAATCTTCAGCGGGTGCGCCAGCACCACGAGCCCCTCGTGCCGCCGGATCCACGCTATGCCTTCAGCGAGCCCCATTGGCGGCGGCAGGTAAGCGGAGCCGCCGGGACCGATTACCTCGCCGGCGAAATGGTCATACCACCGTTTCAGCCCTCCCGTCACCAGCCCCATTGCGGCCCACAGCGGATGGCGCACAACATGATCCAGGACATAGTGCGCCGTGATTACCGGGTTGGGGTGCGCGCGGCGCCGCAGCCGCTTGAAGTCAAAGAAGTAGCCTTGATCTGCCAGACGGCGGCAGAGGAGCCGGTGGTGGGCGTTGCGCTGCTCACGCAACTCCGCGAGCGAAGCGAGCAGCTTGCCGTCATAGCGCAGACCGTAGCCGAGCAGGTGGATTTCGCATCCGGAGCCGCCTTCCTCATGCCAGGTGGTCAACTCAATTGCCGGGATTGCGATGATGCCACGGTTCGCGGCGGCTTCAAAGAACTCAGGGAAGCCCAGCGCCGTGTCGTGGTCGGCAAGTGAAGCTATGCGGACGCCCTGGCGGGCCAGAAGCGCCACGAGCCGGGCCGGCGAGTGCCGTCCGTCGGAGTTGCAGGAGTGGAAGTGCAGGTCACAGCCTATTTCAGGCTTCACGGCCAGCCATTATAACAGCGCGCCCAGCATAAGCTCCAGATACGGGCTCACCAGCGCGATTATGAGCAGGAGCAGCGCCAGGACAATCAGCATCGTGATGGCGGCAAGCGGATTGAACGGGGCGGAGCGAACGTAGTAGTTCACCGAGCGTACCAGCGGGGGGTGTGAAGCCCACCTCTCTTCCAGATGTTTGCGCCATTCGCGGAGAAACCGCTCGTTTTCCTCCTCTCGTCCCGGCAGCATAAGGTACAGGTGGTAGGCGGCGAAGAAGACGCTGCCAAACAGGACTACCGTCAGAAGCGCTGGAATGAAGAAGCCCAGGGCTATGAACGCAAAGAAGAGAATGAAGAAAGTGCTGAACCATGCCGCCACTATCTTCGGCTCGAAGATTCTCGTTTGCGTCTTCATCGCCGATTAATTATACCTGCGTTACCCGGCGCTGTGCTTCCATTGGCGAGCGATGAAACGCTCGGCGTCCTCCCGCGTCCTAACCAGACCTTCCACCTGCGCCTCCAGCAGAGCTTCCTTGAGTTCGCCTATGCGCGGCCCCTCAGGCAAGCCTGTCAGCTCCATAATCTCCTCGCCGGTCAGGAGCGAGGTGGGCTCGGAGATGTCTTTGCCCACGTACAAGTGCCAGAGAATGGCGTTGGCCACTTCTTCGTGCTCGGCCACAAACTGGCCGCTCACGGCTTCGCCTCTGGTAGCGCGGGCGTCCGCCAGCGCGTGCAAGCAAGACATGGCCGTAGCCTCTCCCAGCTTGCGGCAATAGCGGTAGATGAGCTTGTTGCTCACCGGCAGGTCGTTGCAGTAGAAGCCGATGCGCAGGTGCTCCTCAATCAGAAGCTCCAGCAAGTCGCGCTCCTGGTTGCTGAGCCTGATCCGCTGGAATGCCGCCGATGCTATGCTGCGGCCCACGCCCTGGTGTCCGTAGAAAGTGAGCTTTCCATCCTCCTGTTGCTGCGCGGTTTGAGGCTTGCCAATGTCGTGGAACAGAAGCGCGAGTTTGGTGAGCGCGGCTCGCGTGGCCGGAGGCGAGACAACCTCTCTCATCTCATTCAGCACGTGGTGCCTGACGTCGTCGGCCAGGCCCTCGCCGCTGAGGAGAATGTGCTCCAGCTCGCGGACACACTCCAGGCTGTGCTCCAGCACCGGGAGGTGGTGGTATTCATTCTGGCTGAAGCCGCGCATCTGCTCTATCTCCGGGAAGAGCGCGGTGAGCACGCCGGCGGCGTCCATTGCGTTGAGTCCCCCGGCGGCGCCATCGCACCGCAGCATCAGCATCAGCTCCTCGCGGATGCGTTCGGGCGCGGCCTGGGTGAGCTTGCCGGCGTGGACGCTCAAGAGGCTGCCCGTAGCTTCTTCTATACTGAATCCAAGCTGCACCATGAAGCGGAAGGCCCGGAGTATCCTCAGGGGATCGTCCAGCAGGTTCTTCTCGCTAATGGCAACGAGCCGTCCGGCAGCCAGATCCTCCAACCCCTGAGCCGGGTCGATCAGCGTTTCCTGGCTGAGCTCTCCGCCAAGGTCGCCCAGCCCCACGGCGATGGCGTTGATGGTGAAGTCCCTCCTAAGCAGGTCCTCCTCCCGGTTCTTTCCCTGTAGAGGGGCGACATCCACCATGCCGTAGGGCAGGGCGAAACGGTCCGCGCGGAAGCGGTCTCCCAGCCGGAACGGTTCACGTCCAAGCGCCTTAGCCAGCGCCGCCAGGCCGGCTTCGTAGTCTCCTTCCAGCACCAGGTCAACGTCGCCAAGGTCGCGGCCCAGCAGCGCGTCGCGGATGAAACCGCCGACGAGGTATCCGCTGAGCCCCGTGTCCGGGAGCTGCGACAGCGCGGGATGGTATCGTGCGCACCTGGTCAGATTAGCGAAATCGTGCATTGCCTGATAGTAGCACAGGAACGCCCGCCGGCACCGCATCCGGGAGTTGCAGCGAGCTTGGCTATTGGTGTATCCGATATGTGGTAGAATAATATAGGTAGACCAATATTATATTGGCTCATTAATCGGGAGAGGGTCACTTTGGGCAATCCGGGATTTGGGAAGTACCTGCGGCTGCTCCGCATCAACGCCGGGCTCACGATGGCGGAGACCACGAAGCTCACGGGCGTAACCCAGGGCTACATCAGCCAGATTGAAAACGAGATACACACCCCCAGCGCCAACACGCTGGCAAAGCTGGCCAAGGCCTATGGCGTCTCGCCCCTTACACTGATGAAAGAAGCTGGATTGATAACCGAGGGACACCTGCGCACGCCGGACGCGATGCTGAGGTCACCGGCCCCCACCAGTGAGCTTTCGCGCGGTGAGATGGAGACAATGCTCAAGAGAGCGCTGAACTCCATCAACCAGTTGACACGAGAAGTGGAAACGCTGCGCCGGGTGGAGAGCGTTCGGGATATACAGCAGGGGGGAGCGCGGGAGCGCCCGGAGGTGGTGTATGCGCCGGTGCTTTCCGGGCAACTGGAAGCAATGAGCCTGCCGCCGGCCCCCAGGGGAGTTATGCCTGTGTCGTCTGACTTGTTACGTGCGCCCGAGCGGGGAGTGGTGCTCCAGGTGACCAGCGAGGAGATGTCTCCTGACCTGCAGCCAGGCGACCTCGTGCTGGCCGAGCGGGATAGGCGCCCCGAATCGCAGGGCATCGTGGCCGTGAAGCACCCGGAAGGGATTGCCTTTCAGCAATTGAGCACGATCAACGGCACCGTGGTACTGACCTCCAACAACCCGGATTATTCCTACTTGAATCAACTGGTAGAGAGGGAGCAAGGCTCCGTGGTGTACGCGCAAGTGCTCGCGGTTGTCTGGCGGAGGCTGGTGTGAGCCGCCGCCGCCTAGCGGCGGGGGACAACCGACTTGCGCTGCTGCTCCGTCATAAGACCCGGAACCTCTTCGCGCTGCGCAGTACGCGTGATCGGCTCACTGCCCACGTACCCGGCGTAAAACCCTTCCGCGATGACCTGATCTTCGCCGTAGATCCGGTAGTACATGAAGTATGTATCGCTGCGGGGGAAAGTGGCCTGGGTTCTCGCATCCAGGTGAGCCCAGAGCTTATCCACCGTTCCGCTGTCAGGCAGGAGCACGAAATACCCGTTACCGGCTGAGAAGTCCTGGTGCCAGGTCTCAATGACCTCGTTGGTAACGGGGCTGGTGAAGTCATACATCCACTGCTGCACCCAGGTCTGCCATTCCTCGCCGGTCATCTTCCGCTTAGGGTCCAGTAAGTAGCGCATGTCAAAGTAGTCGATGAACAACTGGTCCTTGCGCTCCAGCACCCGCTGGCTGGGGTTGCTCCACCAGTTCCGGACCAGCGCGGAGAACACGGTCTGAAGCAAGTCGCCCTTCCAGAGCTCAAGTTTGTCCCCCGGGAGCACCTTGAACGGATAGAGCTTGGTGATGAGCAGCTTCTCTCTGGTCGTGAGTCTTGACCTCGGTTTCACCCGGCCGACGAACTTAATGTCCGGAAGGCGCAGCGAGGAGAGGTATTGTGGTGGCCCCTGGATGCGGGCATAGTGCGCGTTGATATTGCGCTCCAGCTTTTCCTCATCCAGTTGGGCCGTCGGCAGCAGCTCGGCCTCAGCCACCTCGCGGGCGTATTCCTCGTACGTCATGCAGCGGTCCCACATCTCATCGGGCATCCGGAATTCGTTCATAATGGCCGCAACGGCCGCGCGGCATTGCTCGTCCGTCATCCCCCGCGCGTACAGTGGCTGTTTGTGGTATGAAGGACGCTGCCGTTTGGCGAAGACGGGCCCGACATCAACAACCTCGATCTCCTGTGGCCCGGTTGGCTGTGAGCACGAAAGAGCAAGCAGCAGCAAAGCTGCCCAAACCAAACCCTGGTACTGTAGGCCTCTCATGCGAACCTCCCGCCGCAAGCGGCAAAATAAGACTCTACGAGTATTCTACAATAGTGCTCTGGAAGTGGCAAGAGCCGCCAGCCGGTGATAGAATCTCCCGGCGCCTATGAATGAGCCTGTGGGAAACGGCCCGATGCTGGAGGCGGTCAGGCTTTACAAGCAATACCCCTTCATACACCGCACGCGCGGCGTCCCGCGCCGTCTGGCGCTGAAGGCCGTTGACGGCGTTACCTTCAGTATCGGACATCGTGAAATAATGGGCCTTGTCGGCGAATCGGGGTGCGGCAAGACTACCGTGGGTAAGCTGATCGCCGGACTGCAGCCGCCGACAGAGGGCGAAGTGTACTTCCGTGGAATGCTGCTTCCGCGCTCCTTTACCGGCAAGCACCGGAACCTGCGCCGGAGCATCCAGATGATATTCCAGGACCCCATCTCGTCGCTGAACCCCCGGTTGAAAGTTGGGGAGACCCTGGAAGAGCCGCTGAGGGTCAACCGGGTTGGCGCCGCGTCCGAACGGCAGCGGCGCGTGGCGCGCATTCTGGAAGACGTAGGGCTGCCGCCGGACAGTGTGCGCCGGTATCCCCACGAGTTCTCAGGGGGCCAGCGCCAGCGCATAGGCATCGGGCGAGCTCTGGTGCTTGACCCCGACCTCCTCGTGGCCGACGAACCGGTCTCAGCGCTGGATATTTCCTTCCAGGCCCAGATCCTGAACCTGATGCTCGCCCTCCGGGAGAAGTACAACCTCTCAATCCTTCTCATTGCGCATGACCTTTCAGTGGTGCGGGCGGTGAGCGAGCGGGTGGCGGTGATGTACCTGGGGAGAATCGTGGAGTTGGGTGGAACCGAGGAGCTATTCGCCCGTCCGCTGCACCCATATACGCGCGGCCTGCTGGCTGCGGTTCCGGTGCCGGACCCCAGCGTAGAGGTGCAAAAGCCGCCGTTGCGGGGCGAGCCGCCTTCGCCGGTGAACATCCCCCCCTATTGCCGCTTCGCCGACCGGTGCCCGGAGCAAATGCCAGTTTGCCGGACGGCGGATCCGGAACTCAAGCCGGTTGGGGGAGAGGGCTCACACGCAGTTGCCTGTTTCCTGTATCATAGTCCGGGAGAAAACGATGCCTCTACATAAGCAAGAGACGGAAATCAAACTACGTAGCCGGTGGCGCCGAGTGGTGCTGAACAGCCTCCTGGTTCTGGCTTTTCTGGTGCTGGCCGGGTGGCTGACCGGGGGAATAGTGGCGGACGGCCGCGAAATGCGGCTGCTGGACGAGCAGATCCCGGTGCTGGAGAGCGAGGTAAGGGTTAAGGAGCAGGACTTTCTGACAAAGCAGGCACTGCACGAGCAGTCGGTGAAGCGGATGACGCCAGCCGAGCAAGTCCAGGAATCGTTGGAACTCCAAAAGCTGCGCGATGCGCTGGACCGCAGCCGCGATTTGCTGGCATCGAAGACTGAGCGTCTAGAGGAAGTGACGGCGGAGCGGTCAAGGAAGGTGATCTACCTCATTGTCAGCGCCATTGCCTTGCTGGTGCTGCTATGGGTCAACTACATCCTTGAATACTGACAGCTGGGTATGGACCTCGTCCAGCCGCTTCAGCACGGTTGCCACAAAGCGCGGAGCAAACCCCAGCCTCTTTAGCTTGCTGGGCGGGAGCCTCTTCTCCAGGCGCAGATACAGCAGCTTGTCGATTTCCTTGATGACGGTGCGCGGCTCCGCCCCGTCTGCGGGGTTCTTCCACAATTCAAAAGAAGGCTGCCGGATGAGGATCTGCTCCGGTAGCTCAAGGTACTGTGCAATCTCATAGATATGTGTCTTGAAGATGCGTGACAGCGGCTGGTAGACCGGGGAGAAAGTCCCGCATACCACGCCCATGCCCAGCAGCTTCTCGGTTCGGTTTACCGCCGAGATATGGCACATGCCTTCCTGCTCCGCCTTGTCCAAAACGAGCACCATCCGCAACCGGTCAGTAATCTGGTGCCGGCGGAGAATGGCTTCCTCGCCATGGAAGGGCACGGTGAGCATCTCGGCCATCGTGTCAACCAGCCGCGAGATTTCTATACGCCGCAGGCGGATGCG
Organism: uncultured Planctomycetales bacterium; assembly: GCA_964643155.1. Classification (GTDB taxonomy): domain Bacteria; phylum 4484-113; class 4484-113; order 4484-113; family 4484-113; genus CAZKNJ01. Next base: position 13,821 of record CAZXPM010000008.1, on the reverse strand, counting down.
GAGGTGGCGGGCGAGGATAGCGCCGTTTTTCGCCTGCGCCTCCTCTTCCGGACTGGATATGAGTTGCAGCCCATAGACATTGTCCGCACCGATAGCGCGAGCGCAGAGGTCCGCCAGCACTGACGTGTCAACTCCGCCGGAGATGCCAAGCAGTGCTTTGGTCTGGTTGGCCGAAGAGATAGTTGAACGGATATCGGCGGTGAGTTTTTTTACTACCTTCTCCGGGTTTATCTCAGGTATCTCCGGAGTTTCCTTGGTTCTTAAGGCCATGGCAGCCCCCGGCTTGGATTACCGCCACTATTGTAGCATATTCGCAGCCACAAGTGAGAAAAAGCACATTCTCACAGAATATGTATGCAAATTGCTCATGCGGAGCTAAGAGCGCGTCAAGAAATGTAATGGTTGATGAGCTGCCTGGCTTTCTTGCGCGCAGCTTCGCGGTCAGGGATGTTGCCGTCAAGGTGGTTCCACCACAGTTCTTCCTGTACCCGGCCCACCAGAGGTCCCGGCGGAAGCCCCATCTCTATCAGCTCGTCGCCGGTGACGACGACCCGCATTGGCGAGTATTCCCTGAGGTGCTTCATCAGGTTGCTGCGCAGCGCCTCGGTCCCGGGCATGAGGTAGCTGTTGAACAAGGTGAAGAGAAGCGTCTTCCTCGGGTATTCCACGCACACACGGTAAACGCGGGAGGGGAGGAAGCCTGGATGGTTCATCCGGGCAATGATCTCGTCCATTTTCTCACGAGAATCCAGCATGCTTAGGGCGATGCGGCGGTGCACTCCGATGCGCTGAAGGAGGTCTGGCAGATGAGGGAGGTCCACCCCTTGCAGTGCCCAGGAGAGGCGCACCACCGAGGGCGGTGTCATCTCAGCCTCCAGCAAGCTGGTCAGGTTGCGTATGCCCAACTCCAGCACTTCGGCATCCCTGCCGGAGACCGACGGGGGCTGGGCCCAGTGCGGATGGATAGCCTGTAGTACGCCCATGGTGTGGGCGGTCCACAGCATTCCGAACCACATCGGCTCGGCCAGCATACAGTCAATCTCATGGCGGATTCGCTCGGGAGTAAGAAGGTCGAGGTAGCTCTCGTTCAGCGCTTGGTCCATCAGTATGCGCGTCTGTTCTTCCAGTTTGTAGTTCAAACGGAGGCTGTATCTGATAGCGCGAAGAAGCCGCGTGGGGTCGTCCAGCAGCGAGGATGAATGCATGACACGCAGCGTCTTGGTGAAAATGTCGCCAACGCCTCCCGTCGGGTCGAACAACTCGCCGAAGTTGTCGCGGGAAACCGAGATCGCCAGCGCGTTCACGCTGAAGTCGCGGCGCAGAAGGTCCTCGTAAATGGTGGCCTCCCCCAGAACCTCGGGCAACCGGCCCGGCACCGGGTAGTGTTCTTTCCGGCTGGTCGCCAGATCCACCCGGTAGCCGTGCCTGGTGGTCCAGGTAGCCGTGAGGAAAGGCTCGTTGCGCAGCAGTCCGCCGCCAAAGCGCTCGGCGGCCAGCTCTCCGAGCCGGATTGCGCTGCCTTCTACGGCAAAGTCCAGGTCAAACACCTGGTATTGCAGCTTCTCCACTGCGATCTGCTCCACGAATGCCCGCATCAGCTCCCGCGCTCCGCCGCCCACCAGGTACAGCTTCAGGCCCTCTTGCTGAGCCAGCAGGGATAAGTCCTTGACCAGTGCAAGCGCGTATTCCGGCAGGTTGGTTTCCAGGAAGTCCGGGAGCTTGCTGAAATCCCAGCGGGGCACGGCCGGATTATAGCACCCGTCAGCAGGCGACACTCTCTTTGCAGGCACGCATTCGCTGTGATACAATCCACACGGCAGGACAGCAGGTGTTATCTTGGTCGGGGCCACTTTCCTGGTAAAGTGGCTTTTTTTTCAAACGATGCTGGATCTAGTTGAACTTGAGGCCAGGCTGGGGGACTTTCTGGCCCAGAACTCGTACAACCTGGCTCATTTCCAGGCCGTGAGTTCGGGGCGCGGGAGAGTGTACCGCCTATTCGTTGAACGGGAGAACGGGTCCCCGGCGGACCTGAACGACTGCGTTCGCCTCTCGCCGCTGGTGAAACTATTCCTGGAAACCGAGCAGGCATTCAACGATGACTGCACACTGGAGATTAGCAGCCCCGGGTTGGACCGTGTCCTCAAGCACAGGCGGGATTTCGAGCGGTTTGCCGGGGAGCCGGTATATGTGTCGGTCCGCTCGGAGGGTAAGAAGGCGTCCTTCCTCGCCGAGCTGCTGGGTTTCCGGAATCAGAGCATCGTGCTCAGGACCAGCAAGCTGCCGGCCATACTGGAGGAGCACGCCGAGGTGGATTCGGTGAATGGTGAAGTAGTGGTTCCACTCAGCCTCGTTACACAAGTCAGGCTGTCGAAGGGGGAGACGGTATGAAACTTGACTCTAAAGTGACAGCAGCACTGCAGGAGATCGAGATTACACGGGGTGTGCCCCGTGAACACATAATTCAGGCTCTGGCAGAAGCCATCAAAGCGGCTTACGAGCGCAAGCACGGGCCCACGCCCAACCTGGAGGTTGAGGTTGACATGGCCTCCTCAACGATTGATGCGTATCTCAGTAAGCGCGTGGTGGAGGACGTCACCAATGAAGAGTTGGAGATTTCGCTGGAAGAAGCCAAGAGCTACGATGAGAACGCTGAGGTCGGCGACTATCTCCTGATAGAAACGGAGATGGGAGACCTGGGCTACTGGGGGGTCAACACCGCCAAGAACATGGTGAAGAACCTGATTCGCCAGGCGGAGAAGGACCGCATCCAGAACGAGTTCAGGACCAAGTTGTTTGACTTGATCTCGTGCACGGTCCAGTACGAAGAGCGCCGGGATGTCTATGTAGAGACGCCAAACAAGGTGGAAGGGGTGATTCCCGGCAAAGAACGTATCCAGGACGAGCCGGCGCGCCCAGGCCAGCGTATCAAGTGCCTGCTGGTGGAGGTCCGCTCGGGCAAGAAGAGCGGCCCCCTGCTGGTGTTTTCACGGACGCATCCGGATCTGATCCGGCGGCTGATGGAGAACGAGATCCCGGAAGTGCGGGAGGGCAGTATTGAGATCATGGCAATCGCACGCGACCCCGGTTTCCGGGCGAAAGTCGCCGTAAAGAGCAATCTTCCCGAGCTGGATCCGGTGGGAACCTGCATCGGCAGCCGTGGCGTGCGGGTGACCGCGATTTCCCACGAGCTCAATGAGGAGAAGATAGACCTGGTGCCCTGGCGGGCTGACCCCTTTGAGTTCATCGCCGAAGCGCTGTCGCCAGCCAAGGTGCTGTCGGTGGAGATATTCGAAAACGAGAAGAGGGCGCTGGTGGTAGTGCCGGATGACCAGATCTCCCTGGCGATCGGGAAATCCTGGCGCAATGTCAAGCTCGCCTCCAGGCTTACCAAGTACTTCCTGGAAGTTAAGAGCGTCTCTGAGATTGAAGCGGCGGAAGGCAGTAAGTCCACCGATGATGACGCCGGTGGCGAGGAGCACGATACGGAGGCAATGGGAGAGCGCGATAAGTAATATGACGGAGAGAGTGCACGAGCCCATTCGGACATGTGTCGGTTGCCGGGAAAGGTACCCGCAGGATAGCCTCATCCGTTTGGGCTTGAGGAGGGGGAAGGTCGTCATCATTAGTGAGAAGTCTGAGGTAGCAGGCCGCACCATATACCTCTGCCCACGGGAGGACTGCTGGCAGCGCGCCACCAGGCACAACCGCCTGGCCTTCAAGACTTCCAAATATGATAGGATAACTGTTTACCTGGATACCAAGGAGCGCGACGCGCTCCTGATGCGGCTCAGACGTTTCAGCCGCGATAGAGGTTTGCAGGATTAGGATGCCGAAAAAGGTAATACATCTGGTCCGACAACTCGGGGCGAAGTCCTTTGAGCAGGTCGTTGAGTGGCTGCGGCAAGTTGGCTACGACACTTCGGCCGAGGGCTTCGGCGTACTGTCGGAAATCGACGACGAGACAATAGCCCAGTTGGAGGCGCTCGTTGCGGACAATCCCTTGACGGTGGAGGCGCGGCGCATCACCCGCCCCAGAGCGACAGATGTGGAGACCGTCCCGAAGAAGCCATCCAAGCTCAAGGATTTCTTTCCCGTCACCGAAGAGAAGAAGGAAGAGGCCCCGAGTGATGAAGGGAAGCGGGCAGACAAACCTCCTGCCGAGCACAAGCTGAAACAGATAATTGAGGACAAGCCTTCAGCGCCGAAGGTGAAACTGGCGAAAGCGCCGAAGGAAAAGGAAACCGAAGAGGCCATTCCCGATGTCGCCAAGGCAGAACCCGAAGCAGCAGTGGAGGAAGAGCCGGTGGCCGAGCCCCCGAAGAAGGTCGCCCGCCCGGCTGAGGTGAAAGAGGTGAAGCGCGCCAAGGGACGGGTTCGGCGGCCTACCAGGCTAAAGCGCGACGCACATGGCGAAGAGGAGACCGGCGGCTCCAGCCGGAAGCGCGTATTCAAAGTCAAGGGCGGCCCCAAAGGCAAGCCAGCGGCTGACGTTGAGCGCCACGTCAAGATTACAGGCCCGATGACGCTGCGTGAAGTTTCGGAGAAGAGCGGCATCAAGGTCTCCAGCATCATCCGCTTCCTGATGGATGAGCTGGACATTCTGGCCACGATTAACCACGTGGCGGATGTGGATGAGGTCTCTCTTATCTGCGACAAGTTCGGGGTTGAGTACGAGATAGCTGTAAGCGAAGAGCCGGAACATGAGCTGGAGGTCCTCACCCAGGTGTCACAGGCCGAAAACCTGAAGCCGCGGCCTCCGGTTGTGACGGTAATGGGCCATGTTGACCATGGCAAGACCAAGCTCCTGGACGCCTTGCGCCGCGCCCACGTGGTGGACGAAGAGGCCGGCGGTATCACGCAGCATATCGGCGCATATCAGACCTCAATCAACGACAAGCTGATAACTTTCCTGGATACGCCGGGCCACGAGGCGTTCACCGCAATGCGGGCGCGCGGCTCACAGGCAACTGACATAGTGGTGCTGGTTGTAGCCGCAGATGATGGCGTTATGCCCCAGACCGTTGAGGCGGTGGAACACTGCAGGTCGGCCAAGGCGCCGATCATCGTTGCGATCAACAAAATAGACAAGCCCGACGCCAATCCGGAGCGCGTAAAGCAGCAGCTTTCCCAGCATGGCCTGGTGCCCGAAGAGTGGGGGGGAGACACGGTCTTTGTCAATGTCTCCGCGCTTACTGGCGAGAATCTGGATAGCCTGCTGGAGATGATCAACCTTCAGGCTGAGCTAATGGACCTGAAGGCCGACCCGACAGCCCCGCCCGTTGGGGTTATCATCGAGAACGAGGTTGACCCCGGGGTGGGCATCGTTGCGACGGTGCTGGTCGTGCAGGGGACGTTCAAGAAGGGGCACTATATCCTCTGCGGGGACTCTGTCGGTCGCATCAAGCGCATGGTGGACGAGAACGGCGAAGAGATCGTTGAAGCCGGACCGGCTGCCCCCGCCCGGGTAATCGGCTTTGCCAATCAGCCGGAGAATGGAGAGCGTGTGTACGGCTTCGACGCCAAGCGCAAGGCTCAGCAGATCGCTGATAGCAGAAGCGACCAGCGCGCCCGGGAGTCTGTCGTCAGGCCTTCGGCCCACGTTTCGCTGGAGGACGTTTTCTCGCAGTTCAAGGACGAGCAGGCCCAGGAGCTCAGCGTGGTGGTGAAGGCCGATGTTCAGGGGAGCCAGGAAGCGGTCGTGGAGGCGCTGGGCAAGCTGTCCGTGGAGGATCTCAAGATCAACGTAATCCGCGGCGGCGTCGGCCAGATAAACGAATCCGACGTGATGCTGGCCTCTGCCTCCGGTGCGATGATAGTGGGATTCAACGTCACGCTGGCTGGCCAGGCGCGGAAACTGGCTGAGCGCGAGAAAGTGCAAATCAGGCTCTATCGCATAATCTACAAGCTAATTGAGGACATGGAGCTGGCGCTCCGCGGGCTGCTGAAGCCCGACATTGTGGAAGTGCCGATTGGCGAAGTGGAGATAAGAGCCATTTTCCGGAGGGACCGCAACTCCGTGATTTGCGGCGGCATGGTCGTTTCCGGCAAGGCGCAGCGAAACGCCAACTACAGGCTGAAGCGCGAGGGCGAGGTCTTGCTGGAAGGCCAGCTGGGCTCGCTGAAGAGGTTCAAAGATGATGTCCGGGAAGTCGCTGAGGGTTATGAATGCGGCCTGCGCATAGAAGGGACGTCTGACGTCCAGGAAGGCGACATTCTCTCGCTGTACGTGAAAGAGGAACGCGAGCATATTCCGGTGTCGGCCAGCAGTTCCGACGAATCACAGAGCACCTAACGGGAGAAGCACGTGTCTACCGAACCTGTATCGTCTCGTATGAGAGATTTCCAAAGGAAGTGGCTCCTGCAGTTCCTCCACGAAACGAGGATTGCCGGCCTCACGGCCTGGCTTGCAGGAGGGTGGGCGGTTGAGGCTCTTGACGGCGAACAGCACGCGCGCGAGCACAGAGATGTGAGCTTCTTCATCTTCCGCAGCCACTCCTCGGTTTTCCATGTCAGGCTCAACCGCAAGAAGTTCCATGGCATAGAGGAACATTACAGCGGCTTTGCCAAGCAGCGGGTAACGCCCTTCGGCAAGCTCGTTGTCCACTTCACTTTTCTGGACCTGACCACAGACGGCAAACTTGTCACCTTCCTGCCCGAGCACACGGTGAACTGGCCGGTGTCCGCTCTTCCTGGCGACTTGCTGGGAGAGCTGGACGGAACCGCGGTGCCGTGCTTTGACTGGGATCTCGCTTATGCGGAGACAGAGGTCAGGAGCTTCGTGGATCCCGACGCCCCGGAGAGTCCCGACCTTGAGATAATCCACAAGCATGTAAAGCCGGCGCGCCGCAAGTCCATCAGCAAAGGGCTTATCGTGAAGTATGAGCCCGCTTAAGGTGTCCCGAGTTCCTGCTGGATAATCTGTGCGGTGCGGCGTGTGGCTCCCGTGAGCGACTTTGCCTGCTCCAGGGCTGATCGCCCCATTCTGCCGCGGAGGTTTTCATCCTGCATCAGCTTCCCGAGGGCGTCCGCCAGCTCATCCGGCTGGGCGCACATGGCTCCCCCTGCCTGGTCCAGCAGCTTCGCATGCTGGACGATGGAATCCACGTAAGGGCCGTGGATAACTGGCCTGGCTGCCAGCGCAGGTTCCAGGATGTTGTGCCCGCCGACCTTCGGGTGATAAGTCCCGCCCAGCACCACCAGGTCGGACGCCCGGTAGAAATCAAGCAACACCCCCATCTCGTCCACTACCACCACTTCGCCCGGGCCTGCGCTCTCCAGCCTGCTGGTTCGCTTCGGCCTATGCCCGTGTGACGCTACCAATCTGGCGACTTCCTGCGCCCGCTCCGGGTGTCGGGGAACCAGTACCAGCGACCACTCGCTTGCCCCTGGGGCTGCCGTGTTGAACGCCTGGATCACCAGTTCTTCTTCACCCGGGTGCGTGGAGCCTGCGACGAGCACTCGGCGGCCCGCGAGTCCGTAGCGGGCTTTGAATCGCTCCATGCGGGTCTTGTCCCAGGGCTCAACGGACAGGTCACTTTTCATGTTACCGCTGACGGAAAGGCGCTCACGTGGCACTCCCAGCTGGGCGAAAACTCCGGCAAAGACTTCCTCCTGGCAGATAATCCGGTCAAACCCTCCAAACAGCCAGCGGGCGATCACACGCTTCCACCACGGCTTGTTGGCGAGGTAGTAACGCGCATTGACCAAGATGCACTTGACACCCTGGCGGCGCAGGCTCCCCATGAGATTGGGCCAGGCTTCGCCCTCCGCGGCGATGTATATCACCGGCTGAACGGCGCGGATGAACCGGTTTACCGCCCAGGGAAGGTCAGCCAGCGGGAAGTAAGCCAGGGCCACATCGGATGCGCCTCCCACTTCGCGCTGCAGCACCTCCATGCCGGTCGCCGTGATAGTGGTTACGAAGAAGGAGTATTGCACGCCGTCTTCCCTGAGTTGCGAGACCAGGGGAAGGAGCAGCTTAGCCTCGCCCACAGAGACGCCGTGCAGCCAGATGGCCTGCCCCCGCACCGCCTCCACTGCCTCGGGATTGCGGAAATGCCCCATGCGCTCGCCGAAACCGTGGCGCAAGCGAGGGTTCAGCCGCGCCAGGAGATAGATGAGGGGCGAGAGTAGCACGAGCAGGACGTTGTAGAGGAGGTGCACGGCGCGATTATATCAGAGCCCGGGCTTCCGCAGTTCCCAGCACTGCATCCCCACCAGCCGCAGCCACCCCAGTGATAGCGCGTTGAGCAGGCCGCCCCTGCGCGCGGTCAGGCGACCCGACAGCAGGTGCGTGAAGTCGCGGTCGTGGGTGTAGCCGCCGCCGGCGCCGGCCAGCGGGCGGGAGTGCCTGAGCCTGCCCAGCCTGCGCCTTTCCGCGATGATGCCGGGAATGTGGGCGAGCATGTATCCATCAACGCGAAGAGTTGCGGCTAACTCGTGAGGGCTTGTTAGGGCAAGGGCGTGCCGCGCGATCCACTCGCCAATGAACAACGGCAGCAACCTGAGCAGAGTGCCCGCTTCATAGTGGAGCCAGCGGTTGAGCAGGCGGTTGCGTGTCTGGTAATAACGCACCTGTGAACGGGGCAGCTTGCGTGTGGTGGCGCCGCCCGCGTGCCGCGCCCGGGCTTCGGGTATCTTGATGGTCTTGCCGCCCGCCAGGCGGATGCGGAAGCCCAGGCTCACGTCTTCGTGATAGATGAAGTAGCGGGGGTCAAACAGGTCGCCGCCGAGCTTCGCCACCGACTCGGCCCGGATGATGGCGGCGCCGCCGGAAGGATAGAATGTCAGCGCTTCATCTCCGAAAACTCCGGGGATGTTCTGCCCGAGCAGGTTCAGCGTGTCGTTCGCCGGCGGTTTCTCTCCTTCCACCAGCACACCGCAGCCCGCATCCGCGCCCGTTCTTTCCATGGCTTCCACCAGTTCGCGCACGAAGCCCGGTTCAGGCACAGCATCGTTGTTGAGCAGAATCACGTATTTGCCCCGCGCGGCGAGGAAGCCTGCGTTGGCGCCGCCGGCGAAGCCGGTGTTCACGCCGGTTCTCACCACACGCACATGCGGGAACTCGCGTTCAATGGCGGCGGCCTCGTCAGCCGCGCTGCCGTTGTCAACCAGGATAGTCTCAAAACCGGTGAAGTCCTGCCTGCTGAGGCCGTCCAGGCACATCCGGCTCTCAGCCAGGCCGTTGTAGTTAATGACCACGACCGACGCCGTCATTGTGCGACCGGCAGTCTCTGGCCGTGATGTCGGCTGGCGCCCGAATCGTGGAGTCAGGAGTTTCCGCAGGTCGCGGGGCCGAAGCGCCCGCCGGTGTTGCAGTTCCCAGCGTTTGCGCAATGTGAGTGGCAGTAGGAACAGATAACTGAACAGCGCCAGAAACAAGTACGGCGCTGCCAGGTTCTTGAAGAAGTGATAGGCCTCGTAAAGCGCAAGCTGCGGCAGGCTGGGCAGCCAGTCAGCGGTTGTGAGGCACTTCGTCAGCGACAGGTAGCGGTTCTTCTCGGCGATGAGCCGCAGTCGGCGGCTCTTCCTCCCACCGGAGCCGGCGCCAATGTGGCGCGCAACCAGCCGGGGCTGGTGCCATGCCTTGAAACCCAGCAGTTGCGCCCGCAGGTCCAGGTCCACATCCTCGTAATACGCGAAGAAGCTCTCATCAAAGAACTCGTCCCCGAACCGCACCGCTTCCAGCATCTGGCGCCGGTAAACGATGCACGCTGCAGTTCCACCGAAGACGTAGCCTTCGCTGGACTCAGCCAGCGCGGCAGGAGCGAGATGATCGCGGTGGGCTGCGGTGAAATCAGTGCGCAGCAAGTGGCCGGTGCTCTCCGTTTTCAGTGGATCGCCAGCCACGAGGATACGCGGAACCACCGTCCCGATGGCCGCATCCCGGGCGAACTCCTTGATTGCGGCCGCGACGAACCCCTCATCCAGCCATGCGTCGGCGTTCAGCAGGAGTACGAACTCGCCCCGCGAATGGAGTATGCCCTGGTTGTTGGCGCGCGCAAAGCCCAGGTTACGCGGGTTTTCCAGGAAAACCTCGGGGTGAAACTCGTCGCGGACGGCGGGGTCAAATTCCGGGCTTCCGTTGTTGACCAAAACGAGTTCAATCAGGGGGTAGTCCTGCCGCCGGACGCTTTGAAGGCACTCGGCGAGGTACTTCTCCGTGCGGTAGTTGACGACAATAACTGAGACCAGCCCGGGTTTGTACACTGCGGAGATTATATCAGCCGCATCGCGCCGCTCTGTTATAATCGCGCTGATGGAGGGTAAGCGGCACACCCCGGAGGAGATACTCGGGATTGCGCGGGCGGTCGTTGAGAATGAGACCTCCGCGGTCCAGGGACTCCTTTCCACGCTCGGTGAAGACTTCGTGCGCGCCGTGGAGCTGATCATCGCCTGCAAGGGGCGGATCGTGCTTACCGGCATCGGCAAGTCCGGCCACATTGCCCAGAAGATTGCCGCCACCCTTACGAGCACCGGCACGCTGGCCTCCTTTCTGCACTCCGCCGAGGGTTTCCACGGCGACCTGGGGCTGGTGTCGCGCGATGATGTGGTTATCGCGGTGAGCAATTCAGGCGAGACGGCGGAGATTCTTGACCTGCTGCCGGCACTGGCGCATCTCAGCATCCCGGTCATTGCCATCACCGGCAACCCGGGCTCGGAGCTTGCACGCCGCGCCACGGTTCACCTGCACATTGGAAATGTCCGCGAGAGCGATCCGGACAACCTGGTGCCCACTGCTTCTTCGCTGGCAACACTGGCACTGGGCGATGCGTTGACAGTAGTGCTGATGCGGCTGAATGAGTTCCGCAAGGAAGACTACGCCGTGATCCACCCGCGCGGAATGCTGGGCAAGCGGTTGACGTTGAAGGTGACCGACCTGCTGAAGGGAGAAACGACCAACCCAACGGTCGGCGCAGGCGACAGTTTCCGTGCGGCGCTGAAGGCTATCACCCGCTACAAGCTCGGCGGCGTGAGCATTGTGGGCGAGGACGGCAAGCTCTCCGGGATTATCACCGACGGGGACGTGCGCCGCATCATGGAGCGCTGGGAAGGAACGGTGGAAGAACTGATGAATGCCCGGGCGTCGGAGCTGATGACCGCGTCGCCCACCGTGATTGGCGACGAAGCGCTGGCCTCCCAGGCGCTTTCACTGATGGAGAACCACGAGCCGCGACCGATCTTCCTGTTGCCAGTGGTGGATAGCGAGGGGAAGCCAGTGGGCATGATCCACTTGCACGACCTGGTTCAGGCCGGTTTCAAGACCAGCCTGGACGAGGTGAACCACTAAGACCCGGCGCTAGTACTGCCCCAGGTTTTCCAGTGTTGGCGGAGGCAGCACAATGGTTATCTGCGCACCCGTGTCCTGCTCCCACATCTCAATCGTCCCGGTAACCGTATCCGCTGGAACGTCCAGCACGATTTCGCTGTCATTCCAGCTGGTCACTTCTCCCGCAGCCACGGCACCGTGTCCCGGAAGCACCAGCGCGTTCGGGTAATGCCCGCCCCCGAACCCGGAGCCGGTGATCGTGATGGTCTGCCCCAGGTACGGGCGCGAGGGCTCCACGCTAACAATCACCGGGAAGGGACGCACCATCACATCATCCAGATACCAGCCTTCGCCCACTACCAGCGGATCGCTTTGCAGCAGGAACGCTATCTTCACTGGCTGAGTGTAGGATGCCAGATCATACACCGCCAGTTGCCACCCGCCGGTGCCGTCATACTGGCCCAGTAAGTCCCAGGTGTCCAGATCGGTCGTGACGTATAGCTTCACATAGTCGTAGCCTGACTCGGTGCCATACTTGTGGTGGAAGTACAGGAACGGGTCCAGCACTCCCGTTAGATCCACCGTGGGCGTCACCAGCCAGTCGTACTCGTAGGCGCCGTAGAGATGTGAACTGAGCTGGCCGCAATAAGCGGAATACGAGCCGCGGTAGTAAGAGTAGCTCGTGAGTTGCCAGGTGCCCGGGCCGCTGTCGTCCTCAATCCGCCAGTTGTCGCTGAAGTGCCCGCTGTCCTCAAAGTCAAAGAAGTAGGTCGGGGTGAACTGCGTGTTGTCCACGGTGTAAGTCACCTCAACCTCGTCGTATTGCTCGTCGCGGTCGTAGGCGCGGATGAGAACCGCGATATCGCCGTTAAAGACGTGTCGCGAGTTCCAGGAAAACTCAAACGGGTCGCTAGTGTCGGAGCCCACGTAGTCGCCGTCCATCCAGAAAGCCACATAAGTGACCCCTTCATCGTCGGTGGCGTCAACCTCAATCATCACGTTGCCGGACACAGTGGAGCCATCCGACGGCGTAACGTCGTTTATGGTCGGCGGGTCCGAGCGCTCGTGCAATTCCACGTCGTCCACCCACATTCCGCCACCGGAACCGCTGCTCAACGAGGTGGAGTTTAATTCAAAGGCGACGAAGACCTTCTCGCCGGCAAAGTCGTCCAGCCACAGCGCATGGCTCTTCCAGCTAAGGTCTGTGCCGGTACGAGCCACGAGCTGAGTCTCTTCGCTCCCATCCTCGCTGATGACGTAAACGCGGGCATTGTGGAGGCTGCTCAGGATGCGGTAGCGCATGTAATAGGTCAGCGTGGGCTGGGTGGCGCCGGTAAGATCCAGCAGTGGCGAGAGGATGCGGTCGTGCTCGTTGCGGTCGTATCCCGTGCCGATGCCCAGGCAGCTCGGCGAGGAGTTGTAGGTGTCGGTCTTGAGTTCCCAGTAGGCGTTGCCGGAGGGATCGGAGATGGCCCAGTTCCAGGTGTCGTCCATGTTGTCGCTGAAGGGCCACTCGCCGTCGTTATCTACCGTGACTTCAATCGTGTCGGTGTAAGTCTCCCCCTCGCTGTCCAGCGCCTTGGCTGCAATGGTGACTGTCGTGTTGTAGCAGGTGCGGGAGTTCCAGGTGATCTCGTAGCTGTCGCTGTCGCCGGTGTCGTCGGAGCCGACAAAGTAGCCGTTCGCATAGAAGTCAACCTTGGAGATGGTGCGGCCGCTTTCAGCGGTGGCGTCTGCCGAGAAGGTGACATCGCCGCTCACAGTGTCGTCCGCCGAAGGCGCAGTGATGCTCACGGTAGGGTGCGTGCCGGTCTCAACATAGATGTCGGCGGTCATGGTGCTGCCGCTGGCGGATATGTTCTCCACCTTTACGTATGAATCGGTGCCGGCGTAGGACTTGCTGGGCGGATTACTGGTGAAATTGAAGGTGTCGTTGTTACCCGAGTAAAACGGGTCGGTGGAATCGCCCCTGTTTCCGTCGTCGTCGTAGTCAAGGTCGTCCTTGTTGTTTCCGTCCAGTCCATCGGCGCATTCCACATCCACCAGGCGATGAGAATCGTTTGCGTTGTTTGACCGCGAATCATCGCAGTGGTAGATCATCAGCCCTGCGCCCGGACGGGGCGCGTCGGTGCCGGTTTTCTGGCGGTTTTCCACCAGGAAGTACTCATCGCCCGGGTCGCCGTTGGTCCATAGCTTCAGTGCAAAGCGGTTGGTGGCAATCTGCGGTATGTTCAGGGACGTCGTATCTTTGGTGATGACCAGCGGTGTAATCCAACCGAAGTGCATCCGGTGCCAGGGATCGAAGGCGGGCGGCCGGAAGGTGGTGTCGTAGTTGTAGGCCATCATTGACCACTTGCCGCAGCCGTCGGAGCTGTAATCCGTGTCGTAGAGGTCCACCGCGCCCATGATGTGGCCGTATTCGTGGGCGGCCACGCACATGTTATGCGAATCGCTGAAGGAGCCCCCGAAGCCGCTGACGTAGTGCACGTCCACGATGACGCCGTCGGCGTAGTAGTTCATCCCGCTGCTCATATGCGGCCAGAGGCCGCCGC
>CAZXPM010000007.1:15402-25335 GCA_964643155.1 uncultured Planctomycetales bacterium | reverse complement strand
ATGCGCGAAGAGTGGGCGCTGAGCCTGCGCGACCAGTGCGTGGCCGCAAAGGTGCCGTTCTTCTTCAAGCAGTGGGGCGGAGTTCAGAAAAAGAAGGCGGGGCGGCTGCTGGAAGGGCGCACGTGGAGTCAGATGCCGCTTTGCGCTACATAGCGCTAGTCAACGGTCCCGGCCCAGCAGGGCGGTGATGAGGAGGCCCAGGGGGCCGAGCAGGCAGCCGAGAGCGCAGCCCAGGCAACCCTGGTTGTTCATCCGGCCGATAAGCCAACCCAGTAAGGCGAACAGAAGCGAGCCTGAGATGATCAGCGGATACCAACTGTTATCCACGAGCGCATTGTAACATGCCGCGCCCGTATAACAGGTTTATCACCGCAGTAGGCCGGCTGGTGACCCTTCTGTGACAGTGTTCCGGGCGAATCAGCGAGATTCGCCGAAAACAGGTGGCATTTTTGTGGCGAAGGGCTGCGCGCGTGACGGATTTGTGATATGTTTCTTATGGGGCAGAACCCCCATGGAGGTGTCGCCAGTGAATGGCAACTCACCGATAACCAAGATCGCCGTCGCGGCATTTGTTACAGTCACGCTGGTGCTTTTCGCACCTGGCTCTTCGGTCATATCTCATGATGGTTCGTTAGGACGGGCACCGGGTGTTTTTGCGCTGCTCGGCCCGACCGCCAAGGCCCAGGAAACGGCGGGAGGGTCTGGGCCGACCCTGAGCGAGGAACCGGCCACCAAGGACCAGAATGTCGGGGGCGACGGCGCAGAAGGTGTGAACCAGGTCACTAGTGCAAAGGACGGCAAACTGACCACTGCGGAGGGGGAGCCGGTACCCGCTGAGCGTTTGCCCGAAGAAGCGATGCCGGGGCTTTCGCCGGAAGCGCTGGAGCTGCTGCGCCAGACCACCGAGCGAGGCGGGCCTTACGCTGTGCTGGTTGATCTAACGGTGTGTGTGGGCTGCCGCGCCTGCGTCGTGGCGTGCAAACAGAAGAACGGGCTGCCGCTGAATCAGGCGGACTATGTGCAGCTCGCGGCGCGAAACCAGCTGAACAACCCTGACCCGAGCATTGCCTCGGAACAGCCGAAGCTGTCAGCCGACACCTACACTGTAGTGGAATACCACCTCGTGGACGGCCCGGATGGCGAGCCTAAGTGGGTCTTCGTGAAGCGACAGTGCATGCATTGTCTGGAGCCCTCGTGTGAGGCTGCTTGCCCGGTGGGTGCGCTTGAGAAGAACGAAGAGGGCCCTGTGCTTTACGACAGCTTCAAGTGCATGGGCTGCCGCTACTGCATGATGGCCTGTCCCTTTGGCGTGCCGACCTATGAGTGGGACACCTGGAACCCGGTCATTAAGAAGTGCACGTTCTGCTTTGACCAGATTCTGGACGAGAGCCTGCCGCCGACCGAGAGGGTTCCGGCGTGCGTACGCTCCTGCCCCGCGGATGCGTTGTTGTTCGGCAACCGCGATGTGTTGCTCAAGGAGGCGCACCGGCGGATTGACAGCAACCCGGGGAAATACGTGGATCATGTTTACGGGGAGTTTGAGGCCGGCGGCACTAGCTGGCTGTACATCTCACCGGTGCCGTTTGAGGAGCTGGGCTTTCCCACCAATGTGGGGGTGCGGCCTTACCCGGAGTACACCGCCCCGGCGCTCGGCTCAGTGCCGTTAGTGGTGGTGTTCGGCAGCACTTTGCTCGCGGGGCTGTTCGTGGGATTCAAGCGCCGCCGGGAAGGTGACGGGAATGACGGCGGAGGGAGCGGCGGGTCGTCGCTGTCCTCCCGTGTGAAGCTCTTTATCGTGGTTGTGGTGCTGGGCTCGGCACTGATTCTGGGCCTGCACACGATATTTCACACAGTATTTACTCATCACGCGCATGCAGCGTTGCACGCAGGCGCGCCGGCACAGACCGTGATAGATCGGGCGGTGCGCTGATGTTCGCCTGGCTGGCCCATACCCTGGAGACGCCGAGCGTGACGCCAGCACTGCTGGCTGCCAGCCTGGTGCTGGGGTTCTTGGGGGCGTTGAGCTGTTCTGCTTGCCACTTCGCCGTGCTTGGCGCCATCGCCGGTTACTCGGGTACCCTGGGCGCCGGGGCGGAACGCCGGCGGATCATGCTCAACGGGCTGATGTTCATGGCGGGAGTCATGCTGTCACTGTCCGTGCTGGGTGCTACCGCCGGTTTCATCGGGCAGGCTGCAAGCTCTTCGCTGGGGGTTTACTGGCGTGTGTTCGCCGGCTTCATCCTTGTGGTATTCGGGCTGGCAAACCTCGGTGTGCTTCCGGTCAAGCTGGCGCCGGCGGGCGTGGCCGCGAAGCTGGCCCCGGGCGGCGGTGCCGGGTCCATTGTGTACGGGCTTGCCGTGGGCGGGGGCGTTAGCGCGTGCTCCGCGCTATGCAATCCGGTACTTCCAATAGTGCTGGGAATCGCGGCAGTGCCGGGAAAACTCCTCTGGGGCATTGCTGTGCTGGCGATGTTTGGCCTGGGTTACAGCCTCCCGCTAACGCTTGGGCTGGTGGGGTTGGGATTGGGCTTCCAGAAGCTGGGAGCCTTTATGCGCGAATACACTCCGGCGATCCGTGCAGCGGCGGGAGTGCTTCTGATTGGCGTCGGATTCCTCATACTGACCGGGATGTGACGGTGTCCTGACGGAAGGACGGGAGTAACAATGAAGGGAGAAAACTACTACCGACCGGCGTTACGTTTGTTTGACGGGCGCATGCGTGTGCTAATCGCGCTGATGGTGGTTGCCGTCCTGGCGGCAGGCTACCGCTTCATTCTCGGGCTTGGAGCCACGACCAACCTGTCCGACCAGTTCCCGTGGGGCCTCTGGGTTGCGTTTGACGTGATCTGCGGCGTCGCGCTGGCTGCCGGTGGTTTCACCACGGCGGCGGTGGTGTACATCTTCATGGAGGAGAAGTACCATGGGCTGGTGCGCCCGGCGGTTCTGACGGCTCTGCTGGGCTACGTCTTTGTCGCCGTAGGGCTGCTCGCGGACCTGGGCAAGCCCTGGAATATCTGGCATCCCATCATCTACTGGCCAAAGCACTCGGCGCTGTTTGAAGTTGCGTGGTGCGTCATGCTCTACCTCAGCATACTGGCGCTGGAGTTCGCGCCAGCGGTATTTGAGCGGCTCGGTTGGAGCAAGCTGCACGAACTCTGGCGGCTGCTGGTGCCGCCGTATGTGATATTCGCGCTGACGTTTTTCACCTACGTAATGTCGCATTCAATCTGGTGGACGCTGGCTGCGTTTGCAGCGGTCACAGCAGTCGCAGTGTTCACGCCTGCGCTGGTGCGGTCCCGGCCGGGAACACCGATTGTCCTGATTATCGCCGGGGTGATCTTCTCAACCGCGCATCAATCATCGCTGGGCACGCTGTTTCTTCTGATGCCGGACAAGCTGCACCCGCTGTGGTGGACGCCCTTGCTGCCGGTGAACTTCTTCCTGTCGGCGGTGGCCGTGGGCTTCGCCATGGTTATATTCGAAGCCACCATCAGCGCCCAGTCTTTCGGCCTGGCGGAGGAAGAAGATGCTCTGACCGGGCTAAGCCGATACCTGGTATATGGGCTCGCCATATACTTCGTGGTGAGAGTGGTGGACATCTTGGCGCGGGGCCAGATAATGTCGCTGTTTTCTGTCCTTGGGCTGGTGTTCCTGGCCGAAATGCTCGTGGGTGTGGTGCTGCCGCTGGTCATCCTGCTGAAGCCGGGGTTTCGGGCGAGCAAGTGGATGCGGTTCTCTGCCGCGTCCTTGGTGGTTCTCGGGCTGGTCTGGAACCGCTTCAGCACTACACTGTTTGCCATGCACCGCCCGGGTACCGGGTGGTACTTCCCCAGCGTGGAGGAACTGGTAATAACTACTGGGATAGTCTGCGCCATCATCTTCTTCTACAACATTGCCGTGATGCTGTTCCCTGTCCTTCCGGCGCATGAAGTTGAACCCAGTGAAAGCTCTGCTGAAGGAGCAGAGCCGAGTCATCATGGGCAGGAGGCGGCGGTATGAGAGGTTTCCCGCGAAAGTGCTGGTTTCCGGCGATGGCAATTCTGACGTTCGTTCTCGCCGTGGCGGTCGTTTCATGCCGTCCGGCTGCAGACAGCGCTGAGCTCGCAAGACTGAGCCCGGGGAGGCTTGCGCCCTTCACGCGGAACGACATCAAGCAGATTGCCAACAGCAGCATGCACGCGGTTCACCTGCGCGGCGATGCGCGGTGCGCGGACTGCCATGCGGCTGCGCAGCCATTGACAGCTACCGAGACGGCAAACCTCTGTAGCAATTGCCATACGGTGGAGACCGAAAACGACCTGGCTTGGAAGCATCATTGCGCTGCCTGCCATCCGTTCACCGCCCGCCTGGAGAGTTCCGCTGGCGGATACAGAGCGCTCAGCGACCATTGCGAGGAGTGCCATCGGCCTGGCGAATCCGAGAGGTTCGGTAGCTGCGAGACCGAAACGAACGCAGACCGTTCGTGCTCATCATGCCACAAGCCCCATACAGGCAAGATCCTCTCAGGCCCGCAGCAGATTGTCCCGTTCACACGCGCAGAGCTAACCACGGTGTTGGGGAATAAGATGCACGACCTGCACCGTGAAGAGGGTGCAGACTGCGACGACTGCCATACAGGAAATGAGCCGCTCTCACCAGCCAAAGCGCAAATGAAGTGCAATGAATGCCATGCAGCCGGGGTGGTGACTGCGGAGGTATGGCTTTACCACTGCCTTGCATGCCATTCTTTCACGAAAGCCGCTGAGCGGACGCAAGGGAGCATTCGTATCGCCCAGGAGCTCTGCCGGAACTGCCATGAAGGTGAAGAGGCCGGCGAGCGGATAATTGCGTTCTGCGAGAAGGGTGAGTCGCACAACATCACCTGTGAACGCTGCCACGAGCCACACAGGAGCGCGGAAGTGGCGGGAGAAGATGTGTGCGCCGAGTGCCACGCTGACATCGTGGGCAAGATGCATCCTTCAAAGGGCGCACACGGCTCGTGTTTGATGTGCCACGTCCCCCACCGCAAGCGCGAGAGCGGCGAGCAGCTTTGCAGCCGCTGCCACTTCCCAAGCGAGACGGTGCTGGTCCATCACATTCCAGGACACCCCTCGGACTGCACTGAGTGCCACAGCCCTCACTTCACCGAGACTGAGATTATCGGTGAAGCGTGCTTGAACTGCCACGAGGGGGTGTTCTACGCTGGCGGCCGCAACCTGCCGGAAGAACACCGCGACTGTGAGAGCTGCCACTTTGTCAGCAGCTTCCGCTACAAAGGTGACCGGGCCTGCGCGGGCTGCCATCCAGAGGAAGGCAAGGTGCTGGACGACGAGAGTTTGCACAGCCAGCACCGCAATTGCACTACCTGCCATCATCCGCATATCTGGCGCGCGCCGTTTGAGGAGAACTGCACCATCTGCCACGATGTGGAGAAGGTGGTTGAGCACAATATGCCATTCCACCAGAAGGACTGCCGGGTGTGCCATGAACCGCATAGCATTTCCACGATGGCTCGCACCGGCGACTGCAACGGGTGCCACCAAGAACGCTTCACCACGCCTGCTTTCAGTCCGAACGCCCCTCAGCCGCATGTGACTTGTGAGAACTGCCACTCGGCGGCTGCCATCAGCAGCCGGAAGTTCTATTTCGCGGGACCAGAAGGGACCTGCATGGGATGCCATCCCGACGCCAGGGCCGAGCCAAAGCTAGCGTGGGATGAGGTTCCCGGGGGGCACTGCAAGTGCAGCATATGCCACCACACGCACGTGTTTGCAGTGCATCCCGACGCCCGCAATTGCGGAACCTGCCATCGCGACTTGTACGCGAGTCCCCCCACTCAGGCGCATGCCGAATGCTACAACTGCCATGAAGCTAGCCACGCTGCAGAGTTCATAGGGCAGGAGGCTTCCTGTGCGGTCTGCCACAGCCTGGCGTGGAGGCGTTCACGCGGGCTGGTGAAGGAAGACTGCCTGTCCTGCCACCAGCCCCACGAGATGAAGGCGGACTTCTCAGGCTGCGGGGAGTGCCACGCCGATGTGCTCTCGCAGCTTGAGAACACTATGCACTCAGATTGCGGGACCTGCCACGACAAGCACCGGTGGAGGCCAGACGCGAAGTCGTGCGCCGAATGCCATTCGGAACTCCCGGGGCTGCACGGAAACCGAGGGCATGGTGACTGCAAGTCCTGCCACCCGCTGCATTCGTTAAAGGCGGGCGCAGACCGGTGCAGCGAATGCCACGCCGAGCCGCCGGCAACCTGCACCTCGCAGGACTGCCTATCCTGCCACCGGTTTAAGTAGAGAGCCTAGGATGGTACAGGCTGAGTAGGCGCAGCCGCGCATAGTCGCGTGCAGAATGTATAATCAGGAATGTGAGGTTCACTGCTCACAATCCGCACGCGTTCGCGCGGAACAAGGAGAAGCCCCTATGAGCACGAGGTCTGAGAAACAGGTACTCACCACTGCCGTGAGCTTCCCCCAGGGCTATGTGTGGCTTGTGCCCGCGGTGTACGCGCTCTTTGGCGTGCTGTGGATACTCTTCACCGACAAGCTCGTTGCTGCGATTGCCACATCCGAAGCGCAACTGACCATGGCGCAGTTGTGGAAGGGGTGGTTCTACATCCTGATCACGACCGTGCTCCTTGCCGCGTTGCTGCGGCTGGGCGCAGCCCGCGAGAAGGCTCAGATGAGGAGGCTGGCCGATAGCGAACACAAGTTCCGCTTGCTGTTTGAGGAATCGCGGCATGGGATTGTCCTGGTTGACGCGGAGACAGGGCATATCGCCGACTGCAATCCAGAAATGGAGCATCTTTCCGGAAGGGCAAAGACGGAAATGAGAGGAAAGAGCCTCTGGGAGCTGTGCCCGGCGGAGTTTCAGGACTCCGGCAGGGAGCTGTTCTTGCAGGTTGTGAGCGCGGGGCGCGGTAGTTCCGGCGAGCTCTCGCTAGAGCACCCGGACGGTTCCCGCGTTGAAGTGGATCTCGCGGCAGCGGTGGTCGCACTGGGAGGGAGGAGGTACGTACTGGGCGTTGTGCGCGATGTTACTGCACAGAAGTACGCGGAGCAACTGGTGAAGGAGAGCGAAGAGAAGTTCCGCACGGTGGCGGAACAGATGTTGCTGGGGATTGCGATTGTCCAAGAGGATAGCCTCAAGTACGTCAACTCTGCTTTCAGGCAAATCTACGGAATCGAAGAGAACGGAGTGCTAGGGAAGCCGCTCGCAGAGTCGCTTCGTCTAGTACATGAGGACGACCGCGACCGCGTTGCCGACATTGCCCGGCGAAGGCTGAGAGGCGAGCCTGACGTGCCAGCAACATACGAGTACCGGGGAGTCACGAGCTCGGGTGAGGTCAAGTGGCTCCGGGCTTACGCCAAGCTGATAGCCTATGAGGGGAGGCCTGCGACCCTCCAGACGGTAGTGGACATCACCGCCCAGAAGGTAGCGGAGAAGGCGCTAAGGGCTGAAAAGGAACGGGCCCAGATGTACTTGAATCTGGCTCCGGTGATGTTCATCGCGCTGGACAGCGACGGCAAGGTCACGCTGGCCAATGAGCAGGCCCTTGATGTTTTGGGCTGCCCAGCCCGAGCAGACGTGGTGGGTAAGGACTGGTTTGAGCACTTCATTCCTGCAGAGAACAGAGAAGAGGTGAAGGCGGTGTTCGCGCAACTCCTGTCAGGCGAGATTGAGCCAGTGGAGTACTACGAAAATACTGTGAAGACCTTTTGCGGCGAGGAGAGGCTGATTGAGTGGCGCAACACTATGCTGCGCGATGACAGGGGGAGGCCAGTGGGAACGCTGAGCGCAGGTGTGGATGTTACCGGACGCAGGGAGATAGAAGAAGCGTTGCGCGAGAGCGAAAGCAAGTTCCGCAGCCTGTTTGGCACGATGACCGACGGTGTGGCCATACACGAGGGGGTCAGGAATGATACCGGCGAAATCATAGATTTCGTTATCAGGGACGTAAACCCAGCGTTTGAGCAGCTTCTCGGTTTGCGGCGGCAGCAGCTGGTAGGCTCAATGGCGGGCGAGACATACGGCCCTGTGCTCCGCGAGCGCATCAGCGAATGCGCCGCTGTGGCAGAAACGGGGATTCCAGTGCGCTTTGAGGTGCACACGCAAGACCCCGAGAACTACCTGAGCGTGAAGTGCTTCGCGCCACGCAAGGGCTGGATCGCCGTGGTGATTGATGATGTTACCGAAGCCCGGATGGCGCTCAATGCGCTTTGGGAGGAAAAGGAGATAGTCAGCCGCATAATGGAGACCAGTCCAGCGGGCATCATTATGGTCAACAAGCAGGGGCGGATTACTTATGTCAACGCTGCGGCTGAAGGTGTGCTGGGGCTTGGTGCCGATGACATTGTCGGCCGTCAGCACAACGACCCAGAGTGGAAGATCACTGATTATGAGGGTAGGCCGCTTCCTGATGAGATGTTGCCGTTTCCACAAGTGATGGCCAGCGGCAAGCCGGTCACCGGCGTGAGACATGCAATAGAGTGGCCGAATCGCCGGCGCACGCTGCTTAACATCAACGCCGCGCCCTTGCGCAGCGCATCCGGAGAGATTGAAGGGATGGTGGCGGCGGTAGAAGACGTCACCGCGCAGGTGAATGCGCAAGAAGAGCTGAGGCGCAGCAAGGAGCGCCTTCAGGGCATTCTCCGCCTGTCGCCCGCAGGCATCGGCCTGCTGAAGAACCGGACTTTCATCTGGACGAACGAGCATGTCCACAGGATGACAGGTTACATTGCAGGTGAGTTGGAGGGGCAGAGTACGAGGATGCTGTATGCGACGGAGGAGGAGTATGTACAGGTGGAGGAGAAGAGATGCGCACAGATTGAAGCGTGGGGCGTCGGCGTGGTTGAGACGCAATGGCGCCGCAAGGACGGCAGCGTGATAGACGTGCTTCTCAGCTCCACCCACCTGAATCCGGACAAACCGGAAGAAGGGACGCTGTTCACCGCAATGGACATCACTGACCTGAAGGCTGCGGAGAGGGCGCTTCGCGAGAGTGAGCGGGCTTTGTCTACGCTCATGAGCAATCTGCGCGGAGTAGCTTACCGGTGCAGGCTTGACCGCGACTGGACAATGGAGTTTGTAAGCGATGGCATCACGGCGCTTGCAGGCTACGAGCCGGCAGACCTTATAGAGAACCAGCGACTCAGCTACAACGACTTGATTCACCCGGATGACCGCGAACGGATATGGAATGAAGTCGCGGCGGCGGTCAGGTCGCGCAGGCCGTTTGAGCTGGAATACCGGATAGTCACCGGGGACGGGGCGGTGAAGCACGTATGGGAGCAAGGACGCGCGGTGCCGCGAAAAGAGGGCGAGGTTAAGACGCTGGAAGGCTACATAGTGGACGTGACTGAGCGCCAGTTGCTGGAGCGCGAGCGGGACCAGTACCGCCGTTTGGCGATGAATGCGTCTGATATCATCCTACGGGTTGAGAGCGGCAAGGGTGTGACCTTTGCTAATCCAGCGTTTGAGCTAGTGCTGGGGTATTCGCCCTCAGACTTCCCCACCACGGACAGCTTGGTTGAACGGGTTCACGAGGATGACCGCGGGCAGATGGCTGAGCTGCTTTCCCGCGCGCGCAAGGGCGAGCCGCCCGCATCGCCTTTCAGCGTTAGGTTCCGGCACAAGGATGACGGGCCTGTGTATCTGGAGGTCAGCGCGAACGCTGACTATGACGAGACCGGCAAGCTGGTGGGCGCGGATATCATCGCACGCGATGTCACCAAGCTGCGTGAGATGCAGCAGGAGCTGGCGAAGAGTGAGGAGCTTTACCGCAACCTGGTGGAGAACGCATTTGACGGCATCTACTTGCTGCAGGGGGAGACGTTCCTCTATTCTAACACGAGGTTTGCGGAGATGACAGGCTACACTATCGGCGAACTGAATGAGATGGGTTTTGCCCCCAAGAAGCTCTTCCCGAAAGAGAGCCGCGAGGTGGTGAAG
>CAZXPM010000007.1:7033-15392 GCA_964643155.1 uncultured Planctomycetales bacterium | reverse complement strand
CTTCAGATCCGCCACAAGTCCGGGAAGCTAGTTGACGTTGAGGTCGTCACCACTCCCGTAACAGGTTATGGGCCGATGAGCGTTCTGGGCATTGTCCGCGATATCAGCGAGCGCGTGCGGACGAAACGTGCGCTGGAGTCTTCGCGCCGGGAGCTGCGGGAGCTCGCGAGGAAAGTCATGGCTGCCCACGAGGAAGAGCGGGTGAGAATCTCCCACGAGATACACGACGAGCTGGCGCAGATGCTCACGGCATTGCGGATTGACCTGTCAAGCATCATGCGAAAGATACCGCAGGAGATGGAGGGTGTGCTCAAGCGGGCCAAGGTGATGGACGAACACATAAGCATGACAGTGGATGTGGTCAGGCGCATTTCTGCGGAACTGCGCCCCAGTGTACTGGATAATCTCGGGCTGGTCGCAGCCATTCAATGGCAGATTGGCGAGTTCAAGAAGCGCACTGGCCTTAGGACGAGGCTCCGCGTGAGCCCCAAAGAGCTTGAGGTGGACAAGGAACGCGCCACCGCCGTGTTCCGTGTTCTGCAAGAGGCGCTGACCAATGTCGCGCGCCATGCCGACGCCACTAGGGTGAGTATCTCGCTTGCCCTGGGGTCGGGCAAGTTGCGTTTGCGTGTTAGCGACAATGGCAAGGGAATGGCGGTAGATGAACTTGATCCGATCCGCGCACTTGGCATCGCAGGCATGCGCGAGCGTGCGCGCCTGTGGGCGGGAGATGTTAAAATAGAGAGCGAGGTGGGCAAAGGGACGGTGGTTGTGCTGGAGATGCCATACGCAGGGAATAATCCTGAGAGGGGGAACCATGCTGAAGATACTCATCGTGGATGACCACGCGATCGTCCGGCAGGGGCTAAGGTTGATTCTCGCCGAAGGTCACGAGGACGCGACAATCGGTGAAGCCGGCACCGGCGAGGACGCCGTGCAATTGGTCAAAGATGCGAACTGGGACGTGGTGGTCCTTGACATCTCGCTCCCGGACGTCAGCGGTCTTGAAGTTCTCAGGACTATCCGGGATTTGCGGCCCAGCTTGCCAGTCATTGTGCTCACAATGCACGCTGAGGAGCATTACGCTGTGAGGGCGCTGCGAGCGGGCGCCAGTGGTTACCTCACGAAGGAAACCGCCCCGGACAAGCTGGTGGCTGCCATCCGCAAGGTGGCCGCTGGCGGCAGGTACATCAGCGAGAAGTTGGCGGAGAAGCTGATCTACGATCTGGGGCTCGGCGCGAAGGCGCTGCCCCACGAGGCGCTGTCCGACCGGGAGTTTCAGGTGATGTGCATGATTGCGTCCGGCAAGGCGACCAAGGAAATCGCGCTGGAGCTGGGCCTGAGCGAGAAGACCATCAGCACCCACCGCTCCCGCATCCTGGAGAAGATGAACATGAAGACCAATGCCGAGCTGATACGCTACGCGGTTGAGAGCAGATTGGTGCCGTAAGGAGCAAGCGACAGTAGTGGAGTGAGTGGGCGGTATCCCTACAACCACTACGGAAAATCCTATAGGGAATCGGGAGGATTCCCAGTTGCGGCAGTGGCAGTTTGGTGGCATACTTCCTAGCATCATGGCTGGTGCGTTCTGACCGGCTGAGTAAGGTGCAGGCAGATGGAGTTACTCATCATTGACGACCATCCGGTGTTCCGCGCGGGGCTCAGGCAGATACTGCTTGACCAGTGCGAGGACCTTGTCATCACCGAGGCCGGAAGCGGCCGGGAGGCACTGCAACGCCTGGAGGCCCAGGAGCCCGATGCGGTGGTGCTTGACATATCGCTGCCCGATATGAGTGGCATTGAAGTTCTCCGCCGGATTCGCCGTTCCCGCCCGCAGTTAGCCATTGTCGTACTGACCTTGTTTGATGAAGCCCAGTACAGCGAGAGCGCTGCGAAGATGGGAGCATCAGGCTTCCTGTCCAAGGCTGTGGGGCCGGAGGAGCTAGCTCGCGCAATCCTCCGCATCGCCTTTGGGGAGAGCGCTCTGTAGAGCTGCATTGCCGACGCCGAGCAGGTTTAGGCAAGCAGACAGGCTGCGCCCGGGAAGCTGTCCTCCTTTCCCGCCCAAGGGGGGCGTACCCGATGTGACTTTACGCAACCCGATAGTTGTCACATTCTGAGTTGACGCTTCACGAAATCCTACAAGAATAGAAGGATTGACTGATTGGCCTGGTGCTTGCGCGTGGTTTAGGATTACAGCGTGGAGCGTTTCATGACCGGCACCGGTTCTGTAGTAGTTGCAGGTGAGGCGCGCGGTGGCCACGCTGTAAATGGGAAAAGGAGGAGGGCACGATTCATGAGTGTGTTTTTGAACGTGCTGCTTATAGAGGATGATCCGGCTGACGTGAGTGTCGTTGAGGAACTGCTCAAGGGCTCGCCGGTGAAGGTGAACCTAACAGCGGTTGACAGCCTAACGGCCGGAGTCGAGGAGCTGGAGAACAACCCGTATGACGTCGTGCTGCTGGATCTGGGCTTGCCGGAGAGCACCGGGCTGGAAACCTACCGCCGGTTGCGCAAGAAGTTCCCTGACCTGGCCATCGTTGTGCTCACGGGACCGGACGACTGTGAGGTAACAACTGCGGCGTTGCGCGAAGGCGCGCAGGACTACGTGGTCAAGTGGCCGGCCGATCCCTGTCTGTTAACACGCTCAATGAAATACGCCTGCGAGCGCAAACGGGCGGAGGAGGTTCTGCGCGCATCCGAAGAGAAGTACCGCGCGCTGGTTGCCGGGAGCCTGGCGGGCGTTTACCTGAGTACGCCGGAGGGGAAGATACTGGAATGCAACGAGGCGATGGCGCGGATGCTGGGCTACGGCTCACCGGAAGAGCTGATGAAGGTCGGGACGCCTGCGACCTATGATGACCCGGACGAGCGCGAGGACATTCTGGCCCAGCTTGAGCAGTTCGGCTCAATGCGTAACTGCGAGGTCAGGCTAAGGACAAAGAGCGGCGAGCCAATCTGGTGCCTGATGAACTCAGTGTTGCTGGACGAAGGCGGCAAGAAGGTAATCCAGGGCACAGTGGTGGACATCACCGAACGCAAGCAAGCCACGGAGAGGCTGCGGACGCTCGCACGCATTGCCGAACAGGTGGGCGAAGGAGTGGCTGTTGCCACGTTGGACGGCGTGATTACCTTCGCCAACGCAGCCTGGGCCAGGATGCACGGTTTCAGTGAAGAGGAGATCATCGGCAAGCACCTCAGCATATTCCACACTGAGGCACAGCTAGCGAAGGTCAAACAGTTCAACGAAGCTGTCTTGAGGGATGGGATGTGCGAGGGTGAGGTCGGGCATGTTACCCGGGACGGGACGCCGTTTGAGACCTTCATGGTCACGACGCTGCTGAGGGATGACGACGGGGAGCCAATCGGCTTCATCGGCGTAGCGCGGGATATCACCGAGAAAAAGCAGGCGGAAGCTGAGCTTGTGCGCTATCAGCATGAGCTGTCCTTGCGCAACATGCTCTCTGAGATCTTCCTGACGAAGGAAGACGAGGAGATGTACTTCAATGTGATGGAGCTGGTGCGTCAAACGCTGGACAGCCAGTTCGGGCTGTTCAGCTACATTGATGAAAGAGGAAGGATGGTCGCTGCCTCGCTGACTCATTCCGTATGGGATGAGTGCCAGATTCCCGGGAAATCGCTCGTGTTCCCGCCGGAAGTCTGGGGCGGGCTCTGGGGCGCGGCGCTAAACGAGCGCCGCACACATTGGGCGAATGAAGGGCTGAAGGTGCCGGAAGGGCATGTGGCGCTGGAATGCGCCATCGCCACGCCAATAATGCACGGAAAGAAGCTGGTCGGCCTCTTTGCTGTAGCCAATAAGGAAGGAGGCTACGACGAGGATGATGTGCGGCTACTGGAAATGCTCGCCGCCCATGTAGCCCCTGTGTTGGACGCGCGGCTGGAGCAGGAGCGTGCCGCCGAGCGTATGAAGTACCGGGTCGCGATGGAAGGAGCACTCGCCAGGGTATCGCGTCAGTTTGCCATGGCGGAAGGGGCGGACCTGGATGAAGTGATGAGGACGCTCGGCGAAGCGGTGGGCGTTGACCGTGCATACATTTTCCGCCTGAGCGAGGGAACCATCGGCGACAACACCCATGAGTGGCGCAGTTCCGGGAGCTCCCGGCAAAGCGAGGTGATACGGGGCCTGGATCTCGCGCGGTTCCCCTGGGCATTGGAACAGTTCCGGGCCGGTCGGGCTGTGGTGGTTGCCGACACTGCCAAGCCGCCGGAAGGGGTGGGGATAGAGTCTGAATGGGAACTAAGCCGGGGAGCCCGGGCGGTGGCGGTAGTGCCCATCACCTCTCCCATGGGCGACCTTGAAGGAGTGCTGGGGTTTGAGGTTGAAGGACGCCCGCGCGAGTGGCAGCAGGAGGACATCCAGGCACTGGAGACGGTGGCGGAGATGCTCAGCACTTACTGGGCGCGCGAGCGGGCGGAGAGAAGTGTGGCGCAAGTCACCCGGGAGCTGCGGGAGATTGTGGACACTGCCAATGCTCCCATCCTTGGCGTAGACACTAACGGGCTGGTGAACGAGTGGAACCAGAAAACGGAGGCGCTCACCGGCTACAAGCGCAGCGAAGTACTGGGGAAGAACCTGGCTGAGGAGCTGAGCGACCCGGAACAGGTCGCCGCGGTGAGCCGACTGCTATACGATGCGGTTGTGGGCCTGCCGACATCCAACTTTGAGCTCAGGCTCAAGACCAAGTCGGGCAAGCCAGTGTCTCTCATGTTCAACGCGGCCGCGCGCCGGGACATCAACGGTGAGATTGTAGGCATGCTGGGTGTGGGGCAGGACATCACCGAGCTCATAGAATACCGTGAGGAGCTGGAGCGCAAGGTGGAGGAGCGCACCAGGAGGCTGGAGGCCATACTGCAAGAGACTGTGGAGGCTCACAACCGGATAGACGCCATCTTGAAGTCTGTTGCGGACGGGCTCATCGTCACCGACCTGTTCAACCGGGTTATCTTGATGAACCGTGCGGCGGAGGAGATGCTGGATGTGCGGCTGAGCGAAGCAATCGGGTTGCCCACTGACTTCGCGATTGTTGACCCCACACTGCGAGATCAGCTGCGCTACACACTGGACAAGCGGCAGGAGGGCTATGAATTTGACTTCACGCTGCCCAGCGTGAAGGGCAAGGAATCGCGCACCTTCTCCGCCCGCACGAGTCTGATACGAGACCATTCTGGCGAGGTTAGCGGTATCGTGACCATCATCCATGATGTCACCAAAGAGCGCGAGATTGACCGGATGAAGACCGACTTTGTGTCCACTGCCGCCCATGAGCTGCGCACGCCGCTGACGACCATCCAGGGCTTCTCCGAAATACTGCTCACGCGCAGCGACCTGGATGAAACGCAGAGGAAGTACTTGAGTTACATCAACAACGAGGCAGTGGCGCTGGGGAACATCATAAGCGACTTGCTGGACATCTCGCGCATTGAGTCCGGCAAGGGCTTCTCGCTGGTGAAGAAACACTGCGATGTTACCGCGCTGTTTGGGCGGCTGGTGGCGGCGTACCGTGACCGCTATCCTACGCATACGTTTCTCACAGAGTTCCCGCAGGAGCCGCTGGAGCTCTTCGTTGATCCCGACAAGATGCAGCAGGTGCTGGACAATCTGCTCAGCAACGCTGTAAAGTACTCGCCGGATGGCGGGAAGATAACCGTGAGCGCCCGGGAGGCGGGGAGTGAGACCGAGATTGCCGTCAAGGACGAGGGCATAGGGATGACGCCGGAGCAGGTGGCGCGGATATTTGACAAGTTCTACCGGGCGGACGCGTCCAACACGGCACAGGTTCCGGGCACCGGCCTGGGGATGACGATTGTGAAGCACATCGTGGACACTCACGGTGGGACCGTAGAAGTTGAGAGCGAACCGGGGAAAGGAACGGTGGTGACCATCAGGCTGCCGCGGGGTTGAGATTGCCCCGTGGGCGCTGAGTCTTGGAGATAACAATGAAGAAGATTCTTGTGGTTGACGACCAAGAGCATGTCCGTGAACTGGTGGAAGTCACGCTTGCATCGCCGGAGTATGAGATCTTCCACGCGGCAACGGGCGAAGAAGCGTTGAAAAAGGCGCAGGAACACAAGCCGGATATCATCCTGATGGATGTAATGATGCCCGGAGAGGTTGACGGACTGGAAGCCACGCGCCGCATCAAGGACAACCCGGACACAAAGGGCTGCGTGGTGATCATGCTCACGGCCAAGGGGCAGCAGGCCGACCGCGAGGCCGGCATGAAGGCGGGCGCGGACGACTATTTCGCCAAGCCCTTCAGCCCGTTGGAGCTGATGAAGAAGGTCGAGGAAGTCCTCGGCTGAAGGCGGTCAGGTCGGTTTGGTACAATATGGATACTGAGGGCCAAGGGGGCTACGAGGATCTTTGCGCGCAACTGATGCGTTACGCACAGGACCTGGCCGTGCTGTTCCGCGACAGCAAGGATCAGCAGCAAGCGCTCGCTTCGCTCAGGCGCCAGCTTTCCAGCTATGCGGTGGATTTCAGAAGGACTTACCACCAGCTGAACGTGCAGTACCTGGCAACGAAAGAGGCGCACCTGGATACCATCTACCGGCTGTCACTGGCGGCGGAGTACCGGGACGAGGACACCGGCGACCACATCAAACGAATGAGCCGCTACTCCGCTGTCGTCGCCGAGGCGATGGGGTTCAGTGCGAGCGAGGTGGAGCGGATACTCTATGCCTCGCCCATGCACGATGTCGGCAAGATCGGGATTCCCGACAGCATCCTCCGCAAACCCGGGAAGCTCACGCATGAGGAGTTTGAGATCATCAAGAGCCACACCACTATCGGTGCGAGGATACTGGACGGTTCGGAAGCTGATGTTATCCAGCAAGCGCAAGTCATTGCGCTGAACCACCACGAGAAATGGAACGGACAGGGCTATCCGAACGGGCTGAAGCGGACGAAGATACCGATGCCGGCGCGCATAGTCGGGCTGGTTGATGTATTTGACGCTCTCACCACCAGGCGACCTTACAAGGAAGCCTACCCGTTGAAGCTTGCATGCGATATTATAGAGAGGGAAGGGGGACACTCCTTTGACCCGGAGGTGGTGGACGCATTCAACCGCTCCCTGGACGCAATACTGGAAGTGCGGCGTGAATACCAGGAAGCGGCCCGAAGGCCGGAGGAACCGGTCATTCTCAGTGAGCGCGACCGGCAGGCGGGCGTGGAGGCATTACCCGGGACTGATGACCAAGGAGTCTGATTGTGGACGAAACCAAAGACGAACAGCGCAACCGTGCCGTGCAGGAACTGGAGCTGCTGCAGAAGCAGCTCGTTACCTATGCCAAGGATGTGTCTCAGCTCTATGCTGACCTGAAGCGGGAGAACGAGGCGCTGGCCAAGGCCAATCGCGAGCTGGAAGACAGCTTCTACGCCATGGTGCTGCTGGGCTTTGACCTGATCACCCTCTACGACGAGCAGCTCGGCGGCCACTGCAAGCGCGTGGCCTTTTACTCCAACGCGCTGGCCGAAGCGCTGGAGCTGGACGAAGAGAAGGTCGCACAGGTCAAGCTGGCGGCGCTACTGCACGACATCGGCCTGCTGGGATTGCCGCGGGACGCGCGCAAGCGCATTGTGATGGGCCAGGAGCAGTCCCAGGAGATGCTGGAGACTTACCGGCAGCATCCGATAGTGGCCTTGCGGCCGCTGGCCACGAACCCGCGCTTCAGCGGACTGGCGGAGATCATCGCTGCCCACCACGAGAACCTGGACGGCAGCGGCTTCCCCAGAGGGTTGGAGGGCGACCAGATACCGCTGGAGAGCCGCATCATAGCGATTGCCGACGCCTACGATATCGTTCGCCAGAGCGCGCGGCAGGACATTGAACCGGCGGTGCTGGTGGGGAAGCTGATGCGCTTTGCCGGCGCGAGATTTGACGAGAAGCTACTCAGTGCCTTCAAGGATGTGGTAGTGCGCTCCGACCCGTTCTCGGCCATCACCGAGGCGGGGCTGAACGACCTCAAACCGGGGATGATACTGGCCTCGGCGATTACCGCCAAGAACGGGGTGAAGCTGCTGAGCGCGGACACTGTGTTGCGTGATGACCATATTGAGACCGTGCGCAAGTTCGCCCGCCACACGCCGCTGAACCTGCCGGTGCGCATCTACATGCCCCGGTTGTGAGGAAGCCGCACGTTGTTGGCGGATTGGCGAGGTGCGGTGACTCATTCGCAGTCCACTGCTGGGGCGGATGGATTCGAACCATCGATCGAGGCTCCAAAGGCCCCTGCCTTACCGCTTGGCTACGCCCCACGCAGGCCAATAACTGTAGCATAAAGGCCGTCCCGCACGGAAATCACCGGGATGATGAGATGGCGGCGTGTTAAACCC
>CAZXPM010000007.1:0-7023 GCA_964643155.1 uncultured Planctomycetales bacterium | reverse complement strand
GAGTTGCTGACCACGGTGACGGAGGAGAAGGCCATGGCGAAGGCGGCGAACATGGGCTTAAGCAGCGGGCCGCCGAACGGGTAGAGGACGCCCATGGCGAGGGGGATGAGGGTCACATTGTAGGCGAAGGCCCAGAAGAGGTTCTGTTTTATCAAGCGCAGCGTGCGGCGCGAGATCTCCACCGCCCGCACGGCGTCGGCGAGTGAATTGCGCAGCAAAATTACCCCGGCGGATTCGATGGCGACATCGGTGCCGCTGCCTATGGCGATTCCCACATCGGCCTGCGCTAGGGCTGGTGCATCGTTGATGCCGTCGCCGACCATTATCACTTTGTGGCCTTCAGACTGCAGCTTGCTAACCTGGGTGGCCTTGTCCTCCGGCATCACTTCAGCGACGAAGCCATCCACTCCGGTTTCGCCCGCCACCCGTTCCGCCGCCGCCCGCACATCGCCGGTGAGCATCACCACGCGGTAGCCCATGCGCTTGAGGGCGGAAACCGCCCCGGCTGAGTCGGGCTTGATGCGGTCGTCCAGGATGATGGAGCCCAGGACCTCGCCATCTCGGGCGACGTAGGTGGTGGTTCCAGTGGCGGTTGCCTCCGGCACCGCGATACCGCGTTCATTCAGCAACGAGGCTCGCCCGACCAGCACTTGCGCACCGTCAACCAGGCCGGATACACCCTGGCCTGCGTGATTGGTGAAGTCCGCGACCGAAGGGAAACTGCTGACACCCCGCTCACGGGCAGCCTCCACTACCGCCCGGGCTAGCGGATGCTCTGAACTGGCTTCCAGCGCTGCTGCCAGCCGCAGCACTTCTTCCGCCGAAACGCCGTCAGCTGGCTTTACCTCAGTGACGAAGGGCCGGCCCTCAGTGAGGGTGCCGGTTTTGTCCACCAGGACGGTATCGCAGCCGCTGATGCGCTCCAGCGCTTCGCCGTTGCGGATGAGGATGCCGTTTTCCGCCGCCTTGCCGATGCCCACTACGAGGGCAGTCGGCGTGGCCAGTCCTAACGCGCAGGGGCAGGCGACAATGAGAACGCTGATAGCGACGACGAGCGCGTAAGCGAGTGCCGGCGCCGGGCCGAAGGCCAGCCAGAGAGCAAAGGCGACAGCGGCCAGCACCAGGACGATGGGGACGAAGATGGAGGATACGTAGTCCGCCAGGCCCTGGATGGGAGCCCTGCTGGACTGGGCCTCGCGCACGAGGTCAATTATCTGGGCGAGCAGCGTGTCGCCGCCGACCTTGGTGGCACGGAAACGAAAGGAGCCGGAGGTGTTGACCGTGCCTGCTAGCACGGGATCGCCCCCGCCCTTCTCCACCGGCAGGGGTTCGCCGCTGACCATGCTCTCATCCACCGCGGAATGGCCTTCCACAATCTCGCCGTCAACCGCGATGCGGTCGCCCGGGCGCACGAGCAGAATGTCACCCGCGCTTACTTCGCCTACGGGCACTCCCACCGGCTCGCCGTCGCGGATAACGGTGGCGGTTGGGGGAGTGAGTTTAATCAGCGCGCGGATACTGCCGGCGGTCTTGCCCTTGGTCCACTCCTCCAGCGTCTTGCCCACGAGGATGAGCGCAATGATGGCCGCAGCAGTTTCAAAATACACCGGGGCGTAGCCATCGAGAAGGAGCGCCTGAGGGAGCAGCCCCGGCGTGAACATCGCGACAGCGCTGAACCAGTAGGCGGCGCTGGCGCCGAGGCCCACGAGCGTGTTCATGTCAGCGGTGAAACGGCGGATGGTGTTGACCATGCCCTTGAGGAAGGGCCAGCCACCGTAGAAATATACCGGCGTGGCCAGGGCGAATTGCAGCCAGCGGCTGAGTTCTTTGTTCACGCCGAGGGCATCGCCGCCTATGGCGAGCGCCACGGTGAAAGCTGCAAGGATACAGCTGACAGACAGTCTAATGACGGCGTATCGCAGCCTGCGGCGCTCCCGCAATTCCATCTCTGACTCGCCTTCTGCTTTCTCCACCAACGCACGGTATTCGCCCGCTTGCGAGAGCGCGCGGTTCACTTCCCGCAAGTCGAAGGTGTTCCCCGCGGCAGTAACGCGCGCGGTACTGGTGGCCAGGTTGACCGAGGCGGCGATGACCCAGGGCAAGGTCATTAGCGCAGTGGTGACGCGCTTCACGCAGGAGGCGCAGGTCATGCCTTCAATCCGCAGGTTATGCTCCGAGAGCTGCGGCTCGTAGCCTGCGGCGCGGATAACCCGGAGTATCTCCTCACGGTTCGTCTCCTCTTCGTATTTGATAATGGCTTCGCCCTTTACATAATCTACTTCTACAGCGGTCACGCCGCTTACCGAGCCAATGGTGCCGTGCAGCGTACGGGCGCATGAGGTGCAGGTCATTCCTGCAATGGGAAGTGTGAGTTTCATGTGTCACTGTACCTCAGCTCTGGATGCATCAGCTTCTTACCTGGGCGGATGCTTCGCGGCGGAGCAGGCGCATAAGCTGCTCCAGTCCCTCGCCGGTGCAGGCGCTGACAGCCACCGAGCCGGGAATCTGCTCCAGCAGCCTCTCAATGTATTCTTCGTCGTCCAGCAGGTCAGTCTTGTTGAACACCACCACCCGTGGGATGGCGCTGAAGCCGTATTCCTTCAGAATGCGGGAGCCGGATTCCAGGCGGAACTGGATGTTTTCGCGGGACGCGTCCACCACGTGCAGCAGCAGGTCGGATTCGGCGACCTCCTCCATAGTGGCCCGGAAAGCTGCGTTCAGCTCCGGCGGCAGGTCGTTGAGAAAACCCACTGTGTCGCTGAGGACTATGCGAGTGCCGCCACCCAGGCAAAGACTGCGCGAGGTGGGGTCCAGCGTGGTGAAGTAACGCTCGGCGACATCGGCGTGACTCTTGGTAAGCACGTTCAGCAACGATGACTTGCCCGAATTGGTGTAACCGATGAGGCTGACGGTGAACATGCCGGTGCGCACCCGGCGCTTGCGGCGCAGCTCGCGCACCTTCTTGAGCTTCTCCACCCGGGATTCAAGCTGGCGGATGCGCTTGCGGATGCGATCCTTGGTCCGCGCGGTCACTTGCTCGCCGCCCCCGCCGCGGGTGCCCAAATCACCGCCGGTGCGCGAGAGCTCTTTGCCGACGCCGGTCACGCGGGGCAGCTCGTAACTGAGCCGCGCCAGCTCCACCTGGAGCTTGCCCTCGGCACTGCTGGCGTTGCGCTCAAAGATGTCAAAGATGATGTCGGCGCGGGTCAGAACCCTGGAGTTCCACTCTTCCTCCAGGTTGCGCTGGTGCACTGGCGACAGGCGGGCGTTGGTGACCACCGCCACCGGCTGCACCCGGCGCACTGCCTCCGCCACCTCGTTGACCTTGCCACGGCCGATGAAGGTGCGCGGCGAGATGCGGCGCACGCGGGCGCGGAGCACTGAGCCGATTGAGAGGTCGTCGGCGATGACGAGTTCAATGAAGTCGAAATCCTCCTGCGGATTCCCTTCACCAGCGCTGTATCTGCTGGTGAACAGGCCGGCCTGGATGGCGTCTGCGTTCGGAGCGGCAGGACTGGTTTCGGGGTTGCCGGCGGGCGTGGCCATATCTTCCACCAGCAACACAATGACGCTATGGTCGGTTTTCCGCTTGCGCGTCGTTACCATCAAGTGCTCTCACGCCGAGTATACCATTCAGCCACCAGCTTCAGTCTGCGGATGGCCTTGCGGCTGTAGGGCCGGGCAGCGGGGACGGAGGCTTTTGGTATAATCGCGGAGCGAATGTCCGATTTCCTTGGCACCTACATCTTCATCGCGGCGCCGTTTCTTGCGTGGATGCTCGCCCAGATTACCAAGACCGTCTATTACCTCTACTCGGAGCGGCAACTCAACCTCGCGAAGCTGTTTGACGCGGGCGGAATGCCCAGTTCCCACTCAGCTGCGGTCATAGCGCTGGCAACGGTGCTTGGCTTCAGAATCGGCGTGGCGACTCCGGAGTTCGCGCTAGCCGGGCTGCTGGCGGCGGTGGTGGTTTATGACGCGACGAATCTGCGGCGCTCCGCCGGCGACCACGCGCAGATGCTGAACCGCATTATCCCCGACCTCATCAAGGGGAGAATGGTGAGCGATTTTGACTTCAAAGTACTCAAGGAAGTACTGGGGCATGACTGGATGGAGGCGGCCGTGGGCAGTCTTATCGGCTTCTTCACGGCTTATGCCATGACGGTGAATCTGCCGTGAACAAGGTCAGGCTGCTGGAAGAGGTGCTGCGCCGGGGGCTTGCCCCGGAGGAGCGAATCGCCCGGTCGCTAATAATGCAGGGAAGGGTGCTGGTTGAGGGGAGGCCTGTCACAGGAGAGGGCGTGGCGATCCCGGCGGACGCGGCCATAGAATTGTGTGAAGAGAAGCAACCGTATGTTTCGCGCGGCGGGCTCAAACTCAGCAACTTCCTTCAAGCCATTGGCGAGGGTGCCAACTTCATCAAGGGGAGTGTCTGCCTGGATGTTGGCGCGTCCACCGGTGGTTTTACTGAGGCGCTGCTGGAATGGGGCGCTGGAAGGGTGTATGCGGTTGACGTCGGCGTGGGGCTGCTGGATGGGAAGCTGCGAAAGGATGAGCGCGTGACCCCGCTGGAGGGTGTGAATGCTCGTGAGTTGAGCCGGGAGGAGGTCCCCGAGGAGTGCTCCGTGTTCACGGTGGATGTGTCTTTCATCTCGGGTGTACGCGTTCTGCGGTTCATCCAGCCGCTGCTTACGCCTTGCCCCCAGGGCGTTCTGCTGCTAAAGCCGCAGTTTGAGCGCAGGCCTGATAGTGAGCACGAGCGCAAAGGCTGGTTCCGGGACGGGATCGTGGTTGCTCCCGAACTGCACTCTGAAGTGCTGCTTGAGGCATACCGGCGCCTGAGCGAGGGGAACTGGGAGGTAGTCCAGGTGCGGAGGGCTGAGCCGAGCGGCGCCAGAGGCAATGCCGAATTCTTCCTGCTGCTTGGCCAGGGCCGGGGGGGCCTGAGCGAGCGAGCCTACACTGAGCGCGTAAACCAGTTGCTCAACCTGCCAGGCTAACTGCTTCCGTCCTCAAGGTCAGGTTCGCCGAATGAAAGCTCGATTTGGTCAACCTCAAACGCCTGGGTGAAAGGCCCCAGGTAGGCCAGCGCGACCGCTTCCGTCGTGGGGCTGACTCCGGACACCTGCTCCACGCTGGTAACAGGACGCGACAAACCACACGGGTTGATCAGCGAGGTGTAGCTCAGGTCGGTGGTAACATTGAGCGCGAAACCGTGGTACGTGACCCAGCGGCGGACTGCTATCCCTATGGCCGCGATTTTCCCTGTTTCATGCCAAACGCCGGTGAAGCCCTTCTCGCGGGAGGCCGTAACGTCTATCTCCTGGAGGAGCCATACCAGGCTGTCCTCCAGCCGCCGGAGGTACTCGGCAACGGAGAGGCCCATATTCTTCAGATGAAGGAGCGGATAACCTACCAGCTGTCCCGGCCCATGGTAGGTAACGTCCCCTCCCCGCTCAATCTCGCACACCTCCACGCCCCGCGCTTGGAGCTCGTGCGCGGGCAGGTGAATGTTGGACGCCTTTGCATGGCGGCCAAGCGTGATGACAGGGTCGTGCTCTAACAGCAGAAGCGTGGGTTTCCAGTCTCCGCGGACAATCCGTTCGTGCAGCGCAAGCTGAAGTTCATGGCACCGTCGGTAGCCGATTCGCCCGAGCCAGTGGGCGTTCACTTCTGTTTTCACATCGGTGGATTATAGCGCGTTCGCCGTGCTATCGCGCCTTGCGGTTATCTGGTAGAATACGGAGATTAGAGGCGGTCCAAAGGGGGAAAGTAGGCGCTTGGAACCGGATTATGACGTCTTCATAAGCTTTCACCCGCAGTCGGCGCTGGCTGAAGCAAAGCTGCTCAGCAAGGTGTTGGCTGAAGGGGGGCTCAAGGTCTGGTTCGACGAGAACCGAGACGAAGGAGAACAATCTGAAGCTGCGGCCGATGCCGCAGTTCAGAAAAGCAGGCACTTCGTTGTCGTTTGCTCCAGACCATGGTCACGCTCGCTCAGTTGCGTCGGCGAGCTGAATCGCTTCCATCGCTCATTCCCCAAGGAGAAGCCCATAGCGGTGTTCTTTGACCCCTTCTCCATGCCCGCAGTTCTCATCTCTTCGGTGCGGGTGGACCTGACGTCCGATGAAGGATGGAAGCGGCTGCTGGATACGGTAGGTGTGCCCAAGGAGAAAGCTGCTACGCTCATGGGTAAGCTGCCCGCGATGATCCAGGAATACGAGGAGACAAGGGAGGAGGTCCAGGCCTCAGTAGGCGCGGAACCCGCTGCCACCACTGCAACTGCCAAGCTCCCCGCGGAGGAGGAGCTGAAGCCTCTGCCCAAGGACGCGAGAAAGGAGCAACTGGAGCAGCGAGTCCGCGAGCTTGAGAAACGGGTGCTGATGCAGAGCCGCCGTATCAAGGAACTGGAGGCCCAGGGGGGGGCGAGGGCGCCGGCTCCAGCCAAAACCGCGGCCCCGGCCAAGGGACTGGCTGCCGCCCAGGAGCGAGCTGCAGAACTGGAGGTCAGGCTGAAGAGCCGCGAGGCGGCGCTGGCGGAGCAGACGAAGAAGTCAGATGAACTGGCGGCCAAACTGGAAGCCCTGCAAAAGGAGCCGAAGGCGAAGCCGGAACAGCCTGCGGTGGACAAGGCTGAAGTGGAGAGAATCGCCAAGCTGGAGGCTCTGGCTGCGGAGCGCGAAAACAAGGTAAAAGAGCTTGAGGCCAAGCTCTCAGAGGCTCAGTCCCAGATTGCGTCTCTGAAGAAAGCCGCCAGCGCGGAAGAACAGGAGGCGCGGGTCAGCGGGCTGCAGGCCGCGGTCCATGAGAAAGAAGCGCAT
Organism: uncultured Planctomycetales bacterium; assembly: GCA_964643155.1. Lineage (GTDB taxonomy): Bacteria > 4484-113 > 4484-113 > 4484-113 > 4484-113 > CAZKNJ01. The sequence goes on along the minus strand of CAZXPM010000007.1, from coordinate 205 downwards.
GCAAAGGTACTGCAGGCCCAGCTGGAGGAGCAGGAAGCGCGTGCGAAGAGCCTGGAAGCGCAACTGGAAGAGAACAAGGCGCACCGTAAACGTGCGGAGTTGGAGCGGCAGGAGCTGGAGGAGCGGTTGAACGCGATAAAGGAAGCCTCCGAGCAGCACGAAGCGACTGTGGCTGGACATTCAGCCAGAACCGAGGAGCTGGAAG
>CAZXPM010000006.1:9087-27447 GCA_964643155.1 uncultured Planctomycetales bacterium | reverse complement strand
ACCCGTTCGGCGATGAGTTCGATTTCACAGTCGGAGACGCCCATCTTGTGGCCTCCATAAGGAGATTAACACACAGTCTGGCGTCTGTCAAGCGATTGCAAAATAAGAAAACGCAGAATCTTGGCTGCCCACTGCTACCCCGGTCACATTTCGGGACTCTCTACAGAATGTACTCTGCCAGGTCCTTCTCCGCGAGGATATCGCCGACGCGGGATTCCACGTACTTGCGGTCAATCGTGACGCTGCGCGGGGAGGCATATGGCGCCTCAAAGGAAATCTCCTCCAGCACCTTTTCCAGCATCGTATAAAGCCGGCGGGCGCCGATGTTCTCCATCATGGAGTTGGCCTTCTCCGCGAGCCGCGCCAGCGCTTTCACGCCGGCCTTGGTGAACTTGAGCTGCACGCCGTCGGTGGCCAGCAGCTCCTGGTACTGCAGCGTCAGCGCGTTCTCCGGCTCCACCAGGATGCGCCCGAAATCCTCCGCCGATAGCGAGTCAAACTCCACGCGCAGCGGGAACCGCCCCTGGAACTCGGGGATGAGGTCGCTGGGCTTGGTGGCGCTGAAAGCGCCGGCAGCGATGAAGAGGATGTGGTTGGTCTTCACCGGGCCGTACTTGGTGATGACAGTGCTGCCCTCCACCAGCGGCAGCAGGTCGCGCTGCACGCCGCCGCGCGACACGTCCGGGCCGGCTTGTTGGCCTTCCTTGTAGGCTATCTTGTCAATCTCGTCAATGAAAACGATGCCGGTTTGCTCCACCCGCTCAATGGCCTCGCGCACGACCTTCTCCTGGTCAATCTCCTTCTCCACTTCCTCCTGCAGGAAGTAGCTGCGCGCTTCGGCGACAGTCACTTCGCGCTCCTTCTTGGGGCGGTCACCGAAGTCAGAGAACATCTCCTGGATGTTCATCCCCAGCTCCTCCAGCCCCTGGGAGGAGAACACCTGCATGAACTTGGGCTGGTTCTCGGGCAGGCTCACGCGCACCTTCTGGTCGTCCAGCGCTCCGCTCATCACGCGCTCGTGGAGCTTGGCGCGGACCCGCTCCAGCTGCGCGCTGCGCTGCTTCTCGCGGTCAATCTCCTCGGGTGTCTTCATCGGCCCGGCGGCGGAGGGGCGCGGCTGCATTATGTCCACCACGCGCCAGGCGGCGGCGGACGCCAGCCGGTCGGACAGCTCCTGCATCCGCTCCAGCTTCACCGCGCGCACCGAGACCTCGGTAAGGTCGCGGATGATGCTGTCCACGTCGCGGCCGACATAGCCCACCTCAGTGAACTTGGTCGCTTCCACTTTCACGAACGGCGCCTTGATCAGCCGTGCCAGCCGGCGCGCGACCTCGGTCTTGCCCACGCCGGTGGGGCCGATCATGAGGATGTTCTTGGGGATTATCTCCTCACGCAGCTTCTCCGGTACGCGGGAGCGGCGGTATCGGTTGCGGATGGCCACGGCCACGGCGCGCTTGGCCTGATCCTGGCCGATGATGTATTTGTCCAGCTCCGCCACCACTTCGGCGGGCGTGAGCTCGGTGCCATAGGCGGGTTCAGTAACGTCTTCCACGATTCTCATCGCGCAGAGTCTAGCACAGGGCTGCAAGCCGCTCAGGGCAGCGCCGCTTCAGTATCCACTCCTGCGCCGAGCTCGGTGAGCGGCAATGGCTCATCCTCGTTGGCACCGCGCTGGGTCCACATCTTGTTGTTGCCGGCGAAGGCGTAGGCCGCCGGGTAGGCGTCATTGCCGCCGGTGTCAATGAAGAGCCCCAGGCCGCGGATGAAGTCGCGCAGGCCGCCGCGGGGGCCGTTGTTGGCGCGGCCGAAGGTGGTCGCGGCGGAGACGTTGTAGGTGTCGTCGCCGGCAAAATCCCAGAAGAGGCCGATGCCGTTGGCGTTGCCGCCGCCCAGCGAGAGGTTCGGCGCGTCGTAAACGTCATTGCCCGCGCGCTCCACCAGGAAGCCGAGCGAGAAGTCATGCCCCGCGCCCTGCGCCATGTTCATGTCGGCGAAGTAATGGTCGTCCCCCCCGGCGTCGTCAAGAACACCAATGGCGAAATGAGCGGAGGAGGCCTGGACGTACCAGTGGCCGGAGTAGCTGTCGTCGCCGGAAGCGTCGGAGAGGATGCCCACGCCGTACCAGTAGCCCGCGCCCTGACCGAAGACGCCGCAGGAGTAGCCGTCGTTGCCCGCTGCGTCAAAGAGCATACCCACGCCGCCTGCCCAGGAATGGCCGGTGTTGTAGTCGCCCCGCTTGCCGAAACCGAAGCCCTGGGAAAGTGAGCCGTTGTGCTCCTGTGACTGCGCCGAGGGATACCTGATGTCATCGTCGTTGGCCGTGTAACGGTCGTCTCCCTGCATGTCCACCAGCATGCCCACGCCCATGGTGAAGCCGTAGCCCTGCGAATAGGCGTAGCAGTCGTAGGTGTCGGCGCCACCGAGGTCACAGAGAATGCCGGTGCCGAAAGTGCCGCTCGCCTGGCTGGAGGTCACCGCGGAGTAACGGTCGTCGCCCGCCTCGTCCAGCAACAGCCCGACGCCGAAGAGGCCCGCACCCTGGGAGTAATGGACTGCCTGGTAGGTGTCGTTGCCGGCGCAATCAATGAGGTAGCCATAGCCGAACAGGCCAGCGCCGAAGGATGGCGTGGCATCCGTGGAGCACTCGTAGGCGTCCTCGCCGGCAAGGTCAATGGTCACGCTTACCGGGCTGGCAAAGTCCAGGTTGGCCGCGCCGCCGGCGTAAGTGTCATTGCCGCCGCAGTCGATTATCAGCAGGTGCGGCAGAAAGGCCGGGTAGCTGTGGGCTTGCGCGCCGTTCAGCGCTATCATCCCCAGCGGAGTGTCAAAGCTGAAACTGAACTCTTCAGCAGGCGGAGCTTCCTTGAGGATATCGCGCACCTTGCCTGTGGCAAACGCCAGCAGCGTGGCGCCGGTGTTGAGGTAGTTGAAGTCAAGGTGGTCCAGCAGGCCTTCAATGAGCAAGTCCATCTCAGAACCTCGCTGCGCCGCTTCCAGGCCGCTCAACTCCGACTCCTCGGTCATCCACCGGTAGAGCAGCGATGCCGGATCGGGCGCGTCCAGCGTCTGCAGCCGCGTCCTCACTGGGTACAGCGCCGCGTCGCGGTAGGTTAGCACCTCCGGCAGCGTGTAGAAGAAGAGCGCCGCCGCCTTGGCTACCGGCTCCGGCACCGTGGGAACGGTCTGCGCGAGATAGGCCTGCTCATCAGCACTAAGCTCCTGGCCGAGATGCTGGTAGAGCGCCTTGATCGAATCGACCAGAGCTTCGCCGGCGGGCAGCGCACCGGCTTGGGCGAGGTAAGGCTCAAGCGGATCGCCGATGAGCCCCAAGCGCACGGCGTTCCCGATCCGCCCTTGCGCCACCTGCATCAGCTTCCCCGGGCTGGCTGCGCTCCTGAACGCGCTGCGCCGGAAGGTCTCTACGTATCCCGGGATCTTCCATGGGTTCCCCGCCAGCGCGTCAAAGGTGTGCAGGCGGTAGCGGTCGCCGCCGTAGAAGCCCATATCCGCAAAGTCAAAGGCGACTTCCTCCGGCGCAAGCCCAAGTTGCGCCAGCGTAGCAGTGATGGGCTTGGCCGCCGAATCCGTGAGATCCTCAAAGCGGCTCGCCTGCGCAGCAACGCTGAGTAGAGAAACCACTAGTACGGTCAGCAGAATGCGTTTCATCACTTGCACCTCCCCCGTGGAATGAGCCACGCTACCGTGTGCTCCGGCGGCCCAGACTCCGCACAATGCGGTAAAGCCTGGCCGCGTCCTTCTTGTCCGCCACCGCCGAGATCACTGCCGCCGCCAGCGCGCCGTTTCGCAGCACTGGGGCGATGTTGTCCGCGTTGACGCCGCCGATAGCCACCACCGGCACCCGTGATGCTGCGGCCACCCGCTTGAGCCCCTTCAGCCCTATCGCCGGCTGCCGCTTCTTGGACGCAGTGGGGAAGATGGCGCTTACGCCGAGGTAATCGGCGCCAGCATCCACCGCCTGCCGCGCGGCTATCTCAGTGCGTGCGCTGATACCGACAATCAGGTCGCCGCGCAAATCGGCGATTGCGCCCAGAGGCAGGTCGCGCGCTCCCAGATGCACTCCGTGCGCCTTCGCAGCCAGCGCGACATCCAGCCGGTCGTTGATGATAACCACCAGGTCGCTGTGAGACTTCATCAGCTCTCGTGCCATCCGGTAAAGAGCGCGCGCTTCCCGGTTCTTCATACGGAGCTGCGCTACCCGGCCGCCAGCGCGATAGAAGCGAGCCACCAGCTCCTGCGGGGACTGCTCCTGCGTGTTAAGTTCGTCCACCACGAGGTAGAGCGGGAAAGCGCGGAGCCTCTCTACAAACTGCTTCGCCCCCTGTGGCTGCGCCGTGTGCAGCAGAATATCGGTCTCCACCGCGTACAGGCGGAAGCGCAGCTTCTTCCAGTCTGCCGAGGCCTTACGCTCACCGATCACCTTCAGGCATTCTTCAATGCTGCGGGCGGCCTCTTGTGCGCGTTTGAGGTTCGCCGGCGCAATGTCCCCAGGCCTGCGGGCGGACTCACCCGGAGGCGTGCGGTCTTTGCCCGCATCCTGCTCCAGTTTCCGGGCCCGCGCGAGCTCGGAGCCCAATCGTTCGCGAAGCCCGCGCTCCAGCTTGCCGCATAGCAGCCTCAGTTCCTTCAGTTCCCTGAATGCGGCCCTGGCAGCAGGCAAGTAACGAACGAAGTCCTCGGCCACGCGTAAGCCCTCGCGGAGCCGGTTGAGGTTTGCGTCAATAATCTGTAGCGCGTGCGCCCGTTTCACCAGTCGATTCTAACACTCTCCCGTGTCGCGGCCGGATCGCAGCTCGTGCAGCCAGATCTCACGGGATAACGCGGCCTGATGCTCCAGCGGCTTCCTCCCGTTGATGGTCGCGCAGCCCTGCATCTGAGCCAGGAAGAGGAGCTTGGTCTGAAGGGGATTGTAAACCAGGTCGGCGACTGCGCGGAACAGCCGCAGGAACCGGGGGTGGTCAGCAATGGCTTCTTGCTCACGAGGATGCAAACCCATTGGAGTCGCATTCACCAGCAGGTCAAACTGCTTCGGACCCTTGTCAAAGCCCGTGCTCTCTCCTCCTTCGTCGTTCGCGTTACCCACATCAAAGTCGTAATCCCCCCGGAAGAGTCCGCTGGGTTCGCCAAAAACACCCTCCCCTTCCGCCCACTGGAAGAACTCCCGGAACCGGGTCAACGGCACCACCCTGACCTTATGCCCCAGCTTGGATATCAGCTTTCTTATGGCATCAACGTTGCGTTCACTGCGGTATACGACCACAAAGCGGCCGCATCCCAGGCGCGACAGCGCCAGCAAAACCGCCTGTGCAGCTCCACCGGTACCGAACACGAGGACGCTTCGTACCCGCTTCACGCCTGCTTCCCCCAGCGCGTGGGTGAACCCAGCCACATCGGTGTTGTGGCCGACCAGCTTGCCGTCACGCTGGCGGACAATGGTGTTGACCACTTTGAGCTCGGCGGCATCGCCCCGCAACTCGTCCAGCAACGGAACGACCCGGATCTTATACGGGCTTGTTACATTCGCGCCCAAGAAGTCCGGCTCGGCAAACATGCTCCGCACACCTTCCTCAAAGCTCACCGGTGGAATCTCGCGCAGCGAGTAGGTAAGCGGAACCTTCATCTTGTCAAAGCACGAGTTGTGCAGCTGGGGCGATAGTGAATGCCCGACCGGAAAGCCGATGAGATAGAGCTTGGTGCGCACGTGCGAGATTATGGCAGGGATGCGCCGCTCGGGCAAGGCTCAGGCGCTGCTATAATCCCCCCGATGGGCAAGATGAAGGATCCCGTCATCACCGTGAGAGGCAAGCGTTACCTCCGCATACCGCTAAAGACGCACGTGCTGACGGAAGAAGATGACCCGGTGGAAGTTGCGCGGCGGTACGCCCTGCCGCAAGCAGAGAAGGCGGACATTCTCTTTATCGCTGAAACCGGGCTGGCCATAATGCAGGGCCGGGCGCGGCACATCTCAACCATACGGGTGTCGCCCCTGGCGCAATTCCTCTCACGCCTGGTAACCAAAAGCAAGTACGGAGTGGGATTGCGTAGCCCCTATGCAATGCAGGTGGCGATTGAGGAAGTAGGCGTATGGCGTATCCTGATGGGTACAGTGGCTTCCGCCTTTGGCAAGCTCATACTGCGCCGCAGCGGCGACTTCTATGCCGTCGCGGGGCCAGCCACCAAGATGATTGACGCGGAGCACACCATGGCGCTTGAGCGCTACTACGAGTGCGTGGTGCCGGGGCCCGTCGGGATCCGTGAAACCTGCTCCGCCATCAAGGAGGCTACGGGGCTGGACACCTGTGTGGTTGATGTGAACGACATACAGTACCCCTGGGTAATTGGCGCGAGCTTCGGGAAGGAGCGATTCGCCGAGGTCGCCTCCACGCTGACCGACAACCCGCTGGGCCAGGGCGACGAGTGCACCCCTATGGGGATCATCCGGCGGCTCAACGGCGGGACACTGGAACCTAGTGGCGGCGGCAAAGATTGAAACGCCCGCCCAAGGGGTATAGAATCCTAACCGTGAGGGATTACAGCCAGCCGAAAATCGGCATCTCAACGCTGGTGGACTATACCTACCCGCTGGAATCTCTCCTGCCGCGCATCCGCCAGGCGGGCTTTGAAGCGGTGGCCTTCGGCCATAAGGCAACTCACTTCACCTATTTCGAGAAAAAGCGCATCGCTGAAGTGGCGGATCTCTGTGAGCGGCTGGGGCTGTTTGTGGACTACATCCACACTCCTATTGACATCTTCCTTGACCTTACCTCACCGAATGAGCACGCCCGCCATGCAACTATCGCTGCATACAAGTTCGCCATTGATGCTACCAAGGAGATGGGCGGACGCGCCGTAACCGTGCACGTCTGCAACAAGGAACTGATGACCGAAGACGAAATGGACGCACGCGTGCCCCACGGGCTTGACTCGCTGCAAGCTCTTGGAGAGTACTCAGCGGAGAGAGGCGTTCTGTTCTGCGTGGAGAACCTGCCCTTCACCCAGTCCTACCACCGCATGCTGGTTAAGCTTTTGGAAGCCTATAGCGGGGACAACGTATTCGTGTGCCTGGACACCTGCCACATCAGCATGGGGAACCCGGATCCCTTCAGCTTCATTGAAGAGTACGCCCCGCGCATCAAGACCTTGCACCTTTCGGACAACTTCGGCCAGCGGGACTTGCACCTCATTCCCTACACTGGCACCTTTGACTTTGACCGGCTGGCGCGCATCCTCGGCCAGACCGGGTACGACGGAAATGTGATGCTGGAAAACAGCCGCGAAGCCGCTCTCAGACGGAAGGCCCGTGACCGCAGCTCACCTCAGGAACCGGAACTGCTTGAGATAGACGACTACCTGGTGAGGTCCTTCCTCGCGGCGAAGCGATTCCAGATGGAGCTGACGGGGACTGCCCGGCAGCATAGGATGCACGTCGTCTAGGCTGGCCCTATTTCACTACCAGGCACACCGGCAGCTTCCGCTCCTTCTGCCGCGGCAGATTCAGCGGGTCACCATTGAGCGTCATCTCGCTGCTTCCCCCGCCGTCAAGGTTAAGTGCCGTCCATGCACCGAGCTGCAACATCTTGCGGGCCAGTTCCTCCAGCGACAGGCCCGGAACTGCGCTCTCATCGTCTTCCCGGGCAACATACCAGATCAGATTGCCGGAGCGGTCAAAACCGACCGCGGTGCGAGCACGTACGGAGTCAGCGATGTTCTTGGGCACCTGATCCTGTTCTGTAGTTATGTTGATGCGGCCTTCTTCCACCAGCATTGGCGCCCCATCGACCGCCAGACGCACCGGAATCTCCCCGCTGCCGTCACGCAGAAGCCGCCAGTGCAGGGTGGCACTCTGAGAGTGCTTGAAAGGGTCAGCTTCCGGTGAGAGGTGCAAGGCGAGAATGTAATCGTCGAACGACTCCCGTAATACTCGCTGGAAGCTCATCGGAACCACGCCCTCGGGCGACAGGCGGTAATAGATGGCGTCCGGTCTCAACTCGGATCTCGGGAAAAGACGGCTATAGGCGACTACCGTGCCGTCCTCTGGTTGCTGGTTGAACCCGTCCACCCTCACGAACCTGCCATCCACCGCCAACCAGATTTCCAGCGTGGAGCGGGCAACAAACGCGTTCCCCGTCCGGTCAACGATTAGCGACGCCCGCGCCGGCTTGACCGGAAGCGCCGCCAGCTGGCCGTCCGCCACTACCAGGCTCACCGGCATGCCAGTCCCGTCAAAATAGCCCGCGTTTATTGCAAGCACGGCGCTTTCCATGGCCGACATCGCTGAAAGAGGCAGCGTCTTCGCTCCATGACTGGCGGCCACCACAAGATGCATACGGGAGGCGACCACCTCGGGCGGCAGACACGTGTAGAAGCTCTCGTAATACGCCGTGCCGGTGCTCTCGCGCTCAACATTCAAGATCACGCCGGAAGCGACAGGAATCACCAGCGTGTCGGTGAAACGCAAGGGGAAAGAAAGAACAAGCGAGCCTTCCTTCTCCGACACCCCATAGGGATATGCTCCCGGGAGCCTAAGCGAAAGCGAGAGGTTGTCCTTGCCCTGGAAGCTGCTTAGCGCAATCAGCGGGTATGCCGCCCGGGGCAGGGACGCGCCTGGCGCCAGCTTCGTGCTGAGCATCAAGACTTCCGCCCGTGCCGGCTCTCCGAGGTCGCGGACCTCGTAGGATGGGACCTGGTCAAAGTTCAGTAACAACCGGGCGAAAGCAGCATCCCTGGAGAACGATACCGAGCGCAGCTCGGCGGCGGCCGCTGCTGCCGCCAGTGCCAGTGCTACCAAGCACGCTATTGCGCCGGAGCGAAAGAGGCCTTTCATCTAGTGGACGGGCCCCGCCCCGGATGGCACCAGTATCAGCGCAAGTATGTAGACGATGTAGAGTGCTCCGCCAACCATCAGCAAGGCTGGATGCAACTTACCGGTGCGCTTCCATCCCACGATGAGCACGCCGGCCGAAACCAACGCAAGAAAGGCAGAAAGCGCCTCCAGGGAAATGAGCGAGAAGCTCCACTCGGTGAAGATCAGCCCGACGCTCACGGGGAAGGTGGCCTGCAGAACCATCGCGCCACTGATGTTGCCCATAGCGAGGGTGTCTCTGCCCCGGCTAACCCAGAGGACGGAGTTGAATTTCTCCGGCAACTCGGTGGCAACCGGAACCAGGAGCAGGGCCAGAATAAGCGGGGGTATGTGCAGCAGCTCCGATACGTGCTGGACTTCCCTTACGAAAAACTGGCTGCCGGCGAACATCAGTGCCATGGCAATGAAAAGCTGGAAGAGCATCCAGCGCCGCAGAGGAGTGCCTTCGCAGTTGCGCTGGAAGTGGAGGCGGGGGATGTGCCAGTCCGACATAGTGTCCCCTGTATTGGAGAGTAGCTTCACATAGCCAATGTAGATGACAACCAGAATGACGGCAACGCATATGTCAACCACGCGCATCGCGGTTCCGCCCGGGAAGAAATGGTACTTCACCAATCCTAGGGCTACCGCGATGGAGTAGGCAATGACGAAATAGGTCAGGTCCTTTCCCGCCACCCTCATGTCCACCGAGAAAGGAGCTGTACGCCTGCCTGTTCGCCTGGTCACGTAGAACGCCAAGCTCGTCATTAGGAACGCCAGTGTTGCCAGCATGAAGGGTGCCCCCAGGATGGCGCCAACGCCGATCGCGTGCCCGCTGGCAACCGAGCCTGTGGCTCCAAGGTAAATTGCGACTACCGCCACCAGCGTCTCAGGCAGCGCTGTGCCCACCGCTGCGAGCACGCTGCCAACAACCCCCTGGGACAGCTCAAAGCGCCTTCCCACCCATTCTATAGCGTTGGTGAAGAGCTCCGCGGCGAAGAGAATGACCGCGATGGTTATGACGATTTCGCCTAGTACAAGCAGGAGTTCCATGGGCGGCTGGATTTTAGCACAGGGCCTGTAGCCGCTCAGCGCAACAAGATGACGAGGCTATACGGCGCTTCCAGCCGGCCGTCGCTGTATATGGTGATGTAATAGATGTCTCCCCAGTAGCGTACATAGCTTCGGTGGAAATCCCAGTAGACATAGAGCCTGTGACCCTCAATGAAGGCGTATGGAGCCGAATAGTAGTAGCTGTATGTCTGATAGGAACGGTGGGAATCTCTGCCGAGCCAGATGGAAGCCGCCATGCCGTTACAGCCTGTTAGCGCGGCCAGCAGAAAGCACACTGCCAGCGCTAGCGCAGCGAGTTTTGCGCAGCTTCGCCGCATTTCGCCTCAACTCCTTTTCGCGGCCGGAACCGTCCGGCCTACTCTTCTCGTTCTTCGTCGGCTGGTGGCTGGTATTCGTGCACCAAGCCGTAAACCGCAAACAGGTAATAGAACTTAGAGAGCGAACGGCGCAGTACCCTCACCATGTCGGGGTCCACATCCTCCTGCGCCTGCATCATCTTGATGATGGTCTCCAGTTCCTTGAGCGCCTCATCCGGCGACAGCGGGATGTCATCAGCTCCAAGCTCCGGCAGCGTCGCCGGATCAACCTGGAAGAGCTCACCTGTAGGATAGGCCGGCGGCGCAAAGGGGCTGCTCTGCATGAACTCAGCGCGCACGAACATATGCACAGCTCCAGGGATCTCCCACTTGATCGTGCCATTCTCAACCGATTCCGGCTCCACGTTCGCGCTGACGAACTCCAGATTGCTCGGAATATGCAAAGTGATGTGCACGTCTAGCGGGCTGTCCGCGTAGTAGAAGTCCGGTGTCACGAAATACACCCGTCCTTCCTCGCGCTTGAGGTAAGAGCGGGTGGCAAAGCTCACCGCAAAGGAGTAATCCTCTACGCGCACCGGGATGATGCCGCTTTCGCGGGTGGCGGAGAAATAGGGATAGGTCCCCTTCTCCATCTTCATCCCTTTCCAGTTCTCCAGCACTTCCACCACGCCCAGCTCTGTGATGTTGTAGGCAATGTAGGCCTGGGTATTGCCTCCCTGCTGGCTGTCCTGGGCAAGAACAGAGCCTGACGCTAAAGCGACCGCAAGAACGGAAACGCTGATTGCCAACTGCAGTTTAGTCATATGGTTCCCCTTACACTGCCGATTATATCATCGGGGCGGGTCTTTGCGGATTCAGCAACATTGCCTATAATCTCTGGAACCACTATAAGGGGCCGGCAATGGATTACTTCACAGAAGAACATCAGTTACTGCGCGGGAACATACGGGAGTTTGCCGAAAACGAACTGAAGCCCCGTGCGGCGGAGCTGGACGAGAAGCACCTCTTCCCGCTGGAGACGTTCAAGATGATGGGCGAGCTCGGCTTCCTCGGCGCGCACATCCCCGAAGATTACGGCGGCGCCGGGATGGACGTCACCAGCTTCATCATCATCATGGAAGAAGTGGCCCGCGCTTGCGGCACCACCGCCATCACGCTGGCGGCGCACACCAGCCTGTGCGCATACCCCATCTACCGTTTCGCCTCGGAGGAGCAGCGGCAGAAATACCTGCCGAAGCTGTGCAGCGGCGAGTGGATTGGCGCCTTCGGCCTGACCGAAGCGGAGGCCGGCAGCGACGCCGGCGCTACCAAGACTCTGGCCAAGCTGGACGGCGATTACTGGCTCATCAGCGGCGACAAGATGTTCTGCACTAACGGCAGCGTGGCTGACGTGTTGGTCATTACCGCCAAAACCGACCCGAGTCAGCCCAGCAGCTACGGCATCTCCAGCTTCATCATTGAGAAGGGCTTTGAGGGCTTCAAACCCGGCAAGGACGAGGATAAACTCGGCTTGCGGGGCAGCCGCACCAGCCAGCTCTTCTTTGACCGCTGCAGAGTTCCCAAGGAGAACCTGATGGGCCGGGAGGGCGACGGCTTCAAGCACTTCATGGAGACGTTGGATGAAGGTCGCATCGTCATCGGTGTCATGGCGCTCGGCATCGCCCAGGCCGCGCTGGAGGCAGCGGTCTCCTACGCCAAACAGCGGAAGGCCTTTGGCAAGCCCATCGGCAAGATGCAGACCATCCAGGGTTACATCGCCGACATGGCCACGCAAATGGAGGCGGCGAGGCACCTGGTCTACAATGCCGCCCGCAAGCTGGATAAGGGCGAGCGGGTCACGAAGGAAAGCGCGATGGCCAAGCTGTACGCCAGCGAAGTCGCCAACTTCGTCACCGACCTGGCCATCCAGATTCACGGCGGCTACGGATACACTGTGGACTATCCGGTGGAACGCTACTACCGGGACATGAAGCTCTGCGAGATCGGCGAAGGGACAAGCGAAGTCCAGCGCATCGTCATCGCCCGCGCGGTTCTGGGCAAGTTCTAGGCGGCCATTACGGCTGTTGCCAGCACCAGCGCATAGGCAACGGAGATGACCCCGTTCAGCGTAAAGAACGCGACGCCGATGAGGTCGCGCCGCGCCTGCACGAGCACGTGTTCTGCAACGAGCACGAGCGAGAAGGCAACAGTCGCGGCGGCTAGCGCGGTTCCCGCATGGAAGATGTAGCACGTCCAGAGCAGCAGTGCGCCGGTGGCGATATGCCCCATGAGCGCGGCGAGCATCGCGGGTTTCTCCCCGAAATCGGCGGGCAGCGAATGCAGGCCCTCGGCGCGGTCAAACTCCACATCTTGCAGCGCATAGTAGATATCAAAGCTGCCCACCCACAGCCCCACCGCCAGCGCCAGCGGAAGTGCCTCCCACTCAAGGGTGGCGGTTATCGCCAGAAACACGCCCAGCGGCGCAATTGCCTGCGCCCCCCCCAGCACGTAATGCGCGTAGGGCGTGTAGCGCTTGGCGTAAGGGTAGAAGGTGAGCCAGACCGCCGCCAGCGGCGCGAGCAGGAAGCACCACAGATTCAACGCCAGCGCCGACAACAGGAACACAACCCCGGACACGACCGCCCAGACCCCAGCCTGGCGCGGCGACACTATGCCCTGCGGGATGTGGCGTGAGGCCGTCCGGGGATTGCGGGCGTCAAGGGCAGCGTCAACGATGCGGTTGGCCAGCATCGCCAGCGTGCGTCCGGAGACCATGGCCACAAGGATGAACCCGAGGTCGTAAAGGCTGGGGAAAACGCCCGCCGCGCCGGGCTGCAGCGGGACGGTGCCGTGGAGCAGGGCGTCCCACTTGCTGGACGGAGCGAACAGGGGGAGATCACCGGTAAGGGCAAGCTCCAGATTCACCCAGCGCTGAGCAAAGATGGCAGCAACCAGCGCGAATGGCAGCGCGAACACCGTGTGCTCAAAGCGGATGAGGCCGAGGAAATCGCGCAGGCGTTGCACGCGTCCGATTATAGCCCGCTACAGACCTTCGCGGAAATCAGGCGCCGGCGGAGTGTACATCCGCCACTGCAGCACATCGCTGAAGCCGTGCCTGGCCAGGTAGAACTTGAACTCAGTCTCCGGCGGATAGACCGAAGTCACCAGCAGCGACCCGCGCTCCTGGGCGGTATCCAGGAAGCGGCCAAGGAGCGCGCGTCCGACACCCTGACCGCGCACATCCGGTAAGGTGAACAGCCCTGCCAGCCTGCATTCCACATCCGCGCAGAACACTGCGGATGCTCCCACAGCTTCACCGTCCTTGGTTGCTTCAAGAGTAGTGAGGGCGTCGGTGCTCCCGGCCAGAAGCCGCTTCGCGTCTCCGCTACCGCAGGCCATCGAATCCGCCAGGCCCGACGCCAGCGCGTCCGGCAGTTTCTGCGCGGGCGCAACCGCTACTCCGGTTGCAGCCTTGACCTTCGTCGCCTTGGCCAGCACTGATACTTCGCAGATGGTTTCAGCAAACTCATAGACGTAAAAGTACTCGTGCACTTCCTCCGGTGGTGGGTTCGGGACGATCACGTGGGCGAACTGACCGCCCGCGTCGATGAAGCCACGGACAAAAGCCAGCAGCTTCTCCAAGCTCGCTGTCCCATCCAGAACGGCAAGCACTGCCGAGCCGTCACCGGCGGAGGCAAAGGCCAGACAATCTCTTTCCTGGGGCTCAGAGCCGGTAAGCAGCCTCAACTCATTGAGCACTAATGCACGATAGACAAAGCGCGTGTTTGCGTCCAAAACTCACTCCTTCCCTGATGGCAGATAAGTCAGAAGCCAGCCTTCTTTCGCTCCCTGTGGTACCATACCGGCCCCGCTGCGGGCGATCCCAGGCAGCCACAGAACTTGTCCCCCTGCGTCGGTGAACACCATCCAGCCCCCTCTGAGCGCACGAGGAACCTTGGCGTTGGTGAACAAGTCGGAGAGCTTGGCAGTGCCCTCGCCGCCCGGGAGCCGCATCCGGTCACCGCGTTTCGCCGACCGTAGTTTGAGCGGCAAACTGACGTCCGCCGCCAGTACTGCCGTAAACAGCGCTTTGGGGGCACTCAAGTTCGGCGAAGGGACGAAAGCGAACTTAGGCTCGGCGGAGTGCAGCGTGTCCAGCTCCTTCTTTATACCGGTGGCGTCCAGCCTATCCAGCTTCACCAGGCCATTGCCGGCTCGAGTCACACCTTCGCCGATGGCCTGCTCAGATGGCTTCGCGCCGCGCACAATGAGCAGCCAGCCGGACTCGGGCAGGTACTCCAGCGCGGCCTTACTTCCGGGACTGAAGCGCGCAGGCTCTAGCGCCCGCACGCATGCAGCCAGCCGGACGCTCTCGCCCCAGTCCAGCGGCGCGCCGAAACCGCGCAACAGGTGGTGGAAAATCACCGTCAGGCTCTCGCCGATGTCGTCCCCCCAGCTTGCAGGCGCGAAGGCGTGCCACTGGCAGCCAGGAAGCAACGGCAGCGGCAGCATCGCATGCCAGCGCGCGTCTTCCGCCTGCGCAATCTCCGAAACGGCTTTCAGCGCCCAGCGGAACAGCCCCTCGTAGCTCTGCACGTTTTCGCAAGTAGCCAGTACGTTCTCCAGGAACTTCGGGTTCAGCTCCTCCAGCCGCGGGATGACCTCGTGGCGCAGGAAAGTGCGCGGCCGGTCTGGCACCAGGTTAGTCTCATCCAGCAGGAAGTCCTGGCGCCGCCGCTTCAGGTCGCGCAAGATCTCGTCCTTGCGGACACCCAGCAACGGGCGGAGGATGCGCCCGTGCAGCGACGGCGCGATACCCATCAGTCCCGAAATGCCGGTGCGCTGCGCCAGCGAATACAGCACGCTTTCCGCATTGTCATTGAGCGTGTGCGCGGTGAAACCCACGCTGTGCTCCTCCCGCCGCAAGTGCTCCTGGAGCAACTGGTAACGCAGCACCCGCCCGGCCTCCTCCACGCTCAGCCCATGCGATGCGGCATACTTCCCCACGTCCAGCGCCCGGCAGATGCAGTTGAGCTTGCGCCTGCCGGCGAAGGACTCCACCCACGCCTGCTCCTCATCCGCGCCGGGCCGCAGCCGGTGGTTCAGATGCAGCAGCGTCAGCATGACTGCGCGCTTCCGGCTGAAGAACCGGCGCGCAGTCTTCATCGCTGCGGGCGGCAGGCTCGGCGCCAGCATCTCCTCTATCGCCTTGCCCGGCGCTTCCGCGGCCAGCGCCGCGAAGCGTTCCAGCGCCAGTGCCAGCGCCAGTGAGTCGGGCCCGCCGGAAAAGAGCAGGTAGAAATGGATCTCGTCAGGATGGGAAATCCCACCGATCACGTCCCACAATGGCTCGAAGCTGACCACCGCCGCGAGGAGCGGGTCGGAAGGAAGCCCTGCATTAGCCTTCATCACGTCAATGTTAGCAGATGCGCGGGAGTAGTTCGCCTGATGGCGGCTCCACCGCGCGCACGCCGCCGATGTCCGTGCGCATCACCGCGAGCGGCCGTGGACGCGATGCATCCAGGTCAAACCGGGAGTAGTCGTCCTGCGCCAGCACGCGGCCAACGATAGCGGCCTCCCGGCTCTCCGGCTCCTGGCGGATAGCATCCAGCACTGCGTCCGTGGCGTCCGGTGCCACGAACAGCGCCAGCTTGCCCTCGTTGGCAAGATGCAGCACCTCAAAGCCAAGTATCCGGCAGGCGCCCTGCACCGCGTCGTTCACCGGCAGCGCGTTTTCTTCCAGCAGCACCCGCACCCCGCTGCTTTCAGCGATTTCGCACACCGCCGCCGCCAGGCCGCCGCGCGTGAGGTCGCGCGCAGTATGCAGCCTGTCTCCAGCCGCCGCCAGCGCCGCTTGCACCACCCCCGTGAGCGGCGCGCAGTCGCTCTGCAGGTCGGTGGTAAGCGGCAGCTTATCGCGGGCAATCGCGATGGTGATGGCATGTTCGCCCAGAGGCCCGGTAACGATGATGCTGTCGCCCGGCTGCGCCCGGTGCGCACCCAGCTGAACTCCGGCGGGGATAGCGCCGAGTCCGCTCGTGTTGATGAACACTCCGTCGGCCTGGCCGTGGCCCACCACCTTGGTGTCGCCGCAGGCGACCTGCACCCCTGCTCTTTCGGCAGCCTGAGCGATGCTCTCCACGATGCGCTCCAGCTCCGCGAAAGCGAAGCCCTCCTCAACTATGACGCCCAGAGAAAGGAAGCGCGGTATGGCGCCTAGGCAGGCGAGGTCGTTCACTGTGCCGTTGACCGCGAGCTTGCCGATGTCGCCGCCGGGGAAGAACAGCGGCGTCACCGTGAACGAGTCGGTGGTGAAGGCCACGCGGCCGCCGGCCTCCAGCCCCAGCGCGCCCGGAGTGAGGTCCGCGGAGTCGTCCAGCGCGTCCAGCACCACGTTGCCCAGCCGCCGGCGAAACACCTCCACGAACTCGCGGGTCTTGGTTCCGCCGCTGCCGTGCGCCAGTCCAATCGTCTTGGCCATGCGCGCCATTGTAGCAGCGTGTTTTGGTTGACAGGGGGTAACCCCTGTGCTATCCTCATCCGCCCTTCAGCGGGCCTGGGCCCGCGGGCAGGCGGACATGGCGAAAAAGTGTGAGATAACCGGCAAGAAACCGATGGTGGGACACAATGTCTCCCACTCGCAGCGGCGCACCAAGCGGCGCTGGCTGCCGAACCTGCGCACGGTCACAGTGCTGGACGAAAACGGCAACAAGACCAAGATGAAGGTTACCATGCGCGCGCTGCGGACGATGGCCAAGCCGGTGCGCGCGAGGAAGAAGAAGGGCGAATAGCCTCAGAGCAGCAGGCCGAGCTTCGCTTTCACTTCTCCAATGGACGCTCCCGCAAGCATCACCGATTTACTGCGCGAGGTATGCCCGCGCAGAATGACCACCTCGCGGCGCGGCAGGCCGAAGTAACCCGCCAGCAGCTTCACCACGGCTTCGTTGGCTTGACCCTTCTCCGGCGGCGCGGTTACCGCGACCTTCAGCGCGCCTGCGTCCACACCCTTGACCAGGTTGCGCTTCGCCCCTGGAGAGACCTTGACCCTCAAGACTACGCCTGCCCCGGTTTCCTGCAGCAGCTCACTCACCCACGGTCACCAGGTCCTTGATCTCAGCGAACTTCTTGGGGCCTATGCCCTTCACCTCCAGCAGCTGGCTGACGCTATCAAAGCGCCCCATCGCCTTGCGGTAGTCAATGATGCGCTGCGCCAGTACCGGCCCGATGCCCGGCAGCAGCGTGAGTTCGTGCACCGTGGCCAGGTTCAAGTCCAGCGGGAAGACCGCAGCGGGCGGTGGTTGTTCTTTGGGGGCAGGGGCGGGGTCGGCCGCTGGGTCGGGCAGCACAATGGACAGCTCCCCGGTCGCCTCATCCGCCGCAACGCCCGGCAGCGCGGTGATGGGCTTGCCCAGCTTGGGCTGCGCGAACAGGGCGGCGTATCCCAGCACGACCGAAGTCAGAAGAATCGCGCCTGCAGCGAAGGCGATGACCTTCTCCTGCATGCTCATCGGAGTCCCCCAGACTACTTGACAACGATATTCACCAGACGGCCGCGGATCACGATGACCTTCACGACCTGCTTGCCTTCCAGATGCGGGAGTATCTTCCCATCGGCCAGCGCGCGTGCCTGGACTTCCTCGTCCGGTGTGTCCACCGGCACGGTTATGCGGCTGCGCGGCTTGCCGTTAACGCTGATGCCATACTCCACCTCGTCCAGCGCGAGGTGCCTCTCATCGTAAGCCGGCCACCGCGAGTGCATCACAAAGCCCTGCTGGCCGGAGAAATGCCACAGTTCCTCGGCGACATGCGGAGCGACGGGCGATAGCATCACGGCGAACGCGAGCAGCGCATCGGCCATGAGCGCACGGAGGTTACCGTCAGCCCGCCGGGAGGCGTCCATCCCCTCCCAGGCCTCCGTGAGCTGGTTGAGGAATACCATCAGCGAGCTGACTACGGTATTGAGCCGCCAGGCGTCCATGCTCTCGGTGATGTCTCTGACCGCCTTATGGCGCGCCTGCAGAATGGCCTTCGCCTCCGGGCTCTCGTCGGCGTTGTTGGGAGCGCCCGCGCCGGCGACCTGCGGCCAGACCTCGGTGTAGAACGCGTGCAGGCGCTTGAGGAAGCGGAAAC
>CAZXPM010000006.1:7891-9077 GCA_964643155.1 uncultured Planctomycetales bacterium | reverse complement strand
CTTCCTGCCATTCCACGTCGCGCTCCGGCGGCCCCCAGAAGAGGCTGATCATGCGGCCGGTGTCAGCGCCATAGCGCTCCAGGAAGTGGTCTATGCTCACAACGTTCCCCCGGCTCTTGCTCATCTTGGCGCCGTCCTTGTAAAGGATGCCCTGTGAAAAGTAGCGCAGGAACGGCTCGGTGAAGTTAATGAGCCCGGCTCGGTGCAGCGAATGGCAGATGAAGCGTGAGTAGAGCATGTGGCCGACCACATGCTCCTTGCCGCCGATGTAGTTGTCCACCGGCATCCACGCATTGCAGACGTCGGGGTCAAACGGCGCCGAGTCATTGTGCGGGTCGGTGTAGCGCAGGTAGTACCAGGAGCTGCAAACGAAAGTTGACATCGTGTCCGCCTCGCGCTCCGCCGGGCCGCCGCACTTCGGGCACTTGGTCTCAATGAAATCGCGGTTGGTGGCCAGCCGCGCGTCGGTTTCGCCGCTGAACTCCACTTCCTCCGGCAGCAGCACTGGAAGCTCATCGTAGGGCACGGGCACGTGGCCGCACTTCTCGCAGTTCACCATCGGGATGGGTACGCCCCAGTAGCGCTGGCGCGAAACCAGCCAATCGCGCAGCTTGTACTGGATGGTGCCGCCGCCTTTGCCGTGGGCAGAGAGCTCCGCGTTGAGCCGCCGGATGCCGTCGCGGCTGGCCATGCCGTCATATCCGCCGGAGTTGACCATGACGCCGTAGCCGGTGAAAGGAAGCTCCGACTCCGTGCCGTCCGGGTTGTTGATTACACGGACGATGGGAATACCGTACTTGCGGGCGAAGGCGAAGTCGCGTGTATCGTGGGCGGGGACGCCCATGACAATGCCGGTACCGTATTCCATCAGGACATAATCTGCGGCAAAAATGGCGACTTCGGCGCCGGTGAGCGGGTGTTTCGCCGTCACGCCGAGGTTGAGGCCTTCCTTGTCACGCTCGTCAGCCGAGCGCTCAATGGTCGTCTGTTTCGCTACTTGCTCGCGGAAGGCCTTAAGCGCAGCGGTAGTCCCGCCTGCCTCCGCCAGCCGCCCAGCCAGCGGGTGCTCCGGTGCTATGCTCACGAAGGTGACGCCGAAAAGCGTGTCGGCGCGCGTCGTAAAGACCTCTACCTTCTCCCCCAGCGCGGGGATCTCAAAGGTGATGCGCGTGCCCTCGCTGCGGCC
>CAZXPM010000006.1:0-7881 GCA_964643155.1 uncultured Planctomycetales bacterium | reverse complement strand
CAAGTGCCCGAAGTGCGGCCAATCCAGTTGCGCTGCATAGCCTTGAAGTTCTCCGGCCACCCCTTCAGTTCCTCCAGCCCGGCCAGCAGCTCCTCGGCGAACTCGGTGGTGCGCACGAACCACTGTGAAAGGTTGCGCCGTATCACGGGTGCGTCACAGCGCCAGCAGGTGCCGTCGGCGGCCTCTTCGTTGGCCAGCACTCCGTGGTTGGGGCACCAGTTAACCGGCGCGAGCTTCTTGTACACCAGCCCCATCTCGTGAAGCTTGAGGAAAATCCACTGCGTCCAGCGGTAGTACTCCGGCGAGCTCGTGTCCACTTCGCGGTTCCAATCGTAGCTGATGCCCGCGCTCATAAGCTGCCGCCGGTAGTTGGCGATGGCCTTCTCCGTCAGTGTGCGCGGGTGGATTCCCTGGTCAATGGCGGACTGCTCCGCGGGCAGACCGAAGGCGTCCCAGCCCATAGGGTTGAGGACGTTGTAGCCCTGCAGGCGGCGGTAGCGCGCGACAACATCACCGATGGTGTAGTTGCGCAGGTGGCCCATGTGCAGCTCGCCCGACGGATAAGGGAACATTACCAGAACATAGGCCTTATTCTCCCGGCTGTGCGGTGTCTTCGCGGCGAACGCGTCGGCAGCAGCCCACTCGCGCTGCCAGTGTTCTTCAATGCGTTTGAAGTCGTATTCCGCCACTTGATACCACCAGGGAACACCTGCAGATGCTAAGATTATAGCACCACGAAATGGACGCCTCTGCGGGGAAAGCAATCGTCACCGGCCTGCCGCACTCAGGCAAGACCTCCCGCTTGATTGAGCTGTTCCTGGATTCGCTAAAGGAAAGGCCAGATGAGCGGCGCGTCATGATTGTGCCGGACTCGTCCCACCGCGATTATCTGCGGACGGTCATCATAAAGAGGGGCGAGTGCCGCGCTTTGCGTGAAACCGAGGTGGTGACGTTGGCGGAGTTCCTGCGCGGACTGGCTGAGGCGGCCGGACTGCTCACGGGCCGGCGGATGACCAGCCTGGAAGAACTGCTGGCAATCCGGAGGATGATTCGGGCGCTGAACGAGGCGGGAGAGGCGCAGCTTCCGCTAACGCTTGCCACCTGTCAGCGAATGAAGCACATGATTGAGGCGTTACGGAACGCCGGGCTGTATCTGCGGCTCCTTGACCGAGACGCCGCTCCCACGCTGCCGGGGCGCAGAGCGGTTGCGCTGAAGCTCGCCGTTAGATACCTGGAGGCGATGAAGTCAGCGCAGCGCTACGATGGCTTGCTGGCGCAGGAATTGGCGGTGCTGGCGTTGCGGCAAGGACGGTGCGGGGAGCTGCTGCCGGAGTTGATACTGGTCGACGGATTCTACGACCTGCACCCGCTGCACGAGGCCGCGCTCGCAGCCCTCGCCAGCAGCGCGCGCGCCTTCTTCATTACCGCGCCCGTCCTGCCCGGCAGCACGCAGGCGGAGGAGCTGGCGCGGGCGCTGGCGAAGTTCGGGCTGGAGGAAACCAGGCTGCCAAAGCCGCCTACCACCGCAGTGAGGCTGTTGGAGGCGATGGCCGCGGTCAAGGCGGATGGAGGTGCTGTTGCCTCGGAGACCGCTGCGCTCCAGACTGCTGGCATTGAGCTGCACCAATTGCCGACTTCGCTGAAGGAAGCGCAGTTCATCGCCGAACGGGTGCTCGCGCTGCACCGCAAGGAAGGCCTGCCGCTTGACGAATTCGTCGTAGTCCTCCGCGACGCGGATGCACGGTTCATGGCGATGCTGCGTCACTGCTTTCGCGAAGCGGGTTTGCCCCTCATAGACCTGACGCGTGCGGACGAGCCGTCGCGGGTTGGGAAGTTCCTCTCGGCGTGTTTCGCCCTCGCCGCAGCCCCCACCCACGAAGCGCTGCTGCGGCTGGTGCACGCGAGCATTCCCGCGTTGCTGGCACCCAGCCACGCGTTGTTCGCTCACCTGCACTGGACCGGCCTCTTCCTCGACGCCGAGGGGATGGCCGCATTCGCGCGCCAGCATGACGCCCAGGCCTTTGCCAGCCTCCTGGATCAGCTCAGGAACATCGCCCCTGCGGACAAACGGAGCGCAGAATGGATGCGCAACCTGCTCGCCGCCCTGGGACGCGATTTCATCGCCGGTTTGAAGCCGCACCTGGGCGCTTCTGCACCGGGGGCGGTTGAACTGGAGAGCGAGCGAGCAGCGCTGGAGAGCATCCTGGAAGCGACCGCCTCACTGACGGCTGAGGAGATGGGTGCCGAAGAGCTTCCAGGGCTGCTGGCGGAAACCTGCCTGTACGCCGGGGCAGCGAACTCAAGGTGCGAGCTGGGTACCGGAGGTGTCTATCTGGTTGATGCGCTGGCGGCGCGGCAGTGGCAGAAGCAAGTTTGCTTCGTCCCGCAGTGCGACCGCCGGCATTGGCCCCGGGGCCGGGAAGACCTGAGCGGCGAGGAAAAGGCTCTACGAACGCTGCCAGCCCTTGCAGACGTGCGGCTGCGCAGCCCCGAGGAGCACTTCGCCTTTGAGGAGAGCCTGTTCCTTTCGGCGCTTACGCGCTCCACCAGACTGACCATCGTCACCTGTCCCAGGCGTGAGATGGGGGGCAATGACCTTGCGCCGTCACCCTTTCTCGCACTCCTGGCGCCAGCGGTCCGCAGGCTGGGGGGCACAGAACTCCCCGCCCGCGAATCCTCCTTCCCTGGCCGCCGGGCGCTCCTGCGCCACTGCGCCGGAGTACTGCGATACGGCGGACGCAAGCCAGTCAGCCAGACAACCGCGGCGGTTGTGCTGGAGATGGTTGACGGCGACGAGAGGGCGAAGCTGTTCTCGCGTGGTGGATTAGAAGGTGAGCCGACAGATGAGCCTGTTGCGGTTCCCGAATCACTTCTACCCCACTCGTTTAGCCCGAGCGCCCTGACTGCCTATCGCAAGTGCCCTTACCTCTACTTCGCGCTCAACCTGGTGAAACCTGGCGGCCCGCCGCAGTCGATGCAGGAAGGGATTACTCCGCTGATGGTGGGAAACGCCGCGCATCTGGCGCTGCAAGAGGCATTCGCTGGTTTCCCCCAGAAGGCGGACATCAACCAACTCTTCCGCCGCCAGCTCGCCGGTTATGCGGCCTTATGCGCGCCGGAGGACTTCCCGCTGGAGCTGGAGCGGAACTGCCGCGTCTGGAACTACCCTCTGCGCAAGGCCTACGAGAACGCGCATGCCAGGTTGGCTGCGGACGGAACGACGGTGCTGACGACCGAGGAGGAGCTACGCGCTGGCTTCGCCGATGCTGCCGGGTGCGAGTGTACGCTGCATGGCTTCGTTGACCGGGCAGACAAGCTGCGGAATGGCACGCTGGCCCTCACTGACTACAAGACTAGCCCATGGAGTAGCTTCAAAGGCAACAACAGTGAAGGAGGACAGGCCGGATTCGGGGTTGCGGCTGCCCCGCATGTCTATCCACTGTTGGCCGCGGCGATTGCCGAAGGCGGCGGAGAGTGGCCACGCTTCAGCTATCACCTGCTTCCGGACAACCTGGAGGTGATGCTGGAAGCGAAGGAAGGAACCTCGCTGGAAGAGGCAAGGCTGGAGGTTATTGATTCCATCGCCCGGAGCATATCCGGGATCCGCGCCCGGCGCTTCCTGCGGGCGCCACATTCCCAGTGCGCGGACTGTATGAGGTGCGAGGCCTACAGGCTGTGCCGCCGCGACCTATTCGGCGAGCCGATGCCGAACGAAGTGGAAGCGGAGTTCCCCGAGCCGGTATTCCAGTTGGCAAAGGAGAAGCTGGAATGAGCGCGAGCGGAACGCAGCACGGCGCCGTGCCGGTTATCTGTGTCGCCAGCGCCGGCACCGGCAAGACCTACTGGCTGACCGAGGAGTTCTTCGCGGCGCTGAGAGAAGCCGGATACCACGACGCTCATCGGCTCGTAGCCATCACCTTCACCGAAAACGCGGCCAACGAGATGCGCTCCCGCATTCAACACAAGTTGCTGAGGGAGCTGGGGCTGGGGGCGCTGCCGCTGGCGGAGGAGTTGAACATCAGCACCATTCACAGCTTCTGCCGCACCGAGCTTGCTCGGCACGCGGCGGAGCTGGGATTGAACCCGGCGCTTGAGGTGCTGGACGAGCCGCGGGCGGGGCAGATAGCGCGCAGCGTGCTGCTCGGGGTTTTGCGCGACCGCCACCGCCGGGGCGGCAAGCCCTTTGAGCTGCTGGCGGAGAACCTGCCGTTCAACTCATACTTCGGCATTGGCCAAGGCACTTCGCTGGAGGGCGCGCTCCTGGATCTGTACAGGAAGCTGCGCTCGCGCGGGGTGACGGAGCTGAACACAGAGCTCTTTGAGACCGCTGAAATCTCATGGGACGAAGCGCGCGAGCAGGTGGCGGCTGACCTCGCTCGGATATCAGCGCTGACACCGGAGGATGCAGGGACTGACTACACCCGCAAAGCGCTGGCGCAAGTGCGGGGTATCATCGAGGGGAACCGCTCTCTGCTGCGCAGACTGGAACCGACAGAGGGCACTGCCCGGGCGTTGCAGGAGATAAGCGCCGCCTGTAAGCTCAACACCCGCGGCATGGTCAAGCAGGCCTTTGCCGCCTTCAAAGGGGAAAAGGGCAGTCCGGGGAGCTACGACCTTGCCATGCAGGCTCTCGCAGCCATCGCGGCCAGGCCTTTGCGGGACGAGGTAATCAGCATCCTGGCTGAGCTGGACGCGCGGTTGAACTCCCAGAAACACGCTGCCGGCGTGATGGACTTTGAGGATCTGCAGCTCACCTTGCTGCGGGCTCTGCAGGAGGACGCAGAACTGCGCGCGGAATACCGGCGGCGTTTCACCGGCGTGTTTGTGGACGAGTTCCAGGACACCAACCCGCTGCAGGTGGCTATCATTGAACTGATGGCGGAGAAGCGGGCGCTGCGGTACGTAGGCGACCCCAAGCAGTCGGTTTACGGCTGGCGCTACGCCGAGCCGGAGACCATCCGCCTGCGGCGCAGGGAGTTCGCCGAAACCGGGCGGGTGGAGAAGCTCACGCATAACTACCGTTCGCGGCCGGAGATACTGGAACTGGTAAACGCTCTCTGCGGGCGCTGGGGCGATGCGCTGGGATTTGAATACGACAACCTGGTGCCCGCCGCAGCAAGGATGCCGGAGTTCGGCTTCCGCGGGCAGCGGCGGCCGTGCGTGGCGGTGTTCCCTGCGCCAGTAGGCGACGATGAGAAGCTGCTCAGGACTGAGGAGAGCAAGCCGCTGATGGCTGCGAAGGTGGCGGCCTACATCAAGCAGGCCGTGGAGGAAGAGCGCTTCCGGCACACCAGCAACCGGCGCGAGGACGCCCCGCTGGGATACAGCGACTTCGCCATCCTGTTCCGCAAGAACGAGCCGCTTCGTCACTACGAGGCGGCACTGGCGCGAGCGGGCGTCCCCTTTGTCAGCGAAACCAGCACCGGCTTCCTGGAAACGCCGGAGATAGCGGCGGTGCTAGGGATGCTGCGCACGCTGCTGATGCCGGAGAACGACTGGTTGCTGGCGGAAGCTCTGCGCAGCGACCTGGTGGGACTGTCGTCCACCGGGATCGCCGAGCTGGCGGCGGCGGCACCCGCGCCCTCCCGCGGCCGCCGGGAGAAACCGTTTGTCCGGGCACTGAGGGACGGCGCCGCCTTCACCTCCGCGGAGGACGCCGCGGCAGTGGCGGAGTGGTTGGAGTGGCGAAACATGTTGGCGGCAGAGATAGAGTTGCTCACGCCCGCCGAGGTTGTGGAGTCAGTAACATCAGGGCTGCGCCTGCGCGAAAAGCTGATGGCGCGGGGCGCGCCCGAGCGGTCGCTGTGGAATCTGGACAAGCTGCTTGACTTCGCACTGGGCGTCAGCTCCCGAGGTATCTCAGGGGTGGCAGAACTGGTGGAAGTGCTGGCGGAAACCGAATACCAGCGGCAGAACATCGGAGAAATGTGGCTAGAAGGCCCGGACAGTGTTCGCCTGATGACCGTACACAAAGCCAAGGGGCTGACCATCCCGGCGGTGATTATTGCTGAAGCGGGAACCCGGTCCGGTGACAGCTCGCCTCTTCTGACAGTAGAGCCCAGTGCACGGAACCCGGGGAAATACGAACTCGGCGTGCAGCACAGGTTCTTGAGCGGAAGAGGGGTAGAAGAGCCTTTCCTCAGCCGCCACAAGCAAGCCAGCAAAGAGCGCTCAAGCCAAGAAGAAGCGCGGTTACTATATGTGGCGCTTACCCGCGCGGTGGAGCATATCGCCATCTTCGGGCTGATCCCAAAACCCCACAAACAAGCTCCCTGGCGGGCACTGTTGGCTCCCCTGGTGGAACTGCAAGAGGGCAAGCTGGTGGTGGCGCCGGAGTTCGCCGGGCTGGTGGAGCTGCACGACACCGGTAAGCCCGATACCCCAAAGACCGAAAGCGAGACGCCGGATCTCGCTGAGCTGATTGCGCAGCACACTCCGACCGGAGGTAAGGGCAGCACGATGTCCGAAGCAGAAGCCCTGCTGGCGGAAGCCGAGACTGCCCCAGATACATGCCGGTTGCAGCGGTACCTGTTTAGCGTCCACGACGTGATGGCGTTTGCGGAGAGCGATGGAAGAGAAGCTCATGGCGCAGCCGCTTCCTCCTCCTCGGCAGACGGCCCCGAACTGGGGACGGCCATCCACGACCTGCTCGCTTATGCTCTGCGGCATCCCGGGATGCTGGCATCCCCTGCGGCAACGAAAGAGCTGCTGTCGGATGAGCTGGTGGCAGAGCGCTTTCCCCAGCACGAACCGGTGCTGCACCGGAACTCCGCGGCGGCACACCGGTTCATCTCCAACTTCAGCGCCACCGGCCTGCCGGAGCGGGCACTGAGAGCGGATACGGTGGAAGTTGAGCTTCCGTTCCTGCTGGCCGCAGCAGGAATCCACCTCCGCGGCCGTTTTGACCTGCTGCTGCGAGAGAAAAACTCCCTGGCAGTGCTGGATTTCAAAACCGACAGTCTGCGGGGGAGGTCGGCGCAGGAGCTGGCGGCAGAGTACGAAATGCAGATGCTTTTGTACACGCTGGCGGCGCGTGAATTGCACCCGGGAATGCACCTCACCGCCGGACTGGTGCTCCTGGACGCGGGCGAGATCCTATGGGTCAACGTGGCTGAGGACAGGCTGCGAGCACTGTCTGAAGAAACACTACCGCACTTCGCGCAAGCGATGAAGAAGCGCTATGCCGGGGTCTATACCTGGCGACCGGCGAGCTGGCGCCTCTAAGATGCGCCGGCGACAGCTGCAATCCTTGCGGCTCAAGGTATAATCAAGGCGATAATCCCCATCAGGTTTACGGCGATGATGAGAACACTCTATTTTCTGGTTGCACTGCTAGCGCTCCTCGCGCTCACCGCCTGCGGCGGCAAGAGCGGTAACGCTTCCACCCGGCCTGCCGTGCAGGAGCCGGTCATTCCACCCGCGAGCGAACGCAACACGGTATCGCTTCTTCAAGAGTACATCGTCTCGGGGGGCGAAGGCAGGCTGGAGGTCACTCTCGCGGCGCAGGGCATGCTGGATCTTTACCAGATTGCCGGCACGCTCTGCTACGACGACCGCAGCCTGGAGCTGGAAGAGGTTTCCCAGGGCAGTTTCCTCGGCGAGCCGCCGGAGGTGGTGTTCTTCCAGCGCGCGGAGCGCGGAAGACTTGCCTTTGCACTCACCAAGCGCAGGATTGAGCCCGGGGCCATCGGCAATGGCGTCCTGCTAAAGGCGCGCTTCCGCGTGCTCACGAACCAGCTACCGGAGAAGCCCGCGTGGCTTGAAGAGGATATGCGGGCGCGGGATTCGCTGCGGCACCGCATTGAGTTGCGGCGGGGAGGTGCAAGATGAGAACCAGGTTCGCACTTCTCGCGCTGGCGCTGGTGCTCTGCACTCTATTTT
>CAZXPM010000005.1:13072-27965 GCA_964643155.1 uncultured Planctomycetales bacterium | reverse complement strand
AGTCTACGCCGCTCTACGAGGAGATGGGCGTAGTGGATTTCCTGCGCTTCACCGCAGAGGCCAGGGGCATCCCTAAAAAGGACATCCGGGCGCGGGTGGACGAGATGATAGAGACCTGTGCGCTTAAGGACATGGCCTTCAAGGATGTCTCCGAGCTTTCCCGTGGTTACCGGCAGCGCGTTGGATTGGCTCAGGCGCTCATTCACGACCCGCCGGCGCTGATACTGGATGAGCCCACCAGCGGCCTCGATCCCACGCAGATTCTGGAAATCCGCAAACTAGTGCGCAAGCTGGGCGAGAGTAAGGCAATCCTCTTCTCCACGCATATTTTGGATGAGGCGCAGAAGACCTGCGACCGCATCCTCATCATCACTGACGGCCGCCTGGTGGGCGAGGGCAGTCCACAGGAGCTGGCGGCCATGGCCAAGGGTAGCAGCCTTTATCGGGTGGAGTATCGCGGAGAGCTCCAGCGACTGCTCAGTGCCGTTCCCGCGCACATGAAGGTGGTTCAGGAGCAACGCCTGCCCGATGGTTGGATGGCGCTGGATATTTCTTCTTCAGAGGCGGACGACCGCAGTGAGGAGCTGTTTGACGCTGTGGTCGCTGCGGAGGGCAAGCTCCGGCGGTTGGCGCGCAAAGAGGCCACGCTGGAAGAGGTCTTCCTCCACCTAACTGGCGGGGGTGAAGCCTGATGGGACGCATCTGGGTGATGTACAAGAAGGAGCTGAAGATATACTTCGACAGCCCGATTGCCTACATCTTCATGGTAGTCTTCCTGGGCGTAACCAGCTGGCTGTTCTTCCGTACCTTCTTCCTGATCAAGGTATCCTCCATGCGCAGTTTCTTTATGCTCATCCCCTGGATGTGCCTGTTCTTCATTCCGGCCATCTCCATGCGCCTGTGGGCGGAGGAACGCAAGACCGGCTCTAGCGAGCTTCTGCTCAGCCTGCCTTTCCAGGAGTGGCAGGTGGTGCTGGGCAAGTACTTTGCGGCCCTAACTGTTTACGTGCTTACCATACTTCTCACCACTCCGCTGGCGATAGTGGTGGGCGCGCTGGGCGAGCCTGACTGGGGAGTGATTGTAGGCAGCTACCTGGGCAGTATCTTCCTCGGTGCCGCGATACTGGGGATCGGGACCTTCGTGAGCACCCTGACCACCAACCAGATTGTTGCCTTCATTATCGGCGTTCTCATAGTGGCTGCGCTGACAGTTGTGGGTCAACCGCTGTTTACACTGTTCTTGCAGGGCCCGCTGGCGGTGCTTACGCCCTACGCTGAATGGCTGGGGCTGGCCAACCATTTCACCAGCATATCCCGAGGCGTCCTCGATTCCCGCGACTTCATCTACTACCTGCTGATGACGGCGCTTCCGCTTTACCTTACTGTCAAATCCGTGCAGGCGAGCAAGGTGTAAAGCTATGCAGACACGGAAGACTTACTGGCAGAAGCACTCACTGGAGACAGTCCTGGTACTGGTCATCTTCGTGTTGGTGGCGGTGGTCTCCCAGCACTTCTACCGCCGGGTTGATCTCACGTCCAACAAGCAGTACACACTCTCCCGGTCAACCAAGGAAGTGTTGCGCAACATTGACGGCATCGTCACCGCCAAGTTCTTCCTCTCCCACGATATCCCATCGCACATCATGCCCCTGGCGGACGCAATTAAGGACACGCTGGCGGAATATGAGGCGTGGGGCGCAGGCCATTTCCGCTACCAGGTAGTCGACCCGACCAACAACCCTGATGCCGAAAAGCGCGCCTCCGACCTGGGCATCCCCCAAACCCAGGTTCAGGTGCTGGCCAAGGACGAGGCAGTAGTGAAGAACGTGTACCTCGGTTTGGCGCTCGGATACAAGGACAAGAGCGATGTCTTACCGGTGGTTCAAGATGCGGCCAACCTGGAATACGAGCTGACCACCCGCATCTTGAAGATGACGCGCGAGCGGGCGCCTGTGCTTGGCATCGTCGATCTCTCGCGCAGCTACGATATCAGCGACCCCGAGAACAAGTCGCGGTTCACCCAGCTCAAGAACCAGCTTCGCGACCGTTTTGAGATAAGGGACGTGAAGCTGGAGGACAAACTGGAAGTGCCCGCGGACATTGACGCGCTGATGCTCATCCAGCCCCTG
Source organism: uncultured Planctomycetales bacterium (assembly GCA_964643155.1). Taxonomy (GTDB): domain Bacteria; phylum 4484-113; class 4484-113; order 4484-113; family 4484-113; genus CAZKNJ01. The sequence goes on along the minus strand of CAZXPM010000005.1, from coordinate 25,836 downwards.
GGGCTATCCAAGGAAGCCGAGTACGTGCTGGACCAGTACTTGCTGAAAGGCGGCACCATCCTGGCGCCCTGCGAGTCAATTATGATGAGCCGGGAAATGCAGGCTTTTCCCGCCATTCCAGGCTACGAAGAGGTCTTCAAAGGCTACGGGCTGGATCTCAAGAAGATGATGGTGATGGACGAGAGCAACGCCCGTGCTTCATTCAGGTCGGGAATGATGATCGTAACGATGCCCTATCCGATGTGGGTCAGGATCAGGCCTGATGGCTTCAACCCCGAGTTTGCCCCCATCTCCCAGCTGACTTCGCTCGTGTTGCCGTGGACCGGCTATCTGGCGCTGCAAAAGGACGTGCCCGAAGGGTTGACCGCCACCAAGCTCATTACGACAAGCGGCCGCGCTTGGGCGGCCACCAGCCCCTACAACCTTGACCCAAACCAGGACTGGCAGGCGCTGCGGGCCGACTCCAAGAAGGGGCAGTTCGTCCTGGGCTATCTGCTGTCCGGCGAATTCCCCTCGGCTTTCCCTGACGGCCCTCCGGAGCCGGGCGATTATGCCGATGAGGAACGCCTTGAGTTCGTTCATTCCATGCTTGACCCCGCAGCACACCTGGAAAAGAGCTCCGAACCGGGCCACCTCATTGTGATATGCAACAGCCGGTTCATGGAGGATGGGTACCTGGAGCAGTTCCCGGAGAATATGTTGTTCATCGAAAACTTGGCAGACTGGATGCTGGACAACGAAGCGCTCATTGGCATCCGCTCCAAGATGGCCTCGGTCAAGCCGCTGGAGGAGCCTCAGGAGCCGGCGAAGAGCCTGATTAAGTATGGCGTGACCGTAGGCATTCCGCTCCTGGTGGTGCTGTTCGGGCTGGCGCGCTGGATGCTTAGGCGTAAGCGGCGCGGGCAACTGAAGCTGCGCTATTGCGGGCTAAAGGAGGCGGCGCATGAGCAGGAGTGATCTTACTAAGTTCGGGCTCTTGGTTGCGGCCATTGTGCTGCTGGTCTTGATGCTGGTGTACGCTAAGCTACAGCAGCGCTCGGTGGAGGCGGAGAAGGAGGCCGTAGTCTCGGACCTCTTTCCGGACGCGGAGGTGGATAGCGTGAACTACGTCCGCATCCATCAGGGCCCCTCCGGAGACAATGTGGAGCTGGTCAGGCAGGATGGACGCTGGTTCGTGAGGATGCCGGAGCGGCTGTTCCCCGCCAACCCCGACGACGTGAAGGACCTCCTGGATTTCTTTCAGAGCGTCAAGCCTGACCGCATCGCTTCCCAGAGCGCGGACGACTACGCAACATATGAGCTCACAGATGATAAGGCGATATCCGTGAGCATGTACGAGGAGGAGGAGGCGGGCGAGCCGGTGCTGGAACTGCTGTTGGGCAAGGCGGGGCCGGACTACCGCAGTGTCTTCGCCCGCAAGCCTGCGAGCGAGGTTTCTTATCTTATCGGCAAAACCCAGGCGACGCTCTGGCAGCGCAAAGCCCTTGCCTGGCGCGACAAGTATCCGTTTAGGGAGAAGCGGGAGGATATCACTTCCCTTACCATTCACTCTCCCGAGGGCGAGTTTGCGGTCAACCTTGACGAGACTGGCTTCTGGAAGTTCGCTGACACGCCGGAAGTGACGGTCAAGCAGGAAGCGGTGGTCGCGCTCATCTCGCGGATGACCGGGCTGGTGGGCCTGGAGCTGATTGACGAGCCCGCGGACGAACACGGCCTGGAGAATCCTGACTTCTCGCTGGACTTCCTGGTTGGCGATAGGCAGATCACTCTGAGTTTCTCGCCCGAGATGGGGACCAACCGTTTTGTTCGCAACTCCTGGCTGGACCAGGTGTACAAGATATCTGCCTCAGCTGTGCAGGGGCTGAACCTCTCGCGTCAGGAGTTCGTTCAGCCGAAGGACGAACCGCAAGAGTCGGCTGACGGCAGCGAGGAGGGCGCTGAGAGCGCGGGAGACGAGGCAGAAGACGCCCAGGCGCCTTCATAGACGCGCAGCCCCGTCCGGGGCGGCAGGTTCAGGACGGTGCCAGGATGCCAGGTTCCTCGCCGGGGCAGACCCATCGGATACGCCGGGATGGCCGACTCGGCTCCGCCCTTTGGCCGCGCACCAACGGCGGCAGCATCCTAATCCGCTATAATACGCCTGCCCGGTGCGGGCATTGCTTATGGCCACTGGATTCCTGCTGAAGCTGCTGATCTTCGTAGTGCTCATTGTCAGCGTAGTGATGCACGAGCTCGCGCATGGAGCAATGGCGGACGCCCACGGCGACCCCACGCCTCGCCTGGCGGGCCGCCTGACCTGGAATCCTCTGGCGCACCTGGACCCCATTGGCACCATCTTTATCGTTCTCATCGTCTTCATGGGCCTTCCGTTCTTCGGCTGGGCGAAGCCAGTGCCCATAAACCCAAACTACTTCCGTGATTACCGCCGTGGGATGATAGCCGTCTCCATTGCCGGGCCTTTCGCCAACTTCTCGCTTATGGTGCTCTGCATGGGGCTCCTCTACTTCATGTACCGTTTCGGCGCTGGGGCGGAGACGACGCTGGCGGGAGTGCTAGCAGTCGGCGTCCTCATCAACTTCGTGCTGATGTTCTTCAACCTCCTCCCTATACCTCCGCTCGATGGCAGCAAAGTGCTCGCCCAGTTTCTCTCCTGGAAACAGCAGATGGTGTATCTGCGCCTGGAGTCGATAGGCTTCATCATCCTGATCTTGCTGCTGTTCACTGGTATGCTGAGTACTCTCCTCATCGCCGCCTTTGGCGGGCTGACGTGGTTGACGGCCAACCTCTTCGGTGTGAAGTTCGCGGTTTTTATCGCGCAGGCCGACCCCACCGGTATGATGGCTTATGCGTTTTCCCGCTTCTTCTCCTGAGCCGGACGCCGCATGAACGCCGCACGTTACAACCTCCAGCTTTCCAACTTCACCGGCCCGATTGACCTGCTGCTCCACCTGATCCGGGTCAACCGCATGGATATCTTTGACCTGGACTTGCACCTCATCACCTCCCAGTACTTGGAGGCGCTGGAGAGCCCGGAGCTTTCCTCCCTGGAGAACGCTTACCACTTCCTCCTGATGGCCTCCACCCTGATGGAAATCAAGAGCAAACTGCTGCTGCCGCAGGAGGCTGCTTCAGAGCCTGGTGAGCCGACCGGTGAGGAAATGAAGGCCGACCTGGTGCGGCGCCTGGCCACTTACCAGAACCTGAAGCAGGTGGTGGAAGACCTATCTCGGCGCTTGGAAGAACAGCAGCGACTGCTGTATCCCGCGGCACCGGCCCGGCTGGAACAGAGTCTGGTGTATTCGCTGAAGGACGTGTCGCTGTACGACCTGATGACGGCGTTTGAAGAAGCGTTGGAGCGCCGCCAGGTCGTAACTCGCCTGGCCGAGATGGACGAGGACATCTCCATTGAGGAAGTCTACGCCGAGGTGGAGCAGCGTATCCGCTCGCGCCCGCAGGGGATACTGCTGTCGGAGCTGCTGTCCAGCAGCCGCAACAAGCTGCATATGATCGCCGCTTTTGTCGCCTTGCTTGAGATGATAAAGGAGGAGAAGGTGGTCTTCAAGCGCCAGGAAGGGGGCTTCTTGCTTCAGCCCGCGCGGGAAGACGCTCAAGCTTCCTGATTTCGCCGTGCCCAGTGGGCCCGGTGCAGAAACAGCGTGATTGCTGCTGACACACCCATATTCAGCGATTCCACACCCGCTGCCATTGGGATGTTAAGGAGGTAGTCGCTGTGCTCTACGAGCTTGCGCTTCACTCCACGTTCTTCGCTGCCGATGATGAAGGCTGTTCGCTCGGGATACTCAAAGGTAAACGCGCTCTCGCCTTCGTGCGCGGATAGCGCAGCCACCCAGAACCCATGTTGTTTCAGGTGCTGCACCGCCTGAGAGAGATTCTCACCCAGCACAATCCGCGCGCGGAACGTTGTCCCCGCGGCGACCTTATGCACCGTCGCGTTCACCTCGGGCACACCATGCTTGGGCATAATGACAGCCGCACCTGCGGCGGCGGCCGTTCGTATCACCGCTCCCAGGTTCTGGGGGTCGTTTACGCCGTCTAGGAGAACAGCGGCGGCTGTCGGCGGCAGCGCTTCTATGGCTTCGCCCAACGTCAACCCCCTAAAGGGCCTGATAAGGCCGGCGGCTCCCTGGTGGGGCAGTCGCGCCAGCGCCCCATACCACCTGGCTTCTTCCAGAGGTCCCGCCGGCACTGCCGCTTTTGCCGCGAGTGTGCGCAGCTCCTCCAGGCGTTCGGAGCGGGCGGGTGATGTGTAGAGCCGCTTGACCTTGCCTGCCAGAAGAGCTTCCTTCACCGGGTTGATGCCGTAAACAAAGTGCAGCGGAAGCTGATTAGTGGGTTTGCGGCGGCGCTGGATTTCGGGTGTCACAGGCGAATCATACCAGAGAAGAAGCGGTTAATACCGATGGGCCCCTTGCGGGGCCCCATCAGTGTAAACCAATGAATTCTCGGAAGTCATTACATTAGACTTCGGAGGACGCGGTTTTGTTCCAGCATCGTAAGAAAAAGCGCCGGGGCAGGAACCCCGGCGCTTCCGGTACCAGAGAAACGGAGATCTTACTCCGCTTCAGTCTGCATGAAGAAGGTCAGGCCCACATGCCTGCGGTCAACCGGTTCGGGCTCCGGAGGATTGCGCTCCTCGCGCTTGGTGCGTGGCTTCTTCGTGGTCTCGGTGTAGTAGCGCATGTTGAGGTTCGCCAGCAGCCCCGGGTATTTCAGTTCAAAGTCGCCGTAGCGGTTAAACTCGCCCAGGTAGTAGTAGTTAGTTTCAAAGTCCCAGATGGGCGGGCGTTCCACCCCGAATATCATGCCCTGCTCATAGTCAAATATGTAACGCGCTGCAATCGTGAAATCTCCCATCGCCTCGTACTTGACTATCTCCACGTCATCCTCGTCTTCCCAGTACTCGTGGAAGTCCACGATTCCATGAGTATCTATGATCGCAACCTGGCGCATGCCGATGCGGGCAAAGCCAAGCACCCGGTAGACGAACTTGCAGAGCACCGGATTGGGCAGCCCCGGGACATTCAGCGGGATGGTGGCAAACCACATGTCCTCGCGCCACACCGGATAGTCCGGCAGTCGCAGCAAGTGGTTCCACTCGAACATGTGGCCAACATCTACCTTGATTTCACCAGGGACAATGGAGCGCCGGGAGTACTCCTTCAGGTGCTCCAGTCCTTGCACATCCAGTACATCGCCGTTCTTGCTTTCCACATAAGTAAGGCTGGTAACGAGGATGTCGTCAACACTGAAAGTCGGGTCCTCACCGCCGGCTCCGCCGCCGCCGCCCTGGCCGCCGCCACCGCCGCCACCGCCTCCCTGCATCACGTCTCCACCGATGGGAGGCGGTCCCAGTTCATTCCCTCTCATCTCGTCAGGCGGTGGGGCGAAGGACTGCCGGTTGTTGTCACCGCCTCCTCCGCCGCGTCCGTCCTGGAATCGGCGGTCCTCACGCGTGCGCTGCGTGGGCATGGAAAACACGTCGTAATCGTAGAAGGTGATGTTGTGCCGGTTCAGGCCGTGCAGCGAAGCGGTCACAATATCCCGGTAGACCGCGCGGATGCGGAAGCTGTTGTGCAGGTCGTGGAGCTCACCGGGCCGGGTGATTGCACCTCCGAGGGTGATGACCGTCATATAGCGGTTGTACTCGTCCTCCTCCGGGTCAAAAGACAGGGTGATCGGACGCGTGACCCGCGCCGACGCCGCCAGGGTGCCGAACACGAACACCGCCACCACCACAAAGACCCCGAATGTCCATCTGATTCCCATAAGCAGACCCCTGTAAGTTGGTCTATTAGACTCGTGAGTCGAAGCTTAAGTTCCCGCTTGGTGGAGCAGAGGGGATTCGAACCCCTGACCTTATCCACGCCAAGGATACGCGCTACCAACTGCGCCACTGCCCCGTTTAGATGTCAATGACCTTGCCCTCTGACCACAGCTCTTCCAGCCGGTAAAACGAGCGAATCTGTGGGAGCATCACATGCACAACCAGCCAGCTGTAGTCTAGAACTATCCAGCTCCCATCGCGATAGCCCTGAAGGCTGTCGAAGATTATATCACACTCCTTCAGGCGTTCTACGATACGGTCGCAGATGGCCCGGTTCTGGATTTCGGTCTCGCCAGAGGTGATGCACATGACGTCAAGGTAGTCCACCACGCCTGTTAGATCCAGAAAGACGGTGTTGGCCGCTTTGCGGTCGGATGCCGCATCCAGCACCACCGCCAGCGCGTCTGCAGTTTCAGTTAGTTCTTCAGCTTTGTTGCTTTTTGCCTCTGTTGCCACAAGACCCCTTCAAAGAGCGTCGGAAGGCTATTCTAACACAGTGCCCGCTTCCTGCAGCCGCATGGCTTGGTGCGCCGCTCCCAGAAGGTTGGCTCGGTGCCGCAGCTTGGAGACGACCACACGCGGCGGTCCTCCGAGCCCCTTCAGCACCGAATCAGCCAGGGATTCCCGCAATGCCGGCATAAAGGCTGGAGCTGCCCGGGAAACTCCTCCTCCCAGCACCACAGCCTGTGGAGCACACAGGTTGAAGATGTTGGCAATCCCCACCCCAAGATAGAAGCCCATGTTCGCAAAAGCCCTGATGGCTGCTTCGTCGCCCCTCTTATAGGCGTCAAACACGTCCTGGGGCGTGGCAACGTCCGCCTTCCCCCCGTACCGCCGGTAAGCTGTGATGATTGCTTTCTTCCCGACATAGGCTTCCAGGCAGCCCCGGCCTCCGCACTTACACTTCGGGCCGCCCGCGCGCACCTTCATGTGGCCAATCTCCGGCGAGATGCCGGTAAACCCGGCAATGGCGCCGTTCGGGCCGATCAGGCTGCCGCCCAGTCCCGAACCCAGTGTCAGGGCGCACACACCTCGGTATTTTCCCTTGAGTTCGTAGTGGTACACTCCGAGCCCGAAGGCATCCGCATCATTCATCACCGCCACTGGCACCTGCAGGCGCGCCTGCAGCGCTTCGCGCAGCGGGAGGCTCTTCCACGCCGTGTTGGGTGAGTAGAGAATGCTCCCCTCGCGGATGACCCCGCAGCTTCCGGCGCCCACCGCCGTGAGTGCGCTGGCGTCGGAGTGCTCAAGCATGGATCTGACAGTCCGCAGAATGAAATCCAGGAACTTCTTCGCGTCCTGTCCCGCAGGCACCAGCCGCTCGCGCGTGACGACAAGCTCGCACTCCGGCGAGACCAGCCCCGCTTTCACTGCAGTAGCGCCAATGTCCAGTGCGGCAATCACAGTGGTTTGCCCATCAGTTTAGCTTCTTTTTCCGTCTCCTCCGAATCCGGCCGGAACTCGGTGAGATCGTCTTGCAGGGTGAACGTGAGTTTCCCCGTAGTGAACTTGATGACCCGGTGCGGCGGCAGGGTTTCCACGAAGTACTCCTCCACGGAATCGTAGAAGCTCAGGCGCAGCCGCAAGCAGACGTGCCGCTCGGCATCAGCGGCGTATATCGCCACCCGCCCGAGTTTCTCCACCAGCACGGCGTGGTTGCGGTTCTGCAAAGGCGCTGTCAGCAAGAGTGCGGACTTCTCCGGAAGATCCTCCACTCGGGTGACGCTCAGCAGCAGCAGCAGTTCATCCAGATCGTAACTCGGAAGCGGCCGCCGGAGCGAGTAAACGGCGCCGACTTCACTGCCTTTGAGCTGCACCGTTGCGGTGTCGTAGTAGTAAGAGACCTCATAGCTCTCAGACGGCTCCGCATTTTCGGGCGGCACGCTGTCTCCAGCGTCGTAAAGTCTCAGATCCAGCGTGACCGGATCCAGGGTCAGCCAGTCTACTATCAGCATGGATTCCGCTGTCAGGGGGTAACTGTACTTCTTGCGCAAGCGGATCAGCGGTCTCTCCCGGTCGGTCAGCGGCTCAAAGGAGCTCTGCAGCCACCCCTGGACCGCGCCTTTGTCGTCCTGAATGATGTATGTGTACTTCCGGGCGGCGAAGCCCGCTGACGGCTTGATGTATTCGGGATGCATCAAATGCAGGCCCAGCTCAAGTTGCTGCAGCGCGTCTTGGCTGGGGAAGTTGAATAGGCTCCCAGGGAAGGGCTCTTCCACTTGTTGCGCGGCAGCTGCGGTGGCGTACAGCGCCGTCACTAGTACCAGTACGAGTGTTCTCAGCCTAGACATGCTCTCATCAGCAATAACAGAATAACCAGGCCGCCTCCGATGGCGAGAGCGTTGTCAACTGCGCGCAGGCGCTCCTCGCCCACGGTCTGCACCTTCGGCGCGCCCCGCATCCCGCGAAAGTCAAATATGAAGGTCTCGCGTTCACCGGCTTGCGATATGGACCAGTCGTAGGTCTGGCTAAGGTCGAACTCAATCGGTGTTTCCGCCTCCGGTTTCAGCTCCATGTCCACCCCGTTCTCCTTGCTGCGGCGGAACATCTCATTCAGCAACTTCAGGCGGCTTGGCCCGGAAAGCTCACTTATACGCTGAGCCGCCGGTACCTGGTGAGCCTCGCCGTCAGTGGGAACAACCTCCGCCAGCTTACTTTCCGGAGAAGGTTTGCCTCCGGAAAGCCACTTGAACTCCGCCGCTGCAAACAGCTCATCGCCCTTGAGCTGATCCACCACCGTGCGCAGCCGGAGCTCATGCCAGCGCACGTATTTCCTGACTTCGGGATTAAGCGCCAGCTTCAAGTCCATTGAGACCGACTGTCGCAGCGCCAGCACGCTCAACCCGTCCTTCTCCAGCGCATGCGTGTAGACAAACTGAACTATGGTGGTTACGTACTTGTTCTTCCAATGCACATAGCTGAGATCCTGCCGCAGAGAGATGGCGGCCTGGTGGTATTTGCCCTGCTTGAACTGCGCGAGCGCCCGCAACAGATTCATGGTCATGTCCAGGTCGTCACGGCTCTGGGCCTCTTCCTTCGTCGTCATCTTCTCCGCCTTATCCCATTCTTCCCGCGTGAGATACGCCTCTGCTGCCAGCACGCGCATTTCATCCCGCCATCCGCCAACCGCAGCCGCCAGTTCGCGCAGCACCTGTAGCGATTGTTCTGCCTGACCCATCCGCCAGTAGGCTGCGGCCAGCATGAGGCTGACGCCGAAGTAGTCCGGGTAAACCGGGAAGAAGTGAAACCGGCTAATGCGTGTGAGAATGCGCAAAGACGGCAGGAACTTGCGGATAATCTCGCCGCTGGTGGATTCATAGCTGCGGGCAGCCGCGAAGTGCTGGGCGGCGCCCTCCAGCGCGTTAGCCTTCGCTGCAGCCAGCGCCATGACCACATGAGCTTCGTTGAAGTTGGGGCTCTGGCGCAGCAGCTTGGTCGCCAGGACGGCTGCGCTCTCGAAATCGTAGTCGCTGATAAGCTGAGTGGCGCGTCTCAACACCTTCTCCTCTGGGCTCAGTAGCGGCATGGCCAGCGCGGGTATCGCCGCCACGGGCAACGTGTCCACTTCAAAGGCCTTGTAGGTCGGCGTGATGACCGAGTAGGGAAGGCAGTTTAACCGGATGCACTCCATAGAAGCCGCGCCCTAACAATATAACAGGTCTCACTCATCCTGAGGCGAATGCTGGTACCAGAACACCGGTATCGTGTCCACCAGCGCCAGCGCCCGGTGGTTCTCTTCCTGTGGCTGCGCGTCGCGCCGCTGGTAGGCAACCAGCGTGAAGATCTGCCCATTGCTAATCCCGAGCCGCCGGAGCCGCGCCACCGTTTTGCGCAGGCTCTTGCCCGTCCAGTAGGTGGTGTCCACTACCAGTACGGGCGTTGTCGGCAGCGCTTCCCTCTGTTTCAGTTCGCTGTCCACCAGCATAGGCAGTTTCAGTTTCTCCGACAGAAAGACTGCCGGTATCAGGCCGCTGCGCTTGATGCCCACAATCGTGCCCGGCTGCTGCGGCAGTTGGCGGACGGCCTCCAGCATCTCCCTCAAAGCCACCAGGTATTCTCCAGCGGATACTTGCATGGTCACTTCAGCGTGAAGTTCAGCGTCACCACGAATTCGCGCTCGCCCGAGCCGAGCGGGTGGGGGAACGCGGGAAAGCGCACTACCTTCCGCACTGCGCTCAGAGCGGCCTCGTCCAGCTCGGCATATCCGCTGCTGCTGTCCACGGAGCTGGCGAGGAGCTCCCCGTCCGCACTCAGGCGGAAGCGTAACCGCACAGTTCCAGCATGTTTCAGTCTTCGCGCAATCTCGGGGTAGTGCTTCTGGGCACTAATCAAAGCTGCAATCCGCGCATGGTAAGCTGCGAGCACTTCAGCCAGCCTGTGCGCATTCTGCACGGTCACCTCGCTGGCTTCCTCCGCTTCAGGTGGCTCGGTTCCAGTGCCCGTCAGTGCGGTCGCGCCGTCCGCATTCTCGCTGTCTTCGCCGCGAGCTCCCCCGGTGTTGGCCTCTTCATCCATCTCCCTTATGGTGGCCGGAGGGTTGGCGATGACACCCGGAGGTCTGTCCACAACGCTTGGCGTCTCCCCGGGCTCAATCTCTGCTGGCAGTGCATGCTTCTCCACCATGGGTTCCGCCAGCGTTGTTTCCACCGGTGCCGCCAACACCAGCAGGACTCCTCGTGCCGACGTGCTCTCCGCCGGCAGGGCGACCAGCGCGACCGCCGTGCCCACCAGCATAAGGGACAACACGAAGGATACTGCTCGGTAGCTTCTCATTTCAACTTCACTTCCAGCGCCACCGTCCGCAGCGGCGAGTTCCGGACTATATCCAGCACTTCCACCAGCCGCTTCACATTCACTCTCTCATCCGCCCGCAGGCGGACTGCGTCTGTTTCCGCTGGGTTCACCGCCTCCAGTGCAGCCGCCAGCTCGGCGTCGTTCACGGTCTGGCCGCGGTAGAGCAGTTGTCCACCCCGATCCACCGTGATGACTATGTTGCTCAGCTCCCTGGCCTCCGCTGTGGAGCTGCCAGGGAGCTGCACCTCTACCGCCGGCTGCAGAAAGCGCGAGACCAGCATTATGAAGATGAGCAGGATGAAGACTATGTCCACAATCGGCGCGACGATAATCGCCGGTGGAGGCAGTTGCCGGTATCTGCGGGAGGACCGCTTGGCCACGGGTTACACCACCTCCCAGCCTTTACGCCGGAAATCGTCGGTGATGCGCGTGAGCAGCAGATGCAGCTCCCGCTCAAACCGCTGCAGGCGCGAAGCAAAGAAGCTGTGTGCGATCAAGGCGGGGATGGCGATAGCCAGTCCCACGGCTGTGGTCAACAGCGCCTCCCAGATGCCTCCTGCGAGGTCTGAGGGGTTTACTGCACCCGCCAGCGCTTCTATGCGTATGAAGGCCGTGATGAGGCCGGACACCGTGCCCAGGAGGCCCAGCAGCGGCGCGCTCTGCGCAATTACGCTAAGGCTGGGCAGCCCGTACTCCGCGTCCTCTAGGTCCTTCTCCGCCATCTGCGCCGCCAGGTCCTGCGCCAGCCGCCGCTCGGCCTTTGCTTGGAGCAGGCTGCGCAGAAGCCGCGATCGCCCGCCCTCGTCCGGCAGCGTTTCACAGTCTTTGATTAGCGCCAGGTGCCTGCGCAGCGGTAGAAGCGCAGCGATGTAGTAGATGGTGCGCTCGATGACGAGGTACAGCGCCCATACTGCCACCGCCAGCAGTGGCCAGATGAAGATACCGCCTTTTTCAATCAGCAGCATGTGTAATCGCGTTCCGCCGGATTCTACCGCAGTAGCCTCTCACCAGGGGTCAAGTTTGCATTTGCCCTTGCTTGTTATACCATTAGACGCCGCGCGGAGGGGGAATCTACCTCCCGGGCACATCTAACCTGATGAAACGGTTAAGAACGCTCTCATCCGCCGGCCCGAGCCGGAACCGCTGGACTGCTTGGGCGCTGACAGTGGTGGTGCTCTTGGTGGTCATCCGCCTCGCCGCCACCTGCGCGGGTGCTCGCCAGCCGGTGGATGGTGCGATCGGGGCTGCCGCCGGGGTTGCCACATCCGGCACTCAGACGGTGGCGAGCGGCTTCGGCTCCGTGCTGGAGGCTCTCCGCATCGGCCGCCATCTGCGGCGGCAGCGCATGCTGGAGGGTGAGGTGGCGCTACGGAACACTCAGCTACTGGAGGCTCAGGCGGTTCAGAAGGAGAACAGTCGTCTCCGCGCCCTGCTGGGGCTGCCCGCCTATACTACGTTCAGCTACGTATCCGCGGAAGTAGTCACTCGCAGCATGGACTTCTGGTTTGACACCCTGGTTCTCAACCGCGGCAGGGAAGCGGGGATATCCCCCCAGAACCTCGTGGTCAACGGTGATGGCCTGGTGGGTGAAGTCGCAGAAGCCGGGGATGGCTACGCCAAGGTGCGCCTGCTCACCAGCCCTGACTTTGCGCTGTCCGCCGTGAGCAACCTCTCTGGCGTGGGCGGAGTGGTCAAGGGCAGCGGCACCCTGAGCCTGTCCTTTGAGTACGTGTCCGCGGAAGCCCCGCTGAAACTGCAGGAGAAGCTGTTCACCGCAGGTATGGCAGTGCAGGCAGACGGCGGCCAGCGTCCGCGCGGCATTCTGCTAGGGCATATTGAGAGCATCAAGAAAGCCCCAAACCTGACGACCCTGCGTGTGACTGTGCGGCCGGCGGTGGACATTAGCGACATAGGTCCGGTCATTGTGCTGGTGCCGAAATGAGTTCGTCCGAAAGCAAGACAGTGTTTGCCTTCATCTTGGCGCTGTTGCTTCAGCTCCTGCTGCTGAGCCTGTTGTCGCTCAAAATTCTTATCAAGATCTTCTACCTTGTTTTGTTGTCGGCTAAAGTCCTGCTGCAGCTTTTCTATGCGCTGTTCCAGCAAGTGCAATTTTTTTGCCGCAAAA
>CAZXPM010000005.1:0-13062 GCA_964643155.1 uncultured Planctomycetales bacterium | reverse complement strand
CCCTTGTAGCAGGCACCGTCTTCGATTCTCTGTCGCTCCAGTTCCCTTTCACGCATACTGTGTTTTACGGAGCGGTGGCGGTGGCGCTTTACAGCCAGCGCCAGCACCTCTACCTTAGCCACCGATTCCTGTTTGTCCCCACTGCACTGGCGTTGGCAGTGGGCAAGGCGGCGTTTTTCTACCTGTGGACGGTGCTGTTCGTGCAGGTGGTCACGCCGCTCGTGCTGCTGCGGGTGAGTCTTGTTGGGCTGCTGGTTTTCATGCTGCTTTCGTATCTGACGGCGCCCCGCCTGCTGCGGCTTTTCAAGGAGCCGGAGGTGCTCGACTTTGACGTGGGGCGCTAAAGAAGAGCGGCTCAGAACCGCGCGAGAGGCCGCGTACGCTCTGGTGCTGGCCGCGCTGATGGCTCTGCTGGTTATTCAGCTTTTCAGCCTGCAAGTCTCCGGCCATCGCCGCTATCTTGCCAAGTCCTTCGGTAACAAGATCCAGGCAATCCCGTTGCTGGCGCCCCGTGGAGAGATCTACGACCGCGCGGGTCGCCCGCTGGCGGTCAACCGTGTCGCTTACGCCCTCAACTACTTCCCGCCCGAAGGTGACCCCGCGGAGGACGAAGCACTGAAGTACATCGCCCGCTGGCTGGGCACGGACTTCACCGTGCTTGCGGAATCAGTCGCCAGGCAGAAGGCAGTGCTCTACGCCTACCAGCCCGTCACTATCGCTTCCCGTATGACGCTGGCGCAGGTGGCCTACGTGGAGGAAAACCGCCACCTGTTCCCCGGGTGCTTTGTGGAGACCAACAACTTCGTGCGCTACTATCCTCTGGGTGCCGCCGCCACACATCTCGTCGGCTACACCGCGCTCATAGCGGAAGACGAGCTGGAGGCTAAGAAAGCCGCTGGTTACCTGGCGAACGAGTTCGTGGGGAAAACTGGCGTGGAGCACCAGTTTGAGTCGATTCTGCGCGGAGGCCTGGGCAGCCGTTACATTGAAGTTGACCGCAACCGCTTCTTCAAACGCATCGTGGTGGAGCGGCCACCCGTCCAGGGACAGGACCTTTACCTGACCATTGACGCGCGGCTGCAGCAGGCGGCGTATGACGCGCTGGACGGCCGCCGCGGCGCGGTCATCATAATGGAGCCGAAGAGCGGTGAAGTCCTTGCGCTGGTCAGCTCGCCGTCCTTTGACGCTAACCGCTTCCGCGAGGCGGATGGCGCGGATTACCTCTCTCACGTGGCGGACGACAACCGCTTCCCCATGCTCAACCGCGCGGTGTCTAACGGCTACGCCCCCGGCTCGGTGGTCAAGCACATCACGATGGTGGGCGCGCTGGAGACAGGCAAGGTCTCTGCCGGCTCCACCTTCTACTGCCCCGGCTACCTGGATGTAGGCATCCGCAAGTTCTACTGCTGGCAGCGAGAGGGACACGGCACCGTCGGAATGGTAGACGCGCTGGGCAAGTCCTGCGATGTCGCCTATTACACCATGGGGCTCAAACTTGGCGAGGACAGCCTGCGCCACTTCTACGAGGAGTTCGGCCTGGGGCGGCCGACGGGAATAGAGCTTCCCACCGAGGCCAGGGGCCTTGTCCCCTCGCGCGAGTGGAAGCGGAAGCACTACGCCGGTGAGCGCTACAACGAGGTAGACCGCATGTGGTACGACGGCGACACGGCGAACCTCGCCATTGGCCAGGGCTATCTGCTGGCCACGCCGCTTCAGGTGCTCAATGCAGTGAATATCATCGTAAACGGCGGCGAAGTCGTGCGGCCGACGCTCCTCAAGGGAGTGGAGCGCGCCGGCAAGGTCGAAGCTCCCCGCCGCGACCCGCCCGCGTACCTGAACATAGACTCAGCGACAATCGAGCTTGTCAAGCGGGGGTTGCGGCGCAGCGCGCTGCCTGGCGGCACGGCGGAGATTCTGGCGGGGCTCAAGGTCAGTGTGGCGGGCAAGACCGGCACGGCCGAAACTTGGGGCGGAGAACCCCACAGTTGGTTCGCCGGGTACTTCCCGGCGAGCGACCCACGGGTGTCGCTGGTGGTGTTCTTTGAGAACGGTGGGTCCTCCCACGACACTGCAGTGCCCGCAGCGAAGCAGCTAATCGCCCGGGTAGCGGAAATCCTGGACCTCTAGCCATAGGATTGTCAGACTGGACTCTGCAGTTGGTGGGACGGGTCCGAGCAGCTTGGCCGGCAATCAGACAGGCAAGGCTCAATGATCATCACCAGCGGCAAAAGTACACCCGCCCCGCCGCATGCTGGTCATCGTTGCGTCAGGGTGGCTGCGGCCGCCCTTTTGATGGGTGGGCGCAACGACCTGCCGGCTCCCTCCCTGCTATAATTCCCCACAGGCGCCTATGCCGCTCCGTATCTACAACACGATGTCGCGGAAGAAGGAGGAGTTCATCCCCCTCAAGCGCAACTTCGCGCGCATATACACCTGCGGCCTCACGGTTTACGACTACATGCACATCGGTCACGCCCGCACCTATCTCTTCTGGGATGTGGTGCGGCGTTATCTAACCTATCGAGGCTACGACGTCTACGCCATCATCAACAACACCGACATTGACGACAAGAACATCGCCCGCGCCCAGGAACTGGGCATCTCCTACCGCCTTAGCGGCGACTTCTTCACCCGCGCGTTCTACGACGATATGGACGCGCTGGGTGTGCGCCCTTATGCGCTGGACTGCACCGCCAGCGACTACATCCCTGAGATGATTGACACGGTGCAGCGCATCATAGACAACGGCTACGGTTATGTGGTGGATGGCGACGTGTTCTTTGAGGTGGAGAAGTACCCCGGCTACGGCAAGCTTTCCGGCCAGAATCTGGCCGACCTGGTAGCTGGCAGCCGCGTGGAGGTGGACGAGCGCAAGCGCCACCCGGCGGACTTTGCCATCTGGAAAAAAGGCAAGCCTGGCGAGCCCACCTGGGATAGCCCGTGGAGCCCCGGTCGGCCCGGCTGGCATGTTGAATGCTCCACTATGGCGTACCATTTCTTCGGCGGCACCTACGATATCAAGGGCGGCGCCGTGGACAACCTCTTCCCCCATCACGAAAACGAGATCGCCCAGACTTACGCCGCTTACGGCATTCCTCTGGCGAAGTACTATCTGCACCCCGAGCACTTTCTGGTGGAGGGCACCAAGATGAGCAAGTCACTGGGCAACTTCGTCACTGTGCGTGACATGCTCAGAGACTGGCGGCAACAGGAATTGCGCCACTATTTTCTCGGGACCCACTACCGTGCTCAGATGAACCTTACTCAGGAGGGGCTGAAAGCCAGCCGTCAGGCCTGGGAGCGCATCCGGCAATACCGCTCGGTGGTGGAGGGCGCGCTAAAGCGCAACCTGCCTGGAGGGTTGGGGGTAAAGGATCTTGCTGGGCTGGATGCCGAATCGCCCTGGGCGCGGCTGGCGGACCGGCTGGAGTTGGCTTTCACCGAAGCGATGGACGATGATTTCAATACATCGCGGGCCCAGGCAGCGCTGTTTGATTACATCAGCGAAGCCTATAAGCTGGGCCCTGAATCCTCGGGCGCTGGGCGCGAGCTGGCGCTGGCCCACGACCGTTTTGAGCGGGTTGCGGACACGCTGGGCCTGAATGAAACCTTGACAAAAGACGATGGGGCGTTAGACAATACAGCTTTCCAGGCGTTGGTGGAGCAGTTGGTGGCCCGCCGGGAAGCGGCCCGGAAGGATGGCGACTTTGCGACCGCCGACCTGTTGCGGGACACACTGGCTGCGGGAGGGGTCGTTCTGGAGGACACTCCTTCAGGTACTAGGTGGAAACTGAACTAATCCCATCCGGTGGGCAGATATGATCAACTACTACAAGACAAAGGGAGTTTTCGTTCTTGAGCTTTCCAACGAGATAACACTGACTACGCTTGCTGATATCCGCAGCCGCATCGATAGCCTCAACCTCCAGCAGTACCCCAAGGTCGTGATTGACCTGTCCAAGGTCTCCTTTTTTGACAGCTCTGGTATGGGCTATCTCGTGATTCTCGTCAAGAACGTGAAGCTGGCGCAGGGCAAGATTGCCCTGGCGGCACCCAAGCCCATGGTTAAGAAGCTGCTCACTGCGATCAAGGTTGACCGCTTCGTCAACATCTACGACACGGTGGAAGACGCGATTGTGTTCCTCACCACTGACAACGGCGAGGAACAGGCAGGGCTCTAGAAGAACGCCCCCCGCCCGGCAAAACCCGAGTCCATCTCCGGCGCCAGTATCACCGCCTGCACGTCAATCCCCAACCCGCTCAGGTGCTTCAAAGCCTCGTCCAGTGTAGATTTCACTTCAATCACCAGCGCGTTTTCCAGCACTGATTTCAGGATGAGGTGCGGGTTCTCCTCATTCGCGCGGGAGTGCCGGTAAAAGTACTCGCCGCAGACGATGAGCACGTCGCCAGGCTCCCCCCTCTCCTGCCGTTGCGAGGGCGCGAGGTTCACTACGTTTCCGTCCCGCAGCAAGTACACTCCTTTCAGCTCTTCCATGAATCCGAAGAAGCGTGTGCTTGTTAGCAGTGCGGTGCCGCCAGTGCGCTGCTGCCACACGAGCAGGTTTCCCAGTGCCCGTGCTGTGGGCTCAAAGGTCAACCGCGAGAAGTAATCATCCACCAGCAGGTAGTCGGGCTTGCGCGCTAAAGCGCACAGCAGCTCAAACTCCAACCGCTCGCCGTGCGAAATCGCCGTCGGTCTCAGCCGCTTCATCTCCGCTTCGCTCCACAGGACCTCGTAGCGCGCCAGAGCCTCCACTGGCGTCTCATTACTCCCTGCTGCGCGTAGATTCTCCAGCAGGATAGACAACAGGCTGCGTCCGTCCTCCGCCGTAGCTTCACGGCTCAGGTGCTCAATGCGGGGCAGCTCCGGCCCGGCGAGCCCGTACACCGGCACGCCGCCGAGCAGCACCTGCCCGCCGCGCGGTGCCAGCCGGCCGCCGATAAGGTTCAGCAAAACGGTCTTGCCGCTTCCGTTGGGGCCCAGAAAGAGGTACAGTCCGGCTTCCGGCAGCGTGAGGTCCAGGCCGGTGAACACCTCTTTGCCGCTGAATCCGACCGTGACTGCTCGCAGCTCCAGCACGCGTGGATTATATCACCGCTCTCTCGTGCAGGGCGGGCGCACAACGATGGCGCGGGCGTTGTCGCCGGTGATTCCGTCCAGCGCCGGAAACCGGCGGCCAGCAACCCGCTTCGGCTATCATTATCCCCATGCTTGATTACATCTATCGACGCCGCAGCATCCGCAAGTTCCATCCTGACAGGCCCGTGGAGCCGGAGAAGGTCACCGAGCTCCTCCGCGCCGCCATGGCCGCGCCCACCGCGCGCAACTTCCAGGGCTGGCGCTTCATCGTGGTGGATGGGCGGGAGGACCTGGACGCGCTGGCTGAGCATTACCCCAACGCGCACATGCTCAGCACAGCGACCCTCTGCATCGTGCCGGTAGCAGACATGAGCACCTTCTATTACCACCAGGATCTCGCCGCTGCCACCGAGAACCTGCTGCTGGCCGCGCCAGGGCTCGGCCTCGGCGCATGCTGGTGCGGCATCAACCCGAAGCGCCACGACTGGGCGCACGAGTTCTTTGGCGTCCCCGAGGACTGGTGGGTCTTCGCCCTCCTCGCCGTCGGCTATCCCGCGGAGGACAAGCCCCCGAACACCTGGTATGACCCCGCGAAGGTGTTTCATGGGAGGTGGGGGGAAGTTCGCAATGTCTAAGGTGCCGGGAAAGCACCTTAGAAGGCTGTCCCGCCGCCCAATCTGGTAGAATGCCCCATCCACGCTAAGGGGGATGAATGATGGACCGCGCACATCTGACCGCATTCGGGATTGCGCTCTTCT
This sequence comes from uncultured Planctomycetales bacterium, assembly GCA_964643155.1. Lineage (GTDB taxonomy): Bacteria > 4484-113 > 4484-113 > 4484-113 > 4484-113 > CAZKNJ01. The sequence continues at coordinate 7,224 of CAZXPM010000005.1, read as the reverse complement.
CGCTCTGCATCATCGCCGCGCCTGCGCGCGCCGATTCGCCATTGACCTCCACGCCGTTTCACCAGGTTTTCACCGAGGACAAGATGGTGATGAAAGCCGCGAAAGAGCGCGTAATGAGCTTTGAATTCGGCGACTACCTTACGTCGCCGAAAGTAAGCATCGCCCAGAAGGCCGCCCTCATCAACGCGCTCGGCTGGGACCCTGACGGCCAGCACAACGGCGAGTTGTTTCTGTACTACCTGGCGCTCAAGCACCGCGAACGGCTGGACACGCTGGAGCTGGAGGAGCTTGATCCGCACGAAGTGTTCTGCATCGGCTACCTCACATCCATGGACAATTACCAGGAGCCGGCGGACGGGTTGGCGTTGCTGCAGTACGCCCGCGAGCTGATGCCCGAGAGCTTTACTGTCGCGCTTATCACAGCTCTCGCCGAAGGCCAGGTGGCGATGGAAGACGGTTTCAGCAGCGTCTGGCCGCCCGTTCAGGCGGTGCTGGACAACGAAGACCTGGAGTGGGACCTGCCTGATCCGGCCTTCACCATTATCATGGACTACATGTCCCTCTACAAAGAGGACGCGCAACGGTAGAAGCAACTCCGTACTTGCCGCCGCGCCAACGCTGGGCTACAATGCCCACACTACTTGTGACCGGGGGGAAGTATGACCAAGCACAACCGCAACTACGTGTTCTGCGGGTGGCTGCTGACCGCAGCCTTAACTCTGCTGTTCATCTCGCTGGCGGCGTTCGCCGAGGAGAGCGTCTGTGTCAAGTGCCATCGCGGGGTGACGCCCGGCATTGTGTCCCAGTTCCTGGCCGGGAAGATGGGCCAGGCTGGCATGGACTGCTCCGATTGCCATGGCGGCGCACACAGCAAGGGTAGCGCGGACTCGAACCTGGCGCAGATGCCGACACCCGATACTTGCTCTATGTGCCACCAGGAGCGCTACGACCAGTTCGCCAACGGCAAGCACGCCCTCGCCTGGGTTGCGATGGAAGCAATGCCGATGTGGGCGCACCAGCCCGCCGCTGTGACTGGCACCGGCCTGAAGGGCTGCTCCGGCTGCCACAAGATCGGGCTCAAACTTGGTGTCACCAAGCCAGAGGAGTTCCGCTACGGCACCGGCTCCTGCGATTCCTGCCACACCCGCCACACCTTCAGCGTGAAAGAAGCCCGCGATCCGCGCGCCTGCATGACCTGCCACATGGGTTTTGACCACCCGCAATGGGAAATGTGGAGCAGCTCCAAGCATGGGGCCATCTGGCAGATGGAAGGCGACACGGGACGCGCGCCCACCTGCCAAACCTGCCACATGCCGGAGGGCGACCACGCGGTGATGACCTCGTGGGGATTCCTGGCGGTGCGGCTGCCCGAGGACGATGAGGATTGGCTCAACGACCGTGTGACCATCCTCCAGGCGCTGGGCGTGCTGGACTGGGAAGGTAATCCCACCGCCCGGCTGGACGTGGTCAAGGCTGGCAAGGTCGCGCGGCTGACCAAGGAGGAGTTTGACGCGCCACGCGCGAAAATGCTCAAGGTCTGCTCGCAGTGCCACAGTCCCAGCTACGCTGAAGAGAATCTCGCTGCGGGGGACGGGCTCATCCGCGATGCCGACAAGTTGATGGCCGAGGCTATCCGCGAAGTGCGCGGCCTGTACGAAGGCGGCATCCTCACCAGGCCGGAGGGCTGGGACACTGCGCCCGACCTGCTCCAGTTCTACGACACCATGTACCCGATAGAGCAGGTTCTCTGGGTGATGTTCCTGGAGCACCGTATGCGCACCTTCCAGGGCGCCTTCCACATGAACCCGGACTATACGCACTGGTATGGCTGGGCCGAGATGAAGCGTGACCTGGCCGAGATAAAGGCTGAGGCCGCGGCGATGCGCGCTGGCCAGTAGCTGGCTCCTGAGCGGTTATCAACGGTTTATCAACGCCCGTCCTTCTGGGGGCTAGGCTGTTGCACACAATATCAACACTCTGGTGACAGACTCCACCGGGCTCCCAGCATCCATCAGGACTGGCGCCTGCTTCCTGCGGACGCCAGTAGCTGGCGTCGTCACTCCCGTTTTTCCGCCGCCTTCCCGAAGGCCTGCCAGAACGGGTCCACCCGTGGGTGGACCAGCTCGCGCTTCACTCCGCCCTCAAACAGGTTCATTCCCTCGCTGCGGGGGACAACTTCGCCGACGGAGGAGGCGGGTATCCCTTTAGCCTGCAGCCGCCCAACGACTTCGTCCGCCTTCTCCGGGCGGCACGTGATGATCAGCGTGCCTTCGCTGATGGACGAATAGGGGTCAATGCCGAACAGATCGCAGATCTGCGCGATGACCGGCTGCAGGATGATGTCCTCCTTGTGCACTGCCATCCCTACGCGCGAGGCTTCGGCCACTTCGAACAGTCCGCCCCACACGCCGCACTCCGTGGCGTCGTGCATCGCGGTTACGCCCTGGTCGCGCACGCCCACTTCCACCGCAGTGAGAGCATCTTCCACCACACTCATCTGCCAGAACACCTCCTCTGCCGCCTTGGCGGCATCCTCGCCGTAGGCCTCCGCCACCCTTTGCGGGAAGGTGCAGGCGAACAGCCCGGCGGCCTCCACCGCCGCGCCTTTGGTGATGACAATGCGGTCGCCCTCGCGCGCCATGGCCGGGGTAACGTACTTGTCCGCCGCACCGATGCAGATGACCGTGGCACCGCCCACCATCGGGTACTCGCAGCCCTCGTAGCGCCCGGTGTGGCCGCTGATGATGGCCATGCCGATGCTCTCACACTCACGGTGGATGACGTTCCACATCGTCTCCAGCTCGTCGCGCGTGATGCTCATCGGCAGATTCAGGTCAATGGTGAAGTAAGTTGGCGTCAGGCCCGAAGTGACGGCGTCGCTTGCGAGAATGTGGACGGCAAACCACGCGCTGCGCTCCCAGCCATAAGGCGGGACGATGAACACCGGGTCGGTCGTCGTGACCATCACCTGCCCGTGCCCCAGGTCGCACACGCCGATGTCCACGCCGTGCTCGGGCCCGACCAGCACGCTGTCGCGCTTGCGGCCAAGCTGCGGCAGGATAACCTCGTTGAAGATCTCCGGAGAGACCTTGCCGATGGCCGGCAGTTCTGCTTTTCGCTGTTCCATTGTCGCACTCCTCCAATAGTGATTATCCGGGGGTGCGTTGGAGGAAAGGCCTGAGAAGCATCGTCGTTCCCTGCGCCGGCATTACCCGGATCAGGTTCTAAGGGTGCACCCGCAGGATTGCCTCTGCGGGCTTAGGTTCTCAGCCCCTTTCGGAGCTCCCCCACGACCGCTCCAATGATAGCACTTGCTTCCGCTCTTCCTCAACCCGTTGGCCGCCGCTGTAGGAAAGGGGCCCCGGGTTTCCCCGGGGCCCCTGTACACTTGCCTCAATACTGTGCAAGGTGGTTAGAGTTAGATGATGTCCTCAACCATGTAATCAAGGATGTTCCACAGGGCGCCTTCGCGGCCAGGAGTGGTCGGGTTGGTGCCGGTGTGCTGGTTCCAGCCGCATCCGCTCCATACCGCCCAGCCTTCGCCGTCTACAGTGCTGTTGTGGCGCCCGCCGCCCGACCAGTAGTTGTCCAGGGTGGAGAGCCAGTACCACAAGCGCACGGGATTGCCCACCCGGTTGTAGTCGTAGCATAGAGTTGTGAACTCTAAGTAGTTCGTGTTGATCCAGGTGATGGTCCCGGCCGGTCCGCTGCTGTTGGCTATGGAGTTGCTGCCCGTTTGCCAGTAGCCACTGGGAACGCCGGCCCAGCCGGTGCCCCAGTAGTTACTGTTGCCAACTAGGTTCATGAACGAAGTTGTCGTGCAGGTGTAGGTGTACTGGTAGGGCATAAACAGGTTGCCGCCGTTGTTGACGTAGGTAACCAGCAGGGACTCCTCGGTCGTGCTCACTGCCTCCGAAGAGTCGGGCGGGCACCATATCACTATCAGGTAGTCCTGCAGGTCATCAGCGCCGCCAATGTCGCCGCTGTCAAGCTCTTCGTAGCCCGCACCCAGCTCATCCAGGTCGTCGAGGATGGCGTTGTAGTTGGCGGTGCCGCCGTCGTTCACTACCGCAATCCCGCCGCCCGACACGTTCACCGGATCCAGCCAGGCGTAGGTGTCGGTCACGTTCGGCGCGTCGTTGTCGGTCACCCGGATCGCGATGTAGTACTCGCGCGATTCGGCGTCGGGAATCGTGAGGTTGTAAGTGCGGTCGCCCGGGCCGGGGGTCGGTGTGATCTCCACCCTCTCGGTGAAGGTGATGAAGTCGTAGTCGTAGTCAACCCACACCGAATCATAGACCTGGTCGCCGCCGCCCACTGAGTACTCCAGCGTAACCGTGACGTCGCCGGTCACTTCGTCGGGCTCGTAGCTGTCCGCAAACACCGTGCCGTTGTCGTCAATCCACACGGCGGACACGGCGCTGCTCACCCGCATCGCGAAGTAGTCAATGTCCCGCGACTCCGGCGGCGCCGTCGCGTAGCTGTAGTTGCTGTCATACACCCGGCAGGTCACATCAAACCAGTCGTCGTCGTCGTAGTTCGTGTCGTTGTCGCCGTCCACGTCTATGCCCGCACTGTAGGTGTGCGCCGTGTACTGCGTCCAGATGTTGAAGCCCTCGTTGGGCTCAAACTCCCACTCATACACCAGATCAATGTCCGTCGCCGCACGCGCCACGCACTCGAAATTGACCTTCTTCGCACCGCTCACTACGTTGATGTCCAGCTCGGTGCCGCCGTCCATGCTGCCGCCTTCCTCGTCATAGATCCAGCCGTAGATGTCGGCGATGTCCACCGGGCCGTCGTAGGGAACTATGTTGTCCTCCCCGCCACCGCCGCCCGTGTGCGTCAAAATGTCGGGGTCAATGTAGTTCAGGATGTTCAGCAATACGCCCGAACGGCCCACACCCGAAGGCTGCGTCGTCGTGTAGTTCGTCCAGATCGTCCCGAAACAGACTGTCCGCCCGCCGTCCGCCGACGGCAGGTTGTCCCGCGTCAGCGCCGTCAGGTAGGTGGAGCTGTACGTGCTGTAGCCTACCACCGTCGTGTTCGGCTGCAGATCGAACGAGTAACACAAGCCCGTCCATACCGTCTGCTTGTTCAAGATCGATACCGCTCCGCCAGGGCCCGAACCCGCCGGGCCGCCCGTCAGGTTCACCCCGGGATCGAATCCCGGGTTCAACGACGTGGTGAACGGGCCGCCGAACAGGTACTGCCAGGAAGGATAGCCCGCTCCGCTGTTGTACATCGTGTCGTTGAACATCACCACGTTGCCGCCGCCCTGAATGTACGACGTCAACCGCGCACGCTCGCCCGAATCTATCAACTCGAAGAAGAAGGAGCCCGTGCTCCCGGGACACCAGATCACGCACAGGTAATCCTCCAGTTGCGATACATCGGTGATCTGGCCCGTCGTCGCCGTGTCGTAAATGTCGTCCCAGCCCTGCTCGTCCAGGTCGCCCTGGACCGCCTGCGAGTGCTGCAGCGAGCCGCTGCCGCCGCCGGTGTTGTCCTCTACGATCAGCACCGTCGGCTCTCCGCCGCCGCCGCCGCCACCCTCGCCCAGGTGGCCGATCTCTACCTCCGGCGCGTCAGCAAAGAACACATACTCCGGCGTCGCCCCGTCCGCGCCGCCGTCGCCGTCAACATCCAGCACCAGCATCACCCGCGTCGTGAACTTCGCCTCCGTGAAATACTCGTGCACCTGCAACGTGTCCGTCCCGTCGCCTATGTAGTAGTTGCCGTCCCGGAAATTCCATACAAAGAAATCGTCCAGGAACGCGTTCTCGTTGTCCGCAGGCCCGCCGTAAGGGAACGCGTGGAAGTATATCGGATCCCCCACGTTCGCAAATAACGGCCACGCCGTCACTACCATCCCCAACGGGCCGCCCAAACCGTACCGCACTACCGTCGGATCCTGCACATACTCGCCTCCCTGCTCCAGCGTGCAGTCCTTGCTGTACATGTAGATGTACAACTCGTCCGGCGTGTCGGGCGAAATGTAGTCGTTCCACCACATGAAACCCTTCTCAAAATACTGGTAGTACTGGTAATACTGCCCCAACGGACCCGTCAATACCCGGCCGTTGCGGTTGATTACCGGCTGGCTCAAGGGCCATCCCAACCGGCCCTCCCAGGGCTCCGTGAACGGCGAATACCGGTCGTCAATCCACCGCTGCAGTATCATCCCCATTACCGGGAAGGTCGCATACGGCCCAATCCCGGAGGTTACCTGCTGGTCGATCAACTCCTGTATCAAATTGTGCTCCGAACTCTCCAGCTTGCATACCAACGACCCCACCAGGGAACCGTTCTCGTCCCAGTCCATCTCGTCCGCCTGCAATAACGGCAGCTTCTCCGGATCGTACGCAAAAGCCTGAATCCCCGCAAACGTCTCGTTCGGGCACCCCGTGCTCTCCCAGTACAGCTCCCCGTTGTCCTGGTACTCGCTCGACGGCGAAATTACCACCGCATACCACCACACCGGCGTCGGATCCGATATCTTCTTCAACATCGATACCGAGTTGAATAACGTGTATATCGGCCCGCTCAACCGGTACGGGTTCGGCACAAATCCACTCTCCGCCTCCCGGTACACCAGCTCAATGTCCGGCTCCACTCCCGCAGCTCCGCTCCGCGCCTTCTGGTATACCGCCGATACCGCGCCGCCGGCTACCGCTGAACCCCGGTTGAACTGGTTCTGTATCGTGATCCCGTGCTTCACAAAACTCGCAAACGTCACGATCCCAAACTGATCCACCACCTCGAATAAATCCTCGCGCCCGTTCTCGTCCTCGTCTAACCCAAACGGCGGCGGCGGATCCTCCGGATCGTAATCCTCCGGATCATACTCCCCCGCCTCCGGGAAATAATCCGGCGGCGGCGGTATCATCTGGTAACTCGTCCCCCGCACCGGTACCACCGGATCCTCACTCCGCATCAACTCCTCCGTCTCCTCCATCAACTCCGCTATCATCGATAGCGAATCCTCTACCGAATACGGCGGAGGCATCGGCGCCCCGCTTACCGGCGGCTGCGGACTCGGCGGACCCGACCACCCAGGATGCGCCAGTAACTCCTGAATCTGCGGATCCAAACTGGGTATCTCCTCCTCCGTGAACGCAAATCCACGGTCCGTTGATACCCCGCTGGTACCGCCCCCGCTGATCCCCGGTAATACACTGCGGCTGGCACTCTTGCCCCCTCCGCAGCCCGCAGCGACCAGCA
>CAZXPM010000004.1:28147-30173 GCA_964643155.1 uncultured Planctomycetales bacterium | reverse complement strand
TTTGAAGTAGGCCCCGACCGCCGGCAGATTCACGACTCCTTCGTGATTGACGAAACAGGTGCTCACGACGCTCTCTGGGGGCGAGATGTGAGTATGAACACGCTCTCTGTCCGCCCCAACAGTAAGGTCTCTCCAAAGCCAGGCGTTGATCCCACCTCCCTTGTAGCTGCTGGCAGCCGCGTAGTCATTACTGAGCGTATCCGCTTAGATACAACTCCGCTGCCTTGCCTACTAGCCGACCACCCCGTTTTGTCAAATGTTTGGTGGACGCTGCTCTGCAGGAGCGAAGCTGCGGGCAAAACTGACGCCGAGAAGGCGTGGACGCTTTGGTTCAATTGCACAGCGGGCCTCCTGCTGCAGTTTGCCGAACTCCAGGTGACTGAAGGCGGTTGGGCGGCAACTAAGAAAGCGTCGCTCGAGTCGCTACCGGCGCTGGACCTGAACAAGCTCTCCGATGAGCAAGTAGCTCAACTCGCGCAAGTCTTCGACGACCTCTCTAGCGAACAGGTTCCAGTGCTGTCAGAGCAATTTGCCCAGGCCGCCGAGGGACAGGGCTGGCGCTTCCGGCTGGACACCCGCCTGCTTGAGATCCTCAGCGGCGACAAGGTTGAACTCCGCCACCTCCGCCCATTGTATAACCTCCTCATTGAGGAGGCGAAGCATTGGTGATCCACAGGCCCATCCGCCAGATGGCCGAAATCGACCACGCGATTCCCTCCTGGCCCACTGAGTGATGGCACGCAGCGCTACTCGCGGATTCGGTTACGGCCTTACTACCGCTTTCCGCAAGGAATATCCGGCAAAGCCTGACGGATCTTCTGTTCGATTTCCATCCTCCCCGGCTGCTGCAGTTTGGGCGTGTAGAGCGCCGCGTACATGATGGTTCCGCTGCAGTTTCTTTTCCAGCAGTCCTCTCTATCGTGGCTCTGCACGCGCGTCCGCACCGCTGCGGCCTCGCCCACGTCCAGCACAGAGTAGCTGCCATCTTTCCTGCAAAGGACAGCGTAGACTCCAGACCGGTCTTCAAGCTCAGCCTTGGTAGAAAAAGGTCCTGCGAAGCTGTAACGAGCAATCGTAATACTCATTTTCGTTCACTCCAATAATCAGATTGCGCCGTTGCCATCGGATTCAAGCCTGAAGGCTGCTAGTTCCTGACATCGGTATAGCTCACTGTAGTATAATTATGTCGTATTGTCAACTATCAAGCATTCTTGGTACAACGGTCGCTACCTTCAGGCATTTGCTGCTTATAGGCTAATGCTGCTATAATACCCCCCAATTCGGGGGTGTCTGGAGGGGCTTGAGGCGACCCCGTGGGGGCGCCGGACCAGGAGGAACATGCGCATTACACGCAGGCCACTGCTGCAGCCGCTTCGCCGGCCGGAGGCGCCGTGGGCGCGGAGGCTGCCGCTCAGCGAACTCCACGCCGGGGCAGCGCTGCAGCGGCTGCGCGCGCTCGCGGTGATGCTGGCGCTTGTCGCGCTTGCGACGCTTATGCTGCTCGCGTTTACTCCCGAGGAACACCAGGATCAGCCCGGGGGGCTTATGCGGCTGAACCCACTGGCGCAGCCCGTTTCGGCGGAGGCCGCCACCGGCGAGGTGACGGTGGTGCTGGAAAACGACACCTTTGTCCACCCGACCGAGGCGGCGAACCTCGCGCAGTTCCTTGATGAGCTGAGCCTTTACCTACCCTACGAGTACATCCGGGAGCTGGAGCTGGACCTCACGGCCCCGCCGCCGGCGAAGCTGCGCCTGCCGCGGGTGGCGGTGGCGCGCATCTCCGAACGCCAGTCGCTGCCGCCGGAGGTGGAGTACCGCACCATCCCCACGCAGAGCAACCCGCGGGTGGAAGTCCTCCGGCCCGGGGCGCCAGGCGAACGCGAGGTGTTCGCCACGTACTTCTACCTCGCAGGCGAACTGGTGGGCGAGCGCATCCGCGTGGAGAAGCTGTCCAGCGGGGAGCCGCGCGTGGTGGCGATTTATGAGCAGGCGCCGGAGGGCTACATCCCCACGCTGGAGGATATTC
>CAZXPM010000004.1:18112-28137 GCA_964643155.1 uncultured Planctomycetales bacterium | reverse complement strand
GCTGCGCAAGCTGACCTCGCGGGAGTGGAAGCCGCCTCTGCGCTACAAGAAAAAGCTGACGATGGAGGCCACTGCCTACGAGCCTGGCCCGGTGAGCAACGGCAGGTGGGCCACCGGCTACACCGCCTGCGGCTACAAGGCGGGTTACGGCGTCGTGGCGGTGGACCCCAGGGTGATACCGCTGAACACGCGGCTTTATATTGAGGGCTACGGCTACGCCATCGCCGGCGACACCGGCGGCGCCATCAAGGGCAACATCATAGACCTGGGCTTTGAGACGCTGGAAGAGTGCTACGAGTTCGGCCGCCGCGACGTCGTGGTGTACATCCTGGACTAGTGGCAGCAGCCAAACACCCTATTTCCCGCCAACACCATGGCTTCCGCGGCTTGACAGGCATCGCTTGCCAAGGTATACCCCTGGCGGGAGAAAGGAGTCGTGAAGAACGTAGGCGCCTCGGGCAGGCGCGGTCTGCGCTGCGCGCTCTGGCTGCCAGCCGCTGCCCTGGCGGCGATGGTGGCATTCGCCGCCTGCGGAAGGGGGAACATCCGGTTGAGGGCAGCACCCCAGTTGACAGCATAACCGTTGAGAGGCAGCTTCGGGAATTGCCGTGCCCTGAGGGCGTTGACGGGACGCTGTGGAACGAGTTGAAGGGGGCGCTGAGGGAAGCGTTACGCTCCTTACCGGAGCCGCGACTTTCCAGACGCGATTCGGGCACGAAGGAACCGCGGTTAGAAAACCGCGGCTCCTTATCCCATATGGCACGCTCCGCTTCCACCCCCCCGCGTCGGTGAACAACTACCCGTGGGTGATTGGAGTGGAGCCGGAAGTGGCGGATCCCGGCGAACAGGTTGCGTTCACCGCGCTGTTGGATCCACCCAACTCAGAGATTGACTCGTACCTGTGGACCTTCGGCACCGCCGAGGCTCCCTGGGCCTTCAACGAATATGAGAATCCGGTGCTCACCAGCGAGGAATCCAGCTCCACCATGTACTTGAAAAACATGGATGGCCTCGAGGCGCTGATCATCCCAGTGGGACAGTGGGGCGCCTGAAATCAGTAGAGGTGCCCCCTACTCCGAGCCAGTGTTTTCCCGCGGCGCGAGAGGTTTGCCGCTCAGGAGAGCGGTGGTGTCCTGCAGGAACTGTAAGTAGTCGTAGTCCGGCGGGAAGACAGTGACGGTGCGCACGACGCCCAGCGTCAGCCGGAAAGCCACGGCGGTGTTCTTGCCACGGTAGATGAGCGTGGTGTCGCCGGACTCAAACGAGATGTCTTTGGTCTCGCCGTAAGCGGCGATAATCTCTTCCTTGGTCGAGCCAAGCCCCAGGCCCTCACGGGTGCGAGCCACGCCGGGGTTGCGCGCCGCCGCGAGCCGCGCTTCCGCCGCAGTGTAGCGGGAAAGGAACGGATCATCCTCTTCCATCGCCTCCGCCTTCGCCCGCGCCTCCAGCACCAGCTCCTTGTGCCGTTCTCCGCTGATGAGACCTACCGCCTTTGCGGTGTCCAGATCCACCGCGACCTTCAGCCCACCAACCAGGTCGGGCCTGCGCGGGTCGGGCGTGAGGAAGAAATACAGGGTGCCGTCACCCAGTGTTCCGGGCACCAGCCGCTCGGTCGCGTCCTCCGCCGCCACCTGCACGGGGAACCTGGCCCGCCTGAGCTTCTTCGCAAGTTCCGTCGGCTGGAAGTGCTCGCCGAGTTCAACCGGTAAGCCCAGCGTCTCGCTGGCGCTGAGGCCCGGAGCCGACGGCTTCTCTGCCGCCGGGGGTTCTTCGTCTGGCCGCTGCATACACGCTGCCGTCAGCAGCGCAATCCACAGCATCACCGCGACAATCATCCGCCAGTTACGCACGGGTCCAGTATACCGGACAGCGCCCTTCCCCTAAAGTCGCCGCCAAGCGCGCCGATGAATCTGGTTGTACCCAGCTTTCCTGCGCCGAAAGCAGGGGTCCTGACCCGAGCAGGGACGCTCGACTCAGGCAATATGAAGTCTTATCAAGGAGGATAAGCGAATGAGTATTCTTCGCATCAACCACAATGTGGTTGCCCTCAACGCTGCCCGCAACCTCCAGGCTACTGGATCGTTGCTGTCGCGTTCGCTGGAGAAGCTCTCATCGGGCCTTCGCATCAACCGCGCGGCGGATGATGCAGCCGGCCTCTCCATTTCGGAGAAGCTGCGCTCGCAGATTCGCGGTATGAACCGCGCATCAGCCAACGCCCTTGACGGCGTATCGCTGATTCAATCGGCGGAAGGCGCGCTGAACGAGACCGGAGCAATCCTGCAGCGAATTCGCGAACTGGCAGTGCAGGCAGCAAACGGTATCTACACAAGCAACGACCGGATTGCTATTCAGGATGAGGTGGACCAGCTAATTCAGGAAATTGACCGTATCGCGCAGACCACCGAGTTCAACACAAGGAAGCTCCTGGACGGCACTCTGGGGGCGCTTGTGTCCACCGACAATCCGCTGCTGCTGAGGGCGGCCGTTGTAGGTAACGTGGGCGAGGGTGGCAACTTCATGCTGGAGCTGCGCCCGGTGGTTGGATCCGGGCAGCTGCAAGTGCAGAAGAGTAACGTCTTCAACACGCTCCAGACCACCGACGCTGTGGGCCAGATCAACTATCTGACCACCTACACAGCCCACGTATCACTCACTACCGCTAACAACAGCGGTGTCGGCAACAGCGGAGTCATTGAGCTCGTTGTCCCGCCCACGGCGGATGGCCAAACCATCCTGCAAAACGGCTCCACCAGCTTCGCTCTGCTTGCTCTCAACAACGCAGCGGGAGGTGCTGCTGTCTCCACCCTGATTCAGGCGCAGGAAATCACGACTAGCGTGGACACCCTAACGTTTACGTTCAGCGACGGGAGCATGACCAATGTTCTGCTTGACTCCGGCGGTGACACGCTGGCAGTACTGGCCGCACGGGTCTCTACTGCCATCACCGGTCTGTACAACACCTTCAGCGCCGGCAGCGGCTCAGCCGTGCTGGTGACAGCGTCCGGCGCCCTGTCGGTAACCAGCGCGGGCCTTGGAGCTTCGCTCACGCGCATCTCCTTCAATGATGTGGATGAGAGCGGAAGCAAGTTCTACGTCAGCGTGGGCGCCTCCGGCCCGGACTTCGTGACCAACCAGTTCTACTCCTCAGCGAACTACCAGCTCACCAACGCCGGCGGCACCTACATCGGTTCGGTGGGCACGGCCAACGCCCTGGTCGGCGGGACGCCTTTCAGCATCGGCGATCCCACCGTGGGCGCTCTGCACATCAGGCTTTCCCACCGCGTGTCCGCGGGCAACGTCGGCCAGTCTGACGTACTGACCACGCATGAGAAAAGTGGCACAAACCAGTTGCAGGAATTCGGCCGCGTATGGCAGACTGCGCCGGTGGCGCGCGCCGGCTCCTTCCTTATCTCGGCTGCGTCCAACCGCACCTACGCCATCTACTCTTTCAACAACTCGGCGTATACCAGTCTGATGCGCTCAGGCTACGACAAGCAGATGGCGATTGACGCCTCCAAGGGCAGCCAGATTGACGCCGACCCCGTAACTCCCGGCATCCAGTTGTTCTCCCTTTCGGAGACCGCCAACCGCAGCAACGACGTGGCCGAGCTGACAGGCATCCGGATCTCCTTTGACGCCATCTTCCAGGCGGGAGAAACCGCGGTGTTCAACGTCAGTCCGAACGCGGTCGTGCCGGCGGACCAGCTCACAACGCTGGGATCTATCAGCCGTTTCCAGGAGATGGGGGTGTTCGACGGCCGCAGCAGCGTGGACTTCAAGATCTACCTGCGGGGATCCGGCCGTTACGTGCGGGTGAATATCACACCCAACGACACGCTGGAGGACGTCACCGGGAAGATCTCGCTCGCCATGTACAACCCAAATCTGACGACCGACCTGAACCTGGAGAGCGCGGTAAACCTGACCCAGCCGCCGGACATCGCGCATGTAAACGTGCTGGGCCTGGCCCGTGGCACCATCTCCATCACCACGCCGCTTCCGGGAGCGCAGGTAGTGTTCAGCGGCGACGAGAAGCTGCTGAAGGCGCTCGGCCTGACCGAGATTCAGGCGCCGCTGTCACCTGTTTACTCGGTCTCCGCCGTGAACATCGAGACGGGTAAGTCAACCGCCACCGTGCGCACGGATAGCAACGAGATTGTCGGCCTGCTACCGGGGCTCCGGTTGTTCTTTGACAACAGCCAGGGCGTCGTGCTGGACCCGCAGCCACCGCTGGGAGGGGTGAACTCCTTTGCGAGCTTCCCCTACGTGCTGCCGACCGAGCGGCCCGACCTGTCCTACAGCACGCAGACGCAAACCCAGTTCATTCACATCGCGCCCCGCGACTTCATCCTGCACATCGGCCCGAACCAGGGGCAGCAGATGCGCACGTTCATCGCCGACCTGTCGGCGGAAGCGCTGGGGGTGAAGGGAGTGCTGCTGGTGAGCGAGGACCTCGCGCAGGAGGCTATTACCGCAGTTGACGAGGCTATCGCCCGGGTCAACGCGCAGCGCTCGGCCCTCGGCGCCATCCAGAACCGGCTGGAAGCGACAATCCGCAACCTGGATGTGGCAGCGGAAAACCTCACTGCGTCCGAGTCGCGCATCCGCGATGCCGACATCGCGCGTGAAACGCTGACCGCCACCCGGCTGCAGATCCTGTTGAAGGCCGGCACCGCCGCGCTGGCGCAGGCCAACCAGCTACCGCAAGCGGTGTTGCAGCTACTCAGATAAGCGGCCTCGACCGAGGCGCTTCAGGGATATGCCGGCAGGCCGAGCCCACGGCCTGCCGGCGCTGCCCATTGCGCGCGTAGTGCCGATAAATATCTAGGAGGTGGCTCCTATGGGAACCGTGCAGTTCTTGGGACTGCAATCTGGTATTGACGCCAACACTATCATCTCCGAGCTCGTGAACCTGCGCCGCGGCCCCATCCGCGCAATGGAGGAGGCGCGCGACAACCTCTTGTTTAACCGCTCGGTGGTGCAAGCGGTCAGCTCGCAGCTTCTGCGATTCAACAACCAGCTCTTTAATCTCACACTGGAGGCGACTTTTAAGAGCAGGCTAGTAACCTCGTCGGCGGAGAATCTGGTTTCCGCCATCGCCGAGGTGGGCGCTTCCACCGGCTCACACAGCATTTCGGTCTCCCAGTTGGCGCGGGCCTCGCGGGTCTCTTCCGGGGTAAGCGGCAACCTGATCACGCGGAGCGTGTACCTGCCGCCGACAAACACGGCGGGCATAAACTCCATCACAGTAAACGACACCTACCAGACGCGGGGCGCCACTGCAAACACACTCATCAAAGACACGGTGCAGGCCGGCACTGGCTCGGCGGCAATCACAGCAGGCGATACTATTACCATTTCCGGCAAGCTCAAGGACGGCACCCCGGTATCGGGCACTTTCACCTTCGCGGGCGATTCCACTGACACCCTGGGCAGGCTGGCGCAGACGATTGCCGCGGTCTTTCAGGGAGAGGTAACCGCCACTATCGGCCAGCGCGGCGAGATCATACTCACTGAAAGCGACCCCACGGTCGCGGGCGACATCACTTTCAACACCACGGCTTCGCCGTACGACATTCAGTTCAACGACAGCGATTACTCCGGCAGCACGCTCGCCATTGGTCCGGGCAATGCGCGGGCCGGCGGCGGCTCGGTAGCCCAGCAATTGACCAATGTGCAGGCCTACACCGTGGGAGGCGCTCCGGCCACCGGGGCAACCGATATCGCCAACCTTGACCAGATAACCGGTACGCTGGACAGCGGCGACATCATCCGGGTCACCGGCACCAACCCCGACGGCTCGCTGATAAACGGCGGTACCGGCACCTACGATTTCACCTATGGCGTGGACGGCACCACGCTTACCCAGTTGCTCGCAGGTGTGAACGGCGCTTACACCAATGCGACGCTGACGCTGGACAGCGGCCGGCTGGTGCTCACCGACAGCGCCGGCGGCACTACGCAGACCACTATCAGCCTGAGCTTCGTGGATGGCGCCCCCAACACCACGAGCTTCAGCGTGGGCAGTTTCATCACCACGCGCGAGGGAGCCAACCAGACGGCACAGTTGGTAACCACGGGGCCGTTCACGGTGGAAGTCACCGGGAAGTACTACATCTCCGGCACCCAGGGGAAGGCCGGCCGCATCTATGGTTCCACTTCCATCCTGGATCCCAGCAACACGCTGGGCTCATATGGGGTCACTGTGTTCAACCAGTTCGCAATTGACCCTGACAGCACGGGCTCCCAGGAGTTCATCCTCGTCCAGGGGCTCAGCGCCGACTCGTCGGTGCAGGACCTGGTGGACGCGATAAACGAACAAGTGCCAACAGTCACGGCGCAACTGGTCGCGGCGTCGGGCAGCTACCGGCTAGAGATCCAGGCGAACCAGGGCGGGCGCGACATCCGGGTGATTGACGGGCTCGGAGGGATTCTGGACACGCTGGTGTCCATTGGCGCGACCGACCTGCAAAGCTCCACCGACGACGGAACTAACACCTTTGCCGCTTCCACCAGTAACTCTCACTATACGATGACCGCCACCCAGCGAACCACGGCCGGCACGCTCATCAGGACGGCCGCCACTGGCGTGGACGGCGCCAGCACAACGCGGTTGATCATCGGCGCCACGGTCAACGCGGTTGCGCCGGGGAACGGCGTGGCCGTCGCCACCACCGGCAAGTATGAGGTCCTGAACGCCAGCCCGGCGAACAGCTCGGTGCGCTTTGGCGCGGATAACATAGCGTCTTCGCCTACAACCAGGGTTCCGCCAATAGACATCTACGCGCCCCTCGCCAGCGCGGGCTTCGCCATAACTCCGCAAAACGCATCCGCCAGCCCCGGCAACCACACCGACGGCACGCTAGTCATCAATGGCGTGTCCATCACGGTGGGCAGCGTCAACACCACAACCATGCATGAGGTGATGGCACAGATCAACTCCAGCGGCGCGGGGGTGACCATCCGCTATGACGGAGCACTGAACCGCTTCGTTGTGGAGCGCAACGACAACAGCTCCGCTGGCTTCACCTTCGGCGGGGCGGGCAATACGAGCAACCTCTGGACCATCCTCGGGCTGACGGACGACGCGGGCGGGTACACTATCGCCGGCCAGGCCGACCGCAAAACCGACAGCACGGTTCCGCTCTCCGCCAGCGGCACCACGGTTACTCCGACCTCTGGAGTGTTCAGCATCAACGGTATCGCTATCTATGTTGACGCCGGAGTGGACAGCCTGGAGGACGTGATTGAGCGCATCAACCAGTCGCAGGCCGGCGTGGTCGCATCATATGACGCCGCGGCGGACAAGTTCATCCTGGCGCAGGATCTCAGCAAGAACCCAACGGCCTCCCAGATCAAGCTAGGCGCGCCCACTGACACCAGCAATTTCCTGGCGGCCATGCGGCTCCTGCCCTACACCGGATACTCCTGGGACGTGGGCAACGAGCGCAAGAACGCGGTGTTCACCATAGACGGCGTGGACTACACACGCACCACCAATACGGTAGACGACGTCGTCAGCGGAGTGACCTTCACCCTGAAGGGGACCACCGACAGTCCGGTGACGGTAGACGTGGCACCCGACACGGAGAGGGCGATCAGCACGCTGCTGGACTTCATCGTGGAGTACAACACGACCATTGAGCAGGTGAACCAGCAACCGCTGTCGAAAAGCGAGCGCGAAGGACTGGAACCCCTGGGGGACGACGCGCTGGCGACAATGACCCTGGACGAGATTGACGAGTACAACACCCGCCGCAATGAGCTGCGCGAGCGCGACTTCATCTCACGGGACTCCAGCATGCGCGACATCGCCCGGAAGATCCGCGAGATGATACTCGGCGTAGTGAGTAACGAGGGCGCTTACCGCTCCCTGGCCGATATCGGTTTGAGCACCGTGAACGTCGGCACCAGCGCGGAAGAGGCGCGCACCAACAAGGGCATGCTGCTTTCGCCTACGACCGACCGGGAAATACTGGAGGCGACACTGCGCAATAACCAGACGCTGCTCGCCGCCCTGAGCGAGAATGCCGACGACGTGCATAAGCTCTTTGCCACTGCGGTGGAGAGCCGGGTCAACGCTACCGGCAGCGCCGACCTCTCGGGCGGCATTGCCGTCAACACCAGCCTGCGGTTCACTATAGGAGACGGCAGCGGCGCCACCGCCGAGGTGCAGTTCACACCGGGCACTTATAATGCCTCCACTGTGCTCAACCGCATCAGTTCGGCGCTGGCTGAGGCCGGCCTGGGCAACCGCATCCTCCCCTTCTACGACGCCAACTACCTGCTGAACTTCACCTCCACCCGCACCGACCGCCCGGCCGAGATAACGTTCGCCGACCTGTCCTATGGCGGCGATTCGCTGCTTGCACTACTGGGCATCCAGCCGGGAAGCTACCTGGGAATCCCCCCCATGACCTACGGCGGGACCGCCGCTCGCACGCGAAGCTACGTGCAGAATCTAACCGGCATCCAGGGCGCCATCTACGAGCGCCTGCGCACCGGCGGAGCCTTTGACCGGCAGATTCTGAACTACGAGGACTCCATTCAGCGCGCCGAGGA
This sequence comes from uncultured Planctomycetales bacterium, assembly GCA_964643155.1. Taxonomy (GTDB): domain Bacteria; phylum 4484-113; class 4484-113; order 4484-113; family 4484-113; genus CAZKNJ01. The sequence continues at coordinate 19,575 of CAZXPM010000004.1, read as the reverse complement.
GAGCCTGGAGGCCTATGAGACACGCCTGCGCAACCAATTCGTATCGCTGGAGACGCAGCTAGCACGGATAAACGACGTTGCGCAGTACGTACAGGCCTATCTCGCGGCGCAGATTGCGGCAGCGGGCAGCCAGAACAACACCAGCAGCTAAACCTTGACTCCCTTCCCGCACAAGCGGGAGGCGGATACGCCCCTGAGGGCGGAAAGCGGAGCATGGAGGCTCCGCTTTCTTGTAGCCGCTATCCTATCAGTCCACGCAGCTCGCCTGTCGACTCCACGCCGCACTGCGCGAGCATTCCCGGCAGCTCGCTGACGACTCTCTCCGGCAACAGCGGGTCGTGGAACAGCGCGGTGCCGAATTCCACCGCCAGCGCTCCCACCCGGATGAACTCAATCACATCGGCTGCGCAAGTGGCTCCGCCCGAGGCGATGACAGGCAGATCAGGTACCGCCTCAGCCACCTGACTGACCTTGTGCAGCGTAATCGGCTTGAGGGCCGGGCCGGACAGCCCCGCCACCGTGCGCGCGAGCTTGCTCTTGCCCGTGCGCCAATCCAGCGCCATTGCCGGGTGCGTGTTGCACACAGTCACGCCATCCATCCCCGCGCCCAGCGCAATCAAGCCGTAGGGCGCCAGATTCCCCGCCTCAGGCGATAGCTTGGGGATGAGCCGGCGTCCGGTTACGCCCCTCAACCGCTCGCACACACGGCCGAATAGCACCGGATCGGTGGCGAACACCGTGCCACCCTCCACATTGGGGCAGGAGAGGTTGATCTCAAAAGCGTAGATGCCTTCTTCGCCATCTAACTTGCGCACGACGGTCTCGTACTCCTCTTCGCTGTGGCCGGCGACATTGACAACAATGGTGGCGCCGGACTCCCGCAGGCGCGGCAGGATGTCGGACCTGAACGCGTCCACGCCCGGATTCTGCAGGCCGATGCAGTTCATCATGCCGCCGGGAGTCTCGTGGATACGCACCGGGGGATTGCCCGCCCGCGGACTGGCGGTTACAGCTTTAGTGACGAGTGCGCCTACACGCGAGAGATCCGCCAGCCCCTCAAAGGGCTCACCGAAGGACGCGCAGCCGGAAGCCAGCAGCACCGGATTGGCAAAGGCCAGTCTTCCCTGCGATACCTCCAAAGATGCGGTTGCGCCCTCGTCCCTCATGTTCAGCTCGGATTATAGCAGGGGAAAGGCCGCAGCAGCTCAGGCCAGAAGGGAGAGAGCGGCTGAGGCCGCCGGGGGCATGGTGTAAATGCCCCTTGAAGCGGCAGCGGCCGCCCGCAGCACCGCCAGACGCTGGCGCAGTTGCTGGCGCCGCAACGCCTGGCGCAAGGCCAGCACTCCGTCCGCCTGCTCTCCAGCAATCCGGTAGAGGTCTGCGTGCAGCTCCAGCGCGGCAAAGGCGCAAGCCGCACTGCAGGGCATACCAGCCTGCGGCGGGAAGCCGGCCTGGAGCGTTTC
>CAZXPM010000004.1:0-18102 GCA_964643155.1 uncultured Planctomycetales bacterium | reverse complement strand
CCAACTTCAGCCTCCGGGCGTGGAGGCAGGAGCTGCAGCCGCTGTAACTCGTCTTCCAGCGGCTTCAGCGATTCCCTCAACTCCTCCAGGCGCTCCTTCACCTCACGCCATCGCTCGCTCATGCGCCTGCGCCCCGTGGAAGAAGCCGTCTCCAGCAGCATCCGCTCCCAGTCCCGCCGGGCCGCGGCAGCCCGGCGCGCGCGGGCAGCGCGAAGCGCTCGTGCACAGCCGTAGGGGTTGCCCCGCAGCAAGCCGCCCGAGCCTGCGGGTGCGTCAGCAGGACGCGCACAGTGGAGCGCGTTTGTCATCCGGTTACTCCTTAACCCGGGCGGTGGAAGCGGTGCGGCTTACTGCTCCTCTTCTTCGCTGTAGATGTGAAAGCCGCGACCCCGGGGCTCCTCCTTCGGGGTCTCCCTGTTCTCCGCCGCCTGCGACTGCTCTTCTGCCATCTCGCGTAACCGCTCCCGCTCACGCTTAAGCAAGAACGCCCGTACCCGCGGGTCGTTAAACGAGAGTGTGCTTATCAGGCCCTCCTTGATGAAACGCATCACCACATCGTCCGGAACGCCAGTAGCTTCGGACACGTCGGAAACCGTGACAAGCCGCCCTTCAGCATCAAGGGTGCGGATGTAGGAGCGGCATTTCTCAAGGGCCGCCGCCTCGGTGACACTGCCGGAAGCACTGGCGCGACACGTAGAGCACAGCGTCTGCTCCGGCGTCTCGGCCGAGAAAAGCTTGCCGCACTTGGCACAGGGTGTGAACTGCTTCATCGCCCGGGAGAATCTTATCACAGAATGGATGCTGCTGCAGTCTTCAGGTGAAGTTGGTGGGGGGCTGCGCTCGCAGCGGCCATGAGGCAATCGGGGATGGCAGCAGCGCCCGGAGTGAACCGGTTCACCAGCGGGCGTCTTCACCAGCACTGGGCCGGCATCCGCATCATTCCAGACCAGCAGTATAGCTGTAATGCTCTTCTGTAAGCACGACATAGTCAGATGTGAGCCAAATCACAAATACCTTCCTTTACTCACTAGTCATTCGCCCCCGCGTGTGCTAAACTCACCTCCCGCCCCATCCGCGAGCCGGTCGGGCGTAGGAGTAAGGAAAAACATTACAACATCTACTGGAGGTCTTCCGAATGTCACAGTGGGTTGACTCCTTCATGGAGGGCGTAATCGCTAATAACCCCGGCGAAAAGGAGTTCCACCAAGCCGTACGCGAAGTGGTGGAATCACTGGAGCTGGCGCTTGAACGGCACCCCGAGTTCAAGTAAGCGCGCATCCTGGAACGCATCGTGGAGCCTGAACGGGTGATCATGTTCAGGGTGCCCTGGACAGGTGATGACGGGCGCGTGAATGTCAACCGCGGCTTCCGCGTGGAGTTCAACAGCGCCATCGGTCCGTACAAGGGCGGGCTGCGGTTTCATCCTACGGTGAACCTGGGCATACTCAAGTTCCTGGGATTTGAGCAGGTATTCAAGAACGCCCTGACAACCATCCCCATCGGCGGCGGCAAGGGCGGCAGCGACTTTGACCCCAAGGGTAAGTCCGATGCTGAGGTCATGCGTTTTTGCCAGAGCTTCATGACCGAGCTATACCGCCACCTGGGCGACCGCACCGACATCCCCGCCGGCGATATCGGCGTGTTCGGCCAGTACAAGCGCATCGTCAACCGCTTTGAGGGCGTGCTGACCGGCAAGGGCCTGAACTGGGGCGGCAGCCTCATCCGACCGGAAGCCACCGGTTACGGCGCGGTGTACTTCGCCGAGGAGATGCTGCGCACCCGCGGTGAGAGCATCAAGGGCAAGACCTGCCTGGTATCAGGATCGGGCAACGTAGCGCAGTATACAGTGGAGAAGGTGAACGACCTGGGTGGGAAGTGTATCACCCTGTCCGACTCGTCCGGCTTCATCGTGGACCGTGACGGCATTGACGAGGAGAAGCTCGCCTTTGTGATGGAGCTGAAGAACGTTAGGCGTGGCCGCATCAGGGAGTACGCTGAGAAGTACAAGTGCGACTACCACGAGGGCACCGGCGTCTGGCTGGTTGAGGGCGCACAGTGCGCTTTCCCCAGCGCCACCCAGAATGAGATCTCGGCGGAAGACGCCAAAGCGATGGTGGCGAATGGGGTGTATGTCGTCAGCGAGGGTGCGAATATGCCGACCGTGCCGGAAGGCGTGGAGCACTTCATCGCCAGCAAGATACTCTACGGCCCGGGCAAGGCAGCCAACGCCGGCGGCGTGGCCACCAGCGGCCTGGAGATGGCGCAGAATGCGGCGCACACATCCTGGACCCGCGAGAAGGTGGATGAGAAGCTCCACAACATCATGATCTCGATCCACAAGGCGTGCTTTGAGACCGCCGAGGCCTATGACACACCGGGCAACTACGTCAATGGGGCCAACATCGCTGGCTTCTTGAAGGTAGCCCACGCAATGATGGACCAGGGCGTGGTCTAAGCAGCTTTTTCACATCCTCCGCTTCCGGGCGGAAGGCGCTTGGGGCCAGGCGCCTGCCGGCCGCAGCGTACTTTTGCCCGGAAGCCCTTTTGTCCTCTTTGCAGGGCCGCGTTGTAAGTGTTTTCCTTACAGCATTCCCCTGTGCTGTGTTAGAATTGAACGCAAACGCCTGGCGCCCGGCCAAGACTACGACGCCTGCGCGGCAGAAGGGGAGGAACAGATGAATCGGAAAGTAATCGGCTATTTCGAGGGAACCGATCCCGTGTGGCTAACCAGCCTGATCGCCCGCGGACACGACACCTTGCCGGTGAGCAACGGCTACGATGGGCATGGGAAGAATGTGCGGCTCTTCAGCGCTAAGGACAAGGTGCATGCCATCATCGGCTACTTGCACAAAGTTGTCGCTCCGCCTGAATGGGGCACTGGCACCGAGGACATCCTGCAGAGCTGCTTCACCTACGGCATACCTGTGCTGCTGGCGGTTCCCGATGAGCTGCACAGAGACGCGCGGGAACTGCTCGGAAAGGTGGCGGAGAAGGTGCGGCTAGTGGACCCGCGGGACATGTTGAAGGCGCTCAGCCAAGCACTGGCGTAGTTTATCGCCCAAGCATCCATCGGCCTGCCGGACGGACCAGACGGGCTCCCTTGCGGGAGCCCGTGGTTACAGAAAAAGGGGAGAAACCCGCTGCGCCAGCCAGAGCCCGGTGCCCCGGCGGGCGCAGCGAACGGATTGCCCGTTACTTCTTGGCGCGAGACCTGGAAGCGGTGCGCTTGCCGTCGTCCTTGGCCGATGACCTGGCTGAAGCCGCAGCCTTCTTCCTGGAACCCTTACCGTTGGCGCTCAGTATCTTCGCCGCCTCAGCCTGGTCCACTTCCATGATGTAAGTGATGCCACTGATGTCCGCCGCCTCACGGGTCAGCGCAGCAATGTCGTCGCGAGTGATGTACTTCAGCGCGAACTTGCGGTTGCCCGCCATCAACTGGCGCAGCCCCTGCGCCAGGCGCTCGTAGTAGGTGTATAGCCCCAGCGCGCCGGTGGGAATGCGCTCAAACTCGTCGTCACCCAGCTCGCGGCGCAGGTCTGCGGCGGTGACGAAAATCTCGTCCTTGCTATTGCCGAACCGCTCCACGTACACGGGCACCTGGTTCTGGTCTATTGTGCGCCCGATGGTCTTACCTACCATGGCGGCTGCAATCGGGCTGCGGGCCATGCCGATAAGCTTGGCAAAGGGCGCGCACATCGCCAAGCCCTTGAACATCTGATCCTCAAAGGTGAAACCTCCGGCGACCGCAATCGCGGGCACGTACTCGCCTCGGTCGTGCAGCTCTTTGCAGTACTGGTAGAGCAGTGAGTGCAGCTCCACCGGCGGCACGCCCCACTCGTTCATCATGCGCCAGGGGCTCATGCCAGTGCCGCCGCCTGCGCCGTCAACGGTGAGCAGGTCAATGTGGTACTTGGACGCGTACTTCACCGCGCGCGCCAGATCCGCCGGACGGTAAGCGCCGGTCTTGAGGAAAACGTACTTGGCGCCGGCTTTGCGCAGCTCCTCCACCCGTTGGGCGAAGCCCTCTTCCGTGACCATGCCAACGCGGGAGTGGCGCTCAAACTCCTTGAACGCGCCCCGCTCAAAGGCCCTAATGACGTCAGGGTCGGTCGGGTTGGGCAGCACAACGTAACCGCGCTCGTAAAGAAGTTGCGCCTTCTTCAGCTCGCGGATCTTGACTTCACCGCCGATGTCCTTGGCGCCCTGGCCCCACTTGAGCTCAACACACTGCACGCCGAGCTCGCCGATGGCGTACTCCTGCACCCCCAACCGCGTGTCTTCAATGTTGGACTGGACTACGATGGCACCCCAGCCGTCGCGCTGATAGTCGGTGAACAGCTTCACCCGGCGCTTGAGGTCCACCGTGTCCACCACCCGTCCGTTCTTGATGGTCGCTTCGGGGTCCATGCCCACCACGTTCTCGCCGATGGTCAGGCCGGTACCCGCTAGGGCGGTGCCAATGGCCAGGCCCTCCCAGTTGTTCTTGGCGATGTTGGTGGAGCCGATGCCGGGGATCATTATGGGCAGCTTGAACTTCAGCCCATCGTCGTGGCCGAAGGTCACCGTGAGATCCACCGCCGGGAACACGGCCTTGTCCGAATCGGCCTCAATGCCGTGCGCGCCGACTGCTGTGCCCATGATGTTGAAATGGGAGTAGTCCACCGGATAGGCTTTCTCCGCCGCAGTCGTGATGACGCCGAAGGGCTGCGGGTAGATCACCTCGTGCCCCCGGTAAGCGGATTTGCCGATCTCGCACATACCGATGCAGCCATCTACACAAGTAACGCACATTCCCGAGCCCGGGGTTACCGAGCCTTCGGTGCGGTTCTTGGTCAGGGTTGCAGCCGATGAGTTAACTCTGGAAAAGGTCGTCCACATCATGGTCTCCTTGTAGGTTTCTCATTTCTTCTGTATTTCACACGCGACACAGGGCTGCATGTAGCACATCATGTCGTCGAATTCGTCTTTCTCCAGGCATGGCGGGCTGAGGTTGGCGCAGCCGCCGCAAATGGCCCTGTCGGGCTCGTTGAAAGTGCAGCGCAACTGGCAGGCGGGGCAGACGTACATGCAGCCGCCGCACAGACGGCATTCCTCGCTGCGGATGTCAAAGGGAGTGCCCAGGCTGCGCTTCTCGCCGCGCCCCCGGAAGCCGATGGCCTTGGCCATCATCTGCTCCTCACACATCCGCACGCACAACCCGCAAAGGATACAATCCTCATGCTCCTGTTTGAACCGCTGCTGGCGCACCTCGTGCGCCGAAGCCAGGTCCTGGATTACCTTGGACTGCGGGCAAGTCGCGAGCAGTAGCTCCAGTATCATCTTGCGGGCGCGGACGACACGGTTCGTCGCGGTTCGCACCTTCAGCCCTTCTTCCGCCGGATAGGTGCAGGAAGACACCAGCTTTGCCCGCGGCCCCTCTCCGATCTCCACCACGCACAACCTGCAAGCCCCGTAGGGCGACAGCCCTTCCATGTGGCACAGGGTCGGGATAGGGAAGCCGAGGAACTGCGCCGCCTCCAGCAGTGTTGTGCCCTCTTCCACCTGCACTTCCAGACCGTTTATGTAGAGCGTGACCATGTTCATTTCTCCCCAACTGTTGCAGGTTTGGCTTCTGTCTCCGTTTCAACTTCTTTGGGCTTGGTAAATTCCAAATCGCATCGCAGGCACCGACAGGCCTCGCGAGTTGCTTCTTCCACTGATAACGATACTTCCACCTCCGTGAAGTTGCGCTTGCGCCATTCCGCCGGGGCGCGGGGAGTTTCGGCACGCTCATCCTGTTGCGGCCCTTCCTCATCTGTCTGGACCGGCTCAATGTACACTCGTGGCAGCCGTGGCTCTGCAGGCTGCGCCAGTTCTTCATTTCGCAGGTAACGCTCAATCATAAGGGCCGCTTTCTTCCCATCAGCGATAGCTTCCACGACCGTGTTCGGACCGGTTACCACGTCGCCGCCGGCGAAAACGCCCGGCCGACCGGTGAGAAGCGTCCCCGAGTCAATCTTGATGGTATCGGACTTGGTTATCTCAATACTGCTCTCGTGGGTGGGTGCAATGGCATCAATTGCCGGAGCTTCACCTATGGCCACAATTAACGTGTCAAGTTCTACGATGTGCTCGGTGCCCTTTATCGGAACCGGCCTGCGGCGCCCGCTGGAATCGACATCACCCAGCTCATTGCGGACACACTCAAGACCCGAAAGACGCCCGTTGGCGGCAATGATCTTGGTAGGTGTAACCAGCGTCCGGATATCAATTCCTTCCTCGTCTGCGGCTTCGATCTCTTCCGCAAAGGCGGGCATTTCGGCACGTGTCCGGCGGTAGAGGATTGTCACGCTGCTGACATCCTTCTGGCGCAAAGCCGTACGAGCCGCATCAATGGCTGAATTGCCGCCGCCAACGACACCGACCCGCCCTCTCGCAAGCTGTTCACCCCTCAAGTTGAAGACCTTGAGGAACTCAATCGACGGGTAGACGCCAGCCACATCCTCGTTTTCCAGATGCAGCGTTCGGCTCTTGTGCGCACCAAACGCCAGAAAGACCGCCTTGTAGCCGTCCTCAAACAGTCCGTCAACAGTTACATCTCGGCCAAGGGCGGTGTTGCACTTGAGGGTGATATTCTCATCTAGGAGAGAGTCTATTTCCTTTTCAATGACATCACGAGGCAAGCGGTAGGCGGGGATCGCACAGTAGAGCATGCCGCCCGGCCGCGACTCGGCTTCAAAAACGGTCACTCTGCACCCTTTCAGGGAAAGGTAGTGAGCCGCGGTGAGACCGGCGGGCCCGGAGCCGATTATCGCCACGCGGGGAGGCTCGCCATCACCCCATGCCACCCTTTGCGGTTTGTACACCGATGGGTCAAAGCGATCGGTGATGAACCGTTTAAGGGCGCGAATGGCAATAGCGCTGCCGCCGCTGGTACCGGCGCGACACCGTTCTTCGCAGGGGTGATGACAGACCCGAGCACATACTGAAGGGAACGGGTTCGGTTCGCGTATAGCCCGGTAGGCGTCTTCATACTCGCCATGCGCGATGTGAGCGACGTAACGCCAGGCCTCAGTGCCGAGCGGGCAGGCGGTCTGACAGGGTGCGCCGACCAGCTCCTTGCAGACGAACGCGCGGCACTTCTTCTGCAGAATATGTTCCTCGTATTCGTCACGGAAGTAGCGCAGCGTGGACAGCACCGGATTCGACGCGGTCTGCCCCAGGCCGCACATTGTGGTGTCCTTGACAACCAGCGCGAGCTCTTCAAGCAGGTCTAGATGCTCAAGGGTGCCTCTGCCTTTGGTGATGTCGTCAAGGATTTCGTACATCCGCTGCGTACCCTTGCGGCAGGTGAAGCACTTGCCGCAGGACTCGTCTTTGAGGAAGGCCATGAAGTACTTGGCGACATCCACCATGCAGGTGTTTTCATCCATGACGATCATGCCGCCTGATCCCATGATGGAGCCAGCCTCTGTGAGGCTGTCGTAATCCACTGGAAGGTCGAACATGCTGGCGGGGATGCACCCGCCGGAGGGGCCTCCGGTCTGCACCGCCTTTATCCTGGCGTCGCCAATGGCACCCCCGCCAATGTCGTAGACGATTTCGCGCAGAGTGATTCCCATCGGGACTTCAACCAGGCCGGTGTTTCTCACCTTGCCGACCAAGCTGAAGATCTTCGTTCCGGAGTTGCCCTTGGTTCCTACCTTCGCGTACTCTCTGGCACCGCGCTCGAAAACCACGGGGATGTTCGCCCAGGTTTCCACGTTGTTTATCGCCGTCGGCTTGCCGTAGACTCCCTTCTGGATGGGGAACGGCGGACGCTGACGGGGCTCACCCATCAGTCCCTCAATGGAGCGTATGAGGGCTGTTTCTTCGCCGCAGACGAACGCCCCGGCACCTCGCACCAGCTCTATGTCAAACGAGAAGCCACTGCCCAGTATGTTCTCACCCAGAAGGCCGAGACCCTGAGCCTGCCGCAGGGCAATCATCAGGTGTTTGATCGCCAGCGGGTACTCGTTGCGCACGTAGACGATACCCTTGGTCGCGCCCGTCCCGAAAGCGCCGATGAGCATCCCTTCTATGATGCTGTGGGGGTTTCCTTCCAGCACGCTGCGGTCCATGAAGGCACCGGGGTCGCCCTCGTCCGCATTGCACACGAGATACTTGCCATTATCGTTGCCCTGGCGGGCGAGAAGTTCCCACTTCAGGCCGGTAGGGAAGCCTGCACCGCCGCGTCCCCGCAACTGGGATGCCCTTACTTCGTCCACCACCTCCTGCGGTGATCCTCTTTCCAGCACTCTGGCCAAAGAGGAGTAACCCCCAGCCTCGATGTAGCTGAACACCCTGATAGGATCTACCTTCTGATTACGCGCCATCAGAACCCTATTCTGGGTCCGATAGAACGGCAGATCCCTCATTTTTTCAATGACCTCGCCGCTTTCCGGATCTCGGTACAGAAGGTCGTGGAGGACGTGGCCTTTGTCCACCGCCTCCACAACTCGTTCCATGTCCTCCGCGCTGATCTTCGGATAGAACGTGCCGACCGGCTCAATCAGCACTGACGGTTCCATCTCGCAGTAACCGTGGCAGCCGGTGATCCGCAGTCCAATACGATGGACCAAACCCCGCTGAAGCATCTCCCGCTTGGCCACGCGTATGAGCTCGTTGGCACCGCTGGCCTGGCCGCAGGTGCCGGCACTAATGACGATTACAGGAACCGCTGGATCTCTATCCGTCGCAAGGCGGTCCCTGAGCGCTTTGAAATCATCCAGTGATCTAAGTGTCTCCATTGGTGTCGGTCACTTGCCTTTGTGTGTCACAAGTCCAGAAATTGATGAGATCGGCTGGCGCATATCATCAGTCGACATTAGCCCCATTCACGTCAAGCACGTGTCCCTTGCACCCACGCCGCGAACAAACCTGAACCACTCCCCCGCCCCGGACCATCATCCGCACCATCGGCGCACCGCATTCAGCACAGGCCGAGGTGCCGAGTAGTTCACCGTGGCAGTGCGGGCAGAAGAAATGAACAACAGCATCTTCCGGTATGGGAAACTCTGACGCAGTGTTGTAGCTTCCATAGAGGCTTGACAGGCACAGCCAGCCGTGCTGCTGGCCGACGGAGATGGTAACCCTCACTGAAGCACGTCCGTCAACAACGTGCGTCTCGTCCATCAGGCTGTGGTTGCAGCGGGGGCAGCTTACCTCAATCGGGAACACCCGCTTGTCGGCTGCGGCATCAATCTCATCCACCCCGGCAACCGCTTGCTTCAGGATGTCGTTGACCTGTGTACGGCGCACTTTGGTGAAGTACTTGCCGTCAACGACTGCGACCGGCCCTAACGCGCAGGCGCCCAGGCAGTTCACCGTCTCCAGGGTGAATTCACGGTCGTCCGTGGTTTCACCCGCACGAATACCCAGGCGGCGCTCAAACTCCTCGGCAATCGCCGGGCCGCCCCGCACATGGCATGCCGTACCCAAGCAGACGGACACGAGGTGCTTCCCGCGCGGTTTCAGGCTGAACGCCTTGTAGAAGGTGGCCACGCCGTAGATGTCCACCAGCGACCGCCCCGTGGACGCGGCCACTTCGCGCAGAGCCTCCTCCGGCAAGTAGTTGTATTTCGCCTGGATACTCTCCAGCAGCGCGATGAGCCCTCCCATCTCGCCGTCACCGGCTTGCGTAGTCAGTAGTGCCTGGTTGGAGTCCATATCGTTGCCACCAGTGGATGGGTTGCTGAGAATCAGCACCAACAGCCAATGCCTGCGGAACGCAGGAACTAGCTGTAGTTCTCACAGAACCAGATTGCTGCGTCCGGCGTACGGTTGGCGCAGTACTGCCGGTCGGCACAGTTGCTGCACAGCCCTCCGGCGCCGCCGTTAGGCTGCGCCTCCATCTCGCGGGAGCTGTAGGAATGCTCAACCGAACGGCTGGGGACTGCCACATGGTCGTCAAACTCCTCGCAGAACCAGATGGGCTCTGTGCAGTCCTTGCGGATAACGCAGCCGCTCGCCGCGTTACAGGTCGCGCAGAGACCTTTAATCTCCTCGGCGGAGACAATCACTTCTGCCGTGGTTGATTTAGTTGCTGACATGGTTAATCCTCCATCAAAACCCGCAAAGTATCCCCGCGGTCCGCAGAGAGTCCATCCCCCACTAGCGTGCAAGCGGCATCGTCAGCCCGGCGCACTACTGCGCCACAGGGCTTTCCGTGACCGCTCTGGTTTGTGCGATTCATCACAAGCTGAGAGTAAGACAGAAACCGCCGGTTTACAATTGGGTAATTCCCGACAGGGAATCCCTGACAACGTGAAGGCGGACAGTGAAGAAAATCCGCCCAGCGTATCCTGAAGCTCTGACTGCCGCCTTTACGAATCAACGCTCACCAGCCCCTGCCTAATGGCGTATTTTGTGAGCTCAGCCAAGCTGCGCAGATTGAGTTTCTGGCGCAGCCGCCAGCGGTAAGTCTCAACGGTCTTCACGCTGACGCCGAACTCCTGGGCGATATCCTTAGCGGTCTTCCCGCCCGCCAGCCGCAGCAGAACCTCCCTCTCGCGGTCGGTGAGTTTCACCGCGCGCTCGCCATCATGAAAGCAATGGCGCTTGAGGTACTCCTCAGCGGCGGTCATGGCGATGCGTGGGCTCAGAAACACCACGTTGGCTCCCACCGAACGGATGGCCCGTGCGAGGTCATGGTGACAGCATTCCTTTAGCAGATAGCCGGCAGCACCAGCCCGCAGCATCTCCGTAACAAAGTTGCCGTCACTGTGGATAGACAGCGCCAGCACCTTGGTACCAGGCGCCTCGCCAAGAATGAGCTTGGTGGCCTCAATGCCATTGCAGTGCGGCATGGAAACATCCATAACGACAACGTCGGGCTTGTGCTCCCGCACCATCTCCACTGCCTGCTGGCCGTCTTCCGCTTCTGCAAGCACATGGATGTCCGGCTGCTTCTCCAGCAGGACGCGCAGTCCTTCGCGGAAGATCCGGTGGTCGTCAACCAGAAGTACACCGATACTCATGTCACAGGGGACACGACGGGGAATCCGCGCGTCCGCATGTGATTATCCTCACAATAGTCCGAGAAGCAATCGGAGAATGCCCGTCAGTAATCCGCCTGACAAACGCAGTGGGTGCGGCCGCGAGAACTCGCCAGCCTCGCCTATACCCTCAGTCCCCTATGTCTATCAAGCCTTCCCTGATGGCGTACTTCGTGAGCTCGGCTACGCTGTGCAAGTCGAGCTTGTCCATTATGTGCTGGCGGTGGGTCTCCACCGTTTTGACGCTCACGCCCAGGCGCAGCGCGACTTCCTTGGTATTGCTGCCCTCGGCTATCAGACTCAGCACTTCCCGCTCGCGCGGAGTGAGCGCTGAGGCTGCCGCCTGTTTCTGATGGGACTGATGCCGCGCGTATTCTTCCACCACTGCATCGGCAATCTCCGGGCTGAGGAAGGTCAGGTTCGCGTCCACCGTGCGCACCGCACGTGCCAGGTCGACCTGCGCGCAGTCTTTGAGCAGGTAACCGGAGGCTCCCGCCCGCAGCATCTCCAGCACATATTGCTTGTCTGCATGCATGGAGAGCGCTACCACCTTGGTGCCGGAGAGCTCGGTAACGATGCGCTTAGTAGCCTCTATGCCGTTCATTTCCGGCATGGCGATGTCCATTATTACCACATCGGGGGTGTGTGCCCGCGCCAGCTCTACTGCTTCGGCACCGTTATCAGCCTCCGCCACCACCGCGAGGTCAGGCTCGCGCTCCAACAGCGCGCGCAGACCCTCACGAGTTATCTGGTGGTCCTCCGCCAGCAGAATCTTGATGCGGCGGTCTGACTTCAACCTCAGTGCACGCGCCCTCTCGCCAACTACGGGCTGCGCCTCCGTCACTCCGTCCGCCTGCAGCGGGGCGACCAGCGTGATCGTCGTACCTCGACCTGGCGCCGAGTCGATCTCCAACCTCCCTCCCAGGTAGCCCAGACGCTCACTCATGTTGAAGAGACCGAAGCCGCCTTCTTTGCCCCGGCGGGCCGCCACCTCGGAGGGGTCAAAACCGACGCCGTCGTCCTCCACGGTAACCTGGATGTTCCCGTTCAGCTTCTTCGCCTGCACATGCACCTCACTGGCCCGTGAGTGCTTGACCGCGTTTATTAGCAGCTCGCGCATGGCCTGAAAGACAAGCATACGGGTGTCCTCCGCCAGCTTCTTGGGGGCGTCGTCGTCGCGGAACACCACATTCAGCCCGTGCTTGTCGCGCATCTGCTTGCAGAGCCAGTCCAGCGCGGCGATGAACCCGAGCTCGTGGAGAACCGGCGGGCTAAGCTCGAAAGTGAGCGAGCGTGTGTTCTTGATAGTCTCATCTATTAGCTCAATCGCCTCTTCCAGCTCAACCGCATCCGTCGCTGAGTGAAGATCCTCCAGTTTGAACTTGGCGATGGCGAGTGCGTGCCCCACCTGGTCGTGCAGCTCCACCGCGATGCGCCGGCGCTCTCGCTCCTCCACCAGCGCCATCTCCGAGGCCAGGCTACGCAGCTCGTTTTGGTACTCCTCCGCCCGCGCCTGGGCATGACGGTGTTCAATGATGCGGCCGACGCGCTCTGCAATAGCGTCAATCAGCCTACGCTCATCCTCCAGAAAGGGACCTTCGTCCAGCTCCGGCATCTCCTCCAGGTAATTGACCTCAACACGGCCTGTTTCCTCCCCGTAAACCTGTATCGTGCTTGCCTGGCTCCAGGCCGTTTCCTTGAAGTTGCCGGTTACGTAGCTCTCATCGCCTACACGGATGCGGGCGCAAGTGATCCCGGGGTAATGCCAGGCGGGTGGTATCAGCTCCACGATTCTTTGCAGGATTTCTGGAACCGAGAGCTTTGGGTCTTCGCGCAGACGGGAGATCCCGTACAGGCAGTTCAGCTCTTTCACGCGCTCACCCAGGTCGTGCGTCCTGCGCTTTAGCTCCTCCTCCACCTGCATACGCTCGGTGATGTCCAAGCCTATGCTGACTATGAACTCCACCTCGCCCGCGTCACCATGTATCACCGTGTTCGACCATGAGATCAGGCGATTCCCGCCTGTCTTGGTCCGCCAGTGATTCTCATACTCGCTGGGGAAACCGCTCGACTTGAGGTCTTTGAAGGTGGACTTGACGCCCTTGAGTTCCTCCGGCGGTATGAGCAAGTCAAAGAGCTTCTTCCCCTCAACCTCCTCGGCCTCGTAGCCGGTGACCGCCTCGCAGCCCTGGCTGAACAACACGATCCGCCCCTCGGCATCCAGCACCACGATGAGCGCGCCCGCCATCTCGAAGACGGAGAATGCTGCTGCGTACTCCCGCGGGACTCTGTCCACGCCCTTCGCGGAAGCTCCGGCCTTCTTTCTGTTTTTCTTTCGCCTCTCGGCCATGGCCGTCTCCAAGCCTCGCCGTCAAATCCTGCTCCCTGTGAACGACATCACAACCTGCTGAAAAGGGAGTTTAGCACAGCGCACGGCCTCGGGTCTATCGCGTAAGGGGTTCCCCCAGGCAATCCGCACCACAGCGCGGCTGAAGCGGTTGCGCCCCAGCAACGCCTGCAGCACACAGATGAGCGCAACCTCAGAGCTTACGGGAAAATGCCACGCTCTGTGCCGGCACGGGCCACCCGGGCTACCGAAAGCAGGTAAGCCGCGGTGCGGTTGCACACCTGTTTCTCCCGGGCAACGGCCAGCACCTCAGCGAATGCTCTCACCATCATCTTCTCCAGTTCCTTGTTGACGCGATCCTCATCCCACTGGAAGTGGTAAAGGTCCTGCACCCACTCGAAGTAGGACACTGTAACGCCTCCAGCATTCGCGAGCACGTCAGGAATAACGAAAATCCCATTCTCGTGCAGGACTTTGTCCGCCATCGGGGTGGTGGGTCCATTCGCACCCTCAGAGACTATCTTAGCCCTGATCTTGCCCGCGTTCTGGGAAGTGATGACGTTCTCCAGCGCGGCGGGGATCAGAACGTCCACATCCATCTCCAAAAGGTCGTCTCCCGGCATCGGTGACGAGCCGGGGAAACCCACTACCGAACCGGTCTTCTGCACATGGGCAGCCAGCTTCCGCGTGTCCAACCCGTCGGGATTCGTGACCGCGCCGAACACATCCGACACGGCAACCACCTTCACTCCCATTTCCTCCAGGAGTATGGCTGCGTTAGAGCCGACGTTACCGTAACCCTGAACCGCTGCACTGGTCGTAGCGGGGTCGATGCCCAGGTGCTTCAGCGCTTCACGCACACATAGGACACACCCCCGGCCAGTGGCCTCCACGCGCCCCTGGCTTCCGCCCAAGTCCAGCGGCTTGCCGGTCACGACGCTGGGCACAGTGTAGCCTTTGAGGATGCTGTAAGTGTCCATCATCCACGCCATGGTCTGCGAGCTGGTGAAGACGTCGGGCGCCGGGATGTCGCGCTCCGGCCCGATAATCGGGCTGATCATGAAAGTGTAACGGCGAGTGAGCCGTTCAAGCTCGCCTGTGCTCATCTCTGCCGGGTTGCAGCGCACGCCGCCCTTGCCACCGCCAAAAGGCAGGTTCAACAGCGCGCACTTCCAGGTCATCCACATTGAGAGCGCAACCACTTCGTCATAGTTAGTATCTGGATGATAGCGGACGCCGCCTTTGGTCGGGCCGCGGAAGTTGTTGTGCTGCGAGCGCCAGCCTTTAAACACCTCTACGCGGCCATTGTCCAGCTTCACCGGCACCGACACTTCCAGCACCAACTGCGGCTCGCGCAGGCGTTTGTGCTGCACCCGGTCCAGCCCCAGCAGCTCCGCCGCCACATCAAGCTGCCTTTGCGCGACCAGGCGCGGGTTTAGTTCTTCTGCCATTTCACATCCTCCCAATGAAAGGTGATTCAGTTACCCATTAGTCTACTTCACCGCCAGCCGCTCCGCGGTCAAGCATGATAGCCGTGTAAAACCACCGCCAACGGCCAGCCTGATAGCAAGTGCATGCGTCCGGCCCGCCTGCATTCACGCACAACCCGCGCTACCCAAACCACTCGCCGCACGCCATCGCCTGCCCATTCATCGCCGGAATCGCCGTTTACCGTGCGCCGGTTTATGCGCCGCACCGCGGACCCGCTCAGCTACTACCCCTGGCAGCAACAACGAAAGCACCAGGTATATGCTCACACCCTCGCTTGCGCCGGTGAGTGCCAGCCGTAACGGGTGGAGCAAGTCCCTGCGAGTAATACCATGCTGTTGCACAAACTCGTCTACCAGCACTCTCGCCGCTTCCGGGTTGGCCGCGATTCGATCCGCCGGGACTTCCTCCCAGAACCGGGCAAAGGGCTCCAGTATGTCTCGCGCGGAAACTACCTCTTCGCTTGAAGGTGACGCAAAGCCACTGTCAACAAAGGCGAATAGGTCCACCGCCCTGGAGTAATACAGGCCTGCGCTCACGACCTCCTGGAAAATGAGCTTGTTGAGCGTCTCATTGTCCACGGCGGAAGCTCCATCAGGGTTGAGACCGGCGAGGTGCTGGCGGAAGCGTCCCTCTGCCTTCTCATAGGTGGTCAGCTTCAGGTGTTCCCGGTGAAAGTACTCCAGCCTCTCCAGGTCAAAGATGGCCGGGCTCCGCGACAGCCCTTCCAACGAGAAGACGTTCACCAGTTCCGTCATGCTGTAGATCTCGCGCTCGCCCTTTGGGTGCCAGCCCAGCAGCGCCAGGCTGTTGACGATGGCGCGCGGCAGCACCCCGAGCTGCACAAATTCACGCAGCGTCACCGCGCCGGCACGCTTGCTCAGCTTGCGCCGGTTGCGGTCTAGAATCAGCGGCAGATGCAGGCAGGGCAGCGCGGGCAACCCCAGCGCTTCCCGCAGCAACATATGCCGCGCGGTGTTGGTGATGTGCTCCTCGCCTCGCACTACCAGCGATATCTGCATTCCTGCGTCATCCACCACATTCGGCAGGTCAAAGGTGAAGTCGCCGTTGCTCTTGCGAATGATGAAGTCCTCCAGCGCAGACAAGGCGATGGTTATCCGACCGCGCAACAGGTCGTCTATCACCACCGCCGGTTCGTCGGGCAACCGGAACCTCACAACGTGCTTCTCGCCAGCTTCTGCGCGGGCATCGGACTCCTCCCGGCTGAGAGCCAGGCAGGTGCGGTCGTAGCGCGGCGGTTTGCCCGCCTTGCGCTGCCCCAGCTTCGCGTTGTCCACGCGTTGTTTGCTGCAGAAACAGCGGTAAGCGCGGCCTTCGGCCAGCAGCCGCTCAATCGCATCTGTATACAGGTGCGTGCGCCGGGACTGGAAGTACGGCGCATGCGGTCCCCCCACGCCTGGACCTTCATCCCAGAGCATATCCAGCATGGCGAGCCCGGCTTCAATCTCCTCCTCAAAAGCGCGCCGGCTGCGGGTGCGGTCGGTGTCCTCAATGCGCAGGATGAAAGTGCCGCCGTACTTCCGCGCTATGAGGTAGTTGAACAGAGCTGTACGGAGGTTGCCGACATGCAGTGCACCGGTCGGGCTGGGCGCGAAGCGTACACGGGGCCTAGAGGGAGGCTGAATCACACAGTGGATTATAGAACACTGCCAGAGAACGGGCAAAACGCGCTGCTATCCCCTCTTCCTTTTCAGCGCCCGCATTACGACAAAGCTGCCGTCGCCACATCCGGGCCGCACCTCCTCCTCCCGCGAGACCTCCCCCAGTGGACGGAAAAGCGTCTGCCAGCATTCAATTCGGGTGAACCCTGCCAGTGTGAGCAGCTTTTGCACTTCGGCCGCAGAGAAGAATGTGGCCGCAGCGTAGAAGCGGCTCTGCACGGCTCTCTGGCGGTACTCGCAGCCCAGCGAGCTATCCCCATCAATGAAACCCACTACCGCCCTCCCACCGGGACGCAACACACGGTGCATCTCACGCAACGCCAGCTCCGCGTCATCCACAAAGCAAATGGCGGTTACCATCAGGGCACTATCAAAGGCGGCGTCATCAAGTGGTAGGGACTCGGCCACACCCTCCAGCACCTCAATGCCACGCTCCTCAGCGAGTTTCGCTGCCGCCGGCGAGGGCTCCACGCCCAGCCTGATTCCGAGTGGCGCCGCAAAGCGGCCAGTGCCAAGGCCTATCTCCACGCAGCGCCCCGGGTCACCCAGCGCAGTGCGCACTGCCTTAAGCTCTGATTCGTAGGCGGCGGCGTGTTCCTCGAACCACTGGTCGTATTCGGCGGCGAAATCGTCAAAGGGTTGAGTTTTGGGCATACTCCTTGCAGATAAGGATAACTCATCGCGCAAGCTGGCTCCCGCTGTGGTAATATCAGGGCTCTCATATGGCTGGAGAAGCGGAAAAGCTGCGAACCCACACAGTGGGTGAGGCCTTCGAGCTTGAGGAGGGGGCCGAGGTCGTTTTGGCCGGCTGGGTGGAACGCCAGCGCGACCTGGGAAGCCTGGTGTTTTTCCGCCTGCGTGACCGATGGGGCAGCATCCAGGTACGCGTAGACCAGAGTGAGAACGCCCTGGCGCACAACGCAGCGAGCACGCTGCGCGCGGAGTTTGTAGTCTCCGTCAGGGGACGCATCGCGCTGCGCCCGCCGACTGAGCGCAAGGACGAGCCTGGCGGCGACCGCGAGGTCATCCCTGAGCAGATCACTGTGCTGGCGGAAGCCAAGACGCCACCGTTCTATATCACCGACGAGACGCCGGCAGACGACACCATGCGGATGCAGTACCGCTTCCTGGACTTGCGGCGGCGGCCGATGGTCCGCGCATTGGGTATCCGGCACCGCGCTTTCCTGGCGTTGCGCCAGTTTCTGGACAGCCGGGGCTTCTGGGAGATTGAAACTCCCATGCTCACCAAGAGCACGCCCGAGGGCGCGCGCGACTACCTGGTTCCCAGCCGGGTTCACCCGGGCAAGTTCTTCGCGCTACCGCAGTCGCCACAGTTGCTCAAGCAGGTGCTGATGATCGGGGGCGTGGATCGGTACTTTCAGCTCGCCCGCTGCTTCCGCGACGAAGACCTGCGCGCCGACCGCCAGCCGGAGTTCACGCAACTGGACCTGGAAGCCAGTTTCATCACCCGGGAGGAGCTGTTTGAGCTTGGAGAGGGCGCGATGGCGCACATCTTCCGCGAAGCCATCGGCGCTGAGATTACGGGGCCTTTTCCCGTGATGACATACAC
>CAZXPM010000003.1:26429-33226 GCA_964643155.1 uncultured Planctomycetales bacterium | reverse complement strand
ACTCCGCCGGAGTCGCTGCACCCTTTTCCGATTTCACATCAACGGTCGCAACATCAGCCATACAGAATTCTCCTTACAGGGATACCTCCGCGAACCCGGCGGCTACGCCGTCAGCAGCGCCTCCAGCTCCGCAGAAATCTGCACGTCGTCAAAGCCCCATTGCCTTGCAGCGCCGCTTGGGCAGGCGGCCACACAGGTGCCGCAGGCTTTGCATAGTGCCTCGTTTACCTCGGCCTGCCGGGTCTCCGGATTGCGCGATATCGCTTCGTAGGGGCAGACTGTCAAGCACACGCCGCAGCCGGTGCAGACGTCTTCGTCCACATGGGCGGTGGTCGGCTCCAGCACCACTTCGCCGGCGTCAATCAGGCTCATTACAGCGCCAGCAGCCGCTGCTCCCTGCGCCACCGAATCGGGAATGTCCTTGGGGCCCTGGGCGCATCCGGCAATAAACACTCCATCCGACGCCGTGTTCACCGGCGCCAGCTTCGGATGCTTCTCCAGGAAGAAGCCGTCCTTGCTGCGGCTGATGTGCAGCAGGTGCTGCACCTCCTCCGCGTCCGCCGCCGGCTCAAGTCCGACCGACAGGATAACCATATCAACCGGTATCTCCCGCGGAAGCCCCAGCAGCGTGTCCTCGCAACGGACGTAGAGCTTCTTCCCATCGGCGGCGAACTCCGTCGTGGGCATGGAAGGATAGTCGCTCACTTCCACGCCCTTGCCGCGGATGAAGTGAACGCCTTCTGCCAGCAGCCGGTTGTAAAACTCCTCGTATCCCTTGCCGAAGCAGCGCATGTCAATGTACATCTCGTAGACATCCGCGCCCTCGCACTTCTCTTTGATGAGGTGCGCCGTCTTCAGCGAATACATGCAGCACACCCGCGAGCAGTACTCGTTGTAGTGCTTGTCGCGGGAGCCGATGCAGTGCAGGATGGCCACGGACTTGGGCGTGGAGCCATCGGCCAGCTTTATCTTGCCGGATGTCGGGCCGCTGGCATAGGCCATCTCCTCAAACTCCAGCGAGGTCAGCACATTCTCGTAGCGCCCGTAGCCCAGAGCTTCGGCACGGGCAGCGTCAAATACCTTGAAGCCGGTGGCGACGATGATGTTGCCTACTTCAATTTCCTCTACCTTGTCCTGCATCTCATAGTCAACCGCGTCCACCGGGCATACTTCGGAGCAGATGCCACAGCCGCCGGTCTGCATATGGATACAGCTCTCAGTGTCAATGCGCGGGACACCCGGCACGGCCTGCAGGAACTGCAGGTGGATCGGCGTGACCGGGCCGGCGTGAAGCTCCTTGTGAAGCACCTCGCGCTCGTAGAAGTCCAGCAGCTTGATGTGCCCGGTGGGACACACATGCGCGCAGGCGCCGCATGCAATACAGGTCGCGGCTTCCTCGTCATCGTATGAGGTCGTCACATAGCGGTCAGCCCCGCGCTCGGCAAAGGTCAGCGCGTTGGCCTTAACAATGTCGCTGCAAACGCGCACGCACAGGCCGCAGAGAATGCAGTCATCAGACGGAGCCATCTCAAACCGCGAGGTGTCCACCCCGTATTCCTTGGCCAGCTCCCGGATTACCGGCACCTGGGAGTGGCGTGCCAGTTGCAGCTCCAGCAGCATCTTCCGGTGCTCAAGCACTGCTTCAGAACGGGTGAACACTTCCACGCCGTCCACGACCGGGTGGTTGCACGCAGTGACGAATTTCGTGCGCCCCTTGCGGCGCATCTCCACTGTGCACATGCGGCAGACGCCATACGGCTCCAGGAACTGGTAATGGCACAGCGTCGGAATGTCTATCTGGAGCTTGGTCGCCACATCAAGCAGGGTCTGGCCCGCTTCGGCCTCAACCTCAATGCCGTCCATTTTCAGCTTGACGATGCCCGTATCGTCTTGCATGGTTATCTCCTTATGATGGCGTCAGTGGGGCATACTTCAATGCAGGCGCCGCATTTCACGCACTTCACCGTGTCAATGATGCGGAGTTCACCTTTCTCGCGCTTCTGGCCGGCGACCGGGTGAATGGCGTCACTCGGGCAGACCTTTTCGCAGGTGCTGCAGCCGTTGCACAGTTCCGGCTGGATGAAGTACTCAATCAGCGCGGTGCAGATGCCGCCGGGGCACTTCTTCTCGTTGATGTGCGCCAGGTACTCATCGCGGAAGTACTTGATGGTGGACAGCACCGGATTCGGCGCCGAGCCGCCCAGGGCGCACAGCGAGCAGTCTCTGATCGTCGTGCCGAGCTTCTCCAGGTTGTCCACGTCCTCCGGCTGGCCCTTGCCCTCGCAAATGCGGTGCAGTATCACCGACATCTGGCGCAGGCCTTCGCGGCAGGGCAAACACTTGCCGCAGGATTCTTCAATCAGGAAATCAATGAAGTACCGGGCGACATCCACCACGCAGGTTTGCTCATCCATCACGATCATGCCGCCCGACCCCATCATGGAACCCGCATCAGTGAGCTTGTCAAAGTCCACCGGCAGGTCCAAGCACGACTCCGGCAGGCAGCCGCCGGAGGGCCCGCCGGTCTGGACCGCCTTGAACGCCTTTCCGCCCTTTATGCCGCCGCCGATATCGAAGATGATCTCCCTCAGGGTGATTCCCATCGGGACCTCAATCAGGCCAGTGTTCTCTATCTTCCCCACCAGGGAGAACACCTTGGTCCCGGGGCTATCCGGCGTGCCTATGTTGGTGAACCAGGCCGCGCCCTTCTTGATGATCTGCGGCACATTCGCCCAGGTCTCTACATTATTAAGGTTGGTGGGCTCGTCGTGGTAGCCGCGCTCAACCGAGTGAATGTACTTGGCGCGCGGCTCGCCGACCTTGCCCTCCAGGCTGCGGAACAGCGCCGAGGACTCGCCGCAGACAAACGCGCCGCCGCCGCGCGATATCTTGATGTCAAAGTTCATCCCCGAGCCGAGGATGTTCTCACCGAGGAAACCGTACTCGCGCGCCTGCTTCAAAGCGTTGTGGAAGGTCTTCAACGCCAGCGGGTATTCGTTGCGTATGTAAATGAAGCCGTCAGCCCCGTTGATGGCGTAAGCGCCGATGATCATCCCCTCAATCACGCTATGGGGATTGCCTTCCAGAATCGACTCGTCCATGAACGCGCCGGGGTCGCCCTCGTCAGCATTGCAGACGATGTGGTGTGGCAGCTCCGGATGGGCTTCTTTGCAGAACTTCCACTTCCAGCCGGCCTCAAAACCGCCGCCCCCACGCCCTCGCAGCTTGGCGTCCATTACTTCCTTGAGCACCTCATCCGGCGTCATCTCAAAGAGCGCCTTGGCCAGCGCGCTGTAGCCGCCGCTCGCCAGGTAATCATCAATGCTGAACGGGTCAATGTGGCTGTTCAGCGCCAGGACGACCTTGCTCTGCTTGGCGTAGAATGGAATCTCGTCTTCCTTGCTGTACACCTTGCCGTTGTCTCCGGGACGATAGAGCAGGCGGTCAATGATCTCGCCCTTGCCCACTGTACGCTCCACGATTTCAGCGACATCCGAGGGCTTCACCCGCTGGTAGACAACGCCCGCCGGCCTTACGACCACCAGCGGGCCGACTTCGCAGAACCCGTGGCAACCGCTGCGGATAAACTTCACCGACTGGTCGGCTTTCAGCTCCTTCTCAAAGGCCGCCGCGACCTCGCGCGCGCCAATAGCGCAACACGCGGTGCCGTGGCACAGTGAAACCATCACCGGATAGTTGTCCAGCTCCTGCTTCGCCTTTTGCTGATGAGCCTTCAGTTGTTCAACCGACGTGATCCTAGGCATCGCCAGCCTCCTTGGAATCCTCCCGCCTGATACGCTTGATAATTGCGTTGGCGCGGTTTACCGTCATATTGCCCTTGTACTCGCCGTCCACCACCACGATCGGCCCGATGGCGCACGCGCCCAGGCAGTTCACCCGTTCAAAGGTAATCAGCCCGTCCTCGCTGGTCTTCCCCAGCTTCAGCCCGAACTGGCGCTCGTACTCCTCGGCTATCCGCATAGCGCCGCGGACATGGCAGGCTGTCCCCATGCAAATCTGGAGAATGTGCTTGCCCCGCGGCTCCAGCGAGAACGCCTTGTAGAAGGTGCCGATGTGGTATATCTGCGCCAGGGGAACGTCCAGGCGCCGGCTCACGTACTCCAGCGCCTCGCGGGGGAGCCAGTTGTACTTCCCCTGGATATCCTGGAGCACCATTATCAGGTCTTCCGGCGTCTTGTCGTAGTCAGCCAGAAGAGCTTCAACTTCCTTTTCCATTTCGGTGCGCGGTTCAACCGCCGGCTCAGTATTAGTGAGCGCCGTTTCCATTGTTTCCTCCAAACTTGCGGACTTTGAAGACCCTGCCGCCAATGGTCATCTTGCGGTGGCTGGGCGAGAACGACGCAGGGCAGCTGTTCCAGCACAGACCGCAGTTAGTGCACTTCTCCACGTCAACGTAGCGGCTCTTGCTGCGGATCCTCACCTTGAAGTTCCCCACAAAACCAGAGACTTCCTCCACCTCGGCGTAGGTGCGCAGGTTGATGTGCTCCTCGCGCCCCACCGACACCATCTTGGGCGTAAGGATGCAGGCCGCGCAGTCCAGGGTGGGGAAGGTCTTGTCAAACATCGCCATGTGGCCGCCGATGGTGGGTTTCTTGTCCACAAGATAGACCTTGTGCTTGCCCTCGGCGAGCTTCAAGGCCGCTTCTATCCCCGTGATCCCACCGCCGATGACCAGCGTCGCGGGATTGACCGGCACCTTGCGGACGTCCAGCGGTGTGCTGAAGACCACCCGGTAGACCGCACCGCGGATGAGCTTCTTCGCCTTCTCGGTGGCGGCCGCTACATCCGCCGTCACCCAGGAAACCTGCTCGCGGATATTCGCCATCTGCATGAAGAACTCGTTCAGTCCAGCGTCGGCGGTCGCATGGCGGAAGGTGATTTCGTGCATAAGCGGCGAGCACGAGGAGACCACCACGCGGGTGAGGTTGTGCTCGGCGACTTCCTTCTTAATGAGCTCCTGGCCCGGGTCGGAGCACATGTACTTGTAATCCACCGCCCGGGTCACCCCGGGCAGCGTCTTGGCGTACTCCACGACCTGGTCAATATCCACCATCTTGGAGATGTTCGTTCCGCAATGGCAGACAAAGACCCCTACCCGCTCCTTCTCCAGGTAAGGCCGGAGCAGCTCTTCCTGGGTAAAGCTACGTTGCTTCTTCCCGTTTCCATCTGGTGAACTCATAGTCCGCTCCTGCGATTATGCGTACTGCGTGACCAGCTTCCTCGTGGAAACCAGCTCGCCGCCAAACCCCAGCTCCTCAGGGCTGAGGCCAAAAGCCAATCCTGCCAGTTGCGTGAAGTACACTATCGGCATAGCGCAGTCTCCGCCCAGGTATCTGTTTGCCTCAGGCTGGTAAAAATCAAGATTCATGTGGCACAGAGGGCAGGCAACAACTATGCAGTCAGCGCCCCTGTCGCAAGCGCACTTCAGCAGTCCCGCCACCACCGGCACCGTCTTCTCCGTTTCGGTGTTCATCACCATTCCGCCACAGCACTTAGCAGTCAGCGGATACTCCACCGGCTCCGCCCCCAGCGCCTCCAGCAACCGGTCCATTATGGTCGGGCGCTCCGTGGAGTCAATGGAGCCAAAGGGGCGTGTCAGCATGCACCCGTGGTAGGCCGCGACCTTCAAACCGCTCAGCGGCTTGACCACGTTCGCTCTCACCGCATCCAGCCCGATGTCGTTCACGATGATGTCTATGAGGTGGCGCACCAGGACGCTGCCTGTGTAGTCCAGCCCTGCAGCCTTCAGTCCCTTGCGGATCAGCTCCGAGAACTTCGGATCCTCTTCCATGTAGTAGTTGGTTTTGTGGAGCACCGTATGGCAGGCGGGGCAAACCGCCACCATTTGCGTGTGGCCGGCCTTCTCCGCCAGCGCCAGGTTGCGGGCAGAGTTTCCGTGGGACACCAGCTCCCGCACTGACATGTATGTCGTGGCTCCGCAGCAGTTCCAGTCATCCAGCTCCTTCAGCTCAACTCCGAGCTTCCGGCAAACCGCCCGGGCGGACTGGTCAAAGGCCTTCGCCGTGTATTCAACCGAGCATCCGGGGTAATACAGCAGTTCCATTACTTGCTGCCCTCCTTCGCGAGCTTCTCAGCTTCAATCCGTTCCAGAGTCTCGCGTATCTTCCGCATTTCGTCGAGTCCCTTGATGGTCTTGCCGGTGCCGGGCAGCGGCAGCCTGCCCTGCAATAGCATCTTCATGCCGCGCGCCGCGTTGGCCATCGCTGCCGCCGGGCGCGTCATGTAATAACGCATCATCAGCTCGGTCTCCTGATTGCGTCCGCGCCGGTTCGTCAGGTCAACGAATATCCGGGCCATCTCGGCAGCGCGGGAGTGCTTGTCAGTGTAGCCGTACTTAATGCCCAGACGCTTCAGCTCGTACATCAAGTCAGTGATCTTTATTTCCTGCGGGCAGCGGACAGTGCAGGTGTAGCAGGATGTACACATCCACTGAGTGTTGGAATGCAGGACTCGCCCGAGAAGCCCGGCCCGCAGCGCTGCGATAATCTCGCGGGGGGAATACTCCATGTAGCTCGCGGTGGGGCACGACGCGCTGCAGGTACCGCACTGGATGCAAAGGTCAATGCGCTCCCCGCCCGGCAGAGCATACACATCGTCCAGGAAGACCCTTTTCAGCTCGTCAGGCGACAGTCTGTCGGCAGGCGGCGTTTTTGCTAGTTCGCCTCGCGGCATGGAAGTCTCCTTCGTTGCGTCTTATTACCAAATACCGGAAATGGGGCTTCCTGCCCACCTGCCCTACTGCCTATCCCGTATGC
>CAZXPM010000003.1:25570-26419 GCA_964643155.1 uncultured Planctomycetales bacterium | reverse complement strand
CGTATGCACGGCCCCAGGGGATACCGCACGAGGGAATAGAAAGAGTTCAGTTTCCGGTAGTGAATAGATTAACACAGCATTTGTGAAATGTCAACGGGAGTTCTTCCATACTTCCAGCATTCACGCTTGTTGATTCTCGCAGCCGCTGTGTCGTCTTCCAGGAGCGTGCTGGCTCATAACCGTCATCCTGCGTCTCAGCCAAGGAGAGCCTGTGACGTGTATCACAAACCTGTCATCCCGGGTGCGCCGGCCACGGTGAAATATGGCAGTCAACTGAGTAGTTTTCCCCCGCGATAGTCCGGCTTCAGGCACTCAACGCGCTGATGGAACGCAACTTCTCCACGATGGGCGGGAGCTTCTCCAGCACCCAGTCTATATCCTCATCCGTCGTACGGTGACCCAGGGTAAAGCGCACAGAACCGTGAATCAGCATTGGGTCCAGGCCCATTGCCGAAAGCACATGGCTGGGGTCCAGCGACCCGCTTGTACAGGCAGAGCCGCTAGAAGCGCAGATGCCTTCCATGTCCAGTTGCAGCAGGATCCCCTCGCCCTCAATGCGCGCAAAGTAGATGTTCGCGTTGTGCGGCAGCCGCTGCGTGGGGTGCCCGTTGAGGCCGGTGTCCGGTATGGCTGCCAGCACCCCGTTGACGAGCCGGTCCCGCATTGTGGTCAGCCGCGCCACCACCTGCGGCATCTCGTCCACTGCCAGCTCCAGCGCCTTCGCCAGGCCTACGATGCCGGGTAGGTTCTCCGTGCCGGCACGCAGCTCCCGTTCCTGGGCGCCGCCGTGGATGAGCGGCTCCAGTTTAGTGCCCGCCCGGACAAACAGAATTCCCACCCCTTTGGGGC
>CAZXPM010000003.1:23157-25560 GCA_964643155.1 uncultured Planctomycetales bacterium | reverse complement strand
GGCCGTAGAACTTATGGGCGCTCAGGCTCAGCAGGTCAATCGGGTTGCGGTCCAGCTCCGGGTCGTGCAGCCCGATGCTCTGAACCGCGTCGGTGTGGAAGGTCACCCCCTTCCGCCGGCACACTTCGGACAGCGCCTTCAAGTCCTGAATAGTCCCCACCTCGTTGTTGCTGGCCATGATGGAGACCAGGATCGTCTGGTCGGTGATAGCGTCTTCCAGCACGTCGGGATGCACCAGCCCGTAACGGTCCACCGGCAGGTAAGTGGCGGTGTAGCCGTTCCTTTCCAGCCACTGCACCGTGTGCAACACCGCGTGGTGTTCAATCTGCGAGGTGATGATGTGGTTGCCCTTTTCCCTCATCGCCCAGGCGTGACCCTTGATGGCGAGGTTGTCGGCCTCGCTGCCTCCGCCGGTGAAGATTATCTCTCGCGGCTTCACCCGCAACGCCTGCGCCACTCTCTCCCGGCACTCGTCCAGCGCGCTGCGGTTGCGCCGCCCCACGTGGTGAATGGAGCTGGGGTTGCCGTAGCGCTCGCCGAAGTAGGGCAGCATCGCCCCCAGCACCTCGTCGCGCACATATGTAGTAGCGGAGTGGTCAAGGTAAACGGTTCTCATACGAGCTTCCTCAGATCTTCTTCCAGCCGGTCAGCCAGTGCGGTCTTGCTCACCAGCCCGACCACGCGGTCGGCGACCTTCTGGTTATGGAATAGTACCTGCGTCGGCACCGAAAGTATTCCGCAATGGTCGGCCGCCTGGCGGGATTCATCCGCGTCCACGATGGCAAAGGCGATGACGCCCTCGTAACTGCCGGCCAAGTCAACTGTGGCCGCCAGCTGCTCACTGGATGGTTTGCTCGCCTTGGTGATGAAGGTGACCAGCACCGGCAGGCTGCTCTCCGCCAGAAAGGAGAAGAAGTTCGCGTCCTTCAGCGTGGGTATATCCATCGCGGCATATTATAGCGGACGGCTGCAGTACTGCCGACTGCGGCCGTAGATGTAGCGAGGACCCCGCCTGTGCCGTAGACGGCGGGCACGAACCTCGAGCCTTATGTCAAGGTGGGTGCCTAGCCGGTACCCCACGGGGCAACGGACGGTCAGCTCCCGAGCTCAAGGTGTTGGCTCGGTTCCAAGTCCCACCGCTCGAACACCGCAGGTGTCCTCATTGAAGAGTCTACCACAGCGGCGGCGGCTTGAAGCTGGTGTCAGTGGAATCTCGGGAGTTACGCCCGGCAGGATTCGAACCTGCGGCCCCCTGCTTAGAAGGCAGGTGCTCTATCCCCTGAGCTACGGGCGCGCGCATCAATTATAGCGAAGGGGGCTGGTGGGCGGCGCGACGGGCACATGGGCGGTCAGGCTCTCACGTATTCGCGCTTGAATTCCTCAAGGTCAATGCTCGTCTCCGTGCGTTCCTCGCCTGCCTCCACCAGCACCAGGTTGGTGGAGATGTCCCAGCCCACCACCTTGACTGTCACGTCCTTGGCGTCCTTGCGGCGGAAAGCCCGCCCGGGCTTGACGCCCAGCAATTCGCCGAACTCGCGGTAGATGTCCAGCTCGTAGGCCAGGCAGCACCGCGGTTTGCCGCACATGCCCGCCATCTTGTTCGGGTTGTAGGAGAGCTTCTGCTGTTTGGCGTACTTGGTGGGGACCTTTTCGGGAAACAGCTCCGGCCGCGCCTTGCAGCAGAGATGCAGCCCGCAGGGGCCGATGAATGAGTGGAACATGAACTGGTCGCGCAGGTTGAGCTGGTAAAGTTCAATGCGGCGCTTCAGCCGGGTTGCCAGCTTTTTGACCAACTGGCGGAAGTCCACGCGCCCATCGGCGTGGTAGTAAAAAGTCACCTTGCCCAGCCCCAGCGCGTGGTCAATCCCCACCAGCTTCATCTGCAGTCCCTCTTCCTGCGCCAGCTCGTTGAAGACTCCGGTGAACTCCTCGTCCAGCGACTTGTTCCCCTGCGCGCGCTCCAGGTCTTCAAGATTAGCCAGGTGGGTGATGACGCCCATGCACTCACCCTCCGCCGGATCCACCCGTTCGCGCAGGATGCCCAGCTCCACCCCGTAATCAGCCTCCACGATGACCGAGCGGCCGAAATGCTCATCCATATCTTCCAGCGCGCGGAAAGTGAAGGGGCGCCGCAGCCGGCCGATGCGGACCGTGTAGTAAACGTCGCCTGCGGGCTTCGGTGCGGCTTCCGCTGGCGCGGCTTCTCCCTCCGCTTCGGGAGCCTTCTCCGGCAACTGGTCGCGTTCTGGTTCCATCATCGCAAACCCGCGCTGCTGCGCGCGGGCACGCTGATTCTAACACCGCCCAGATTGATGAGCAAGTAATCCACAACCTGCTCCGGCCGCAGGTTCACGTCCAGCATCCCGCGCGCAGCAGCGCGGGTTTGCGATGATGGAACCAGAA
>CAZXPM010000003.1:21225-23147 GCA_964643155.1 uncultured Planctomycetales bacterium | reverse complement strand
CTGCTCCCCCCGCCAGAGCGTGACTTTCAGGAAGTCCAGCACCAGTTGCAGGGCGTCGCGTCCCAGTTCCCGCTCGCGTTCGCCCGCCACCGGAACTTCCTCGCCGTCCGGCGTCCGCACCGGCCGCCGCCAGGGCAGCAGGTAGAAATCGCCTGGCACCTCGCCCTCCTCCACCCGCAGCAGCGTCTTGTGCGCCAGATCGGCGAGCGCCAGCAACGCCTCGCCTACCGGATACAGCGAGGCCGCCGTAAACTCCCGGCGCACCACACCGGCGATGCGCCCCATCACCGACGCCACCTTCGGCAGCAAGTCCGCGTCGCTCAGCAGCATCCGGGCCAGCCCCGGCCGTCCCTGGGCGAACAGCGCGGCATTGCGCGCCGCGGTCTCGCCCACGCCCTGCGCCTGCAACCACTCCGCCAGCTCCTCCACCGGCTCCGCCAGAAAGCGAATCTGGAGCGACCGCGAAACAATCGTCGGCAGCAGCAGCGACGGGCGGTCGGTGACGAGCATGAACAGCGTGCGCTCCGGCGGCTCCTCCAGCAGCTTGAGCATCATATTGCTCAGCTCCTCGCTGAGCGCGTGGCACTCCTCCAGCAGGAAGAAACGGTAGGGCAGCACGCTGGGATACAGGTAAGCGTCGCGGAAGCCATCGTGGTCCTCTCGCACCTGCTTGACCGTCAGCTCGCTGGTCTTGGGGCGCACGCCCACGAAGTCGGAGCTGGCGCCGGCCTCCAGCGCCCGGCAGTGAGTGCATTCGCCGCAGGGCTGGAGCTTCGGCGCCGCGCCTTCCTTGCGGTTCCCGGCGCACACCAGCGACTTGACGAACCACCAGGCCGCCAGCGCCTTCCCCACCCCGCCGGGCCCGGTGAGCAGCAGCGTGGCGGGCAATTGCTCGCGCGCCAGCAGGCGCTCCAGGAACCGGAGCGCCACCTTGTTGCCGCAGAAATCCGCTGGCGCAGCCATCACGCCCATTATACGACAGGGCGACATCAGCGCACTTCACAAGCGCGGGGGCGTAGAGGCTGGCAATTCGGCCGCGAACATCCGTCCGGCGATTCCTTCTGTATAATAGGTGGCCAAAGTGCGATGGCCCAGGAGAAAGCCCCGTTCCCCAGCCCGGCCCTGGCGCGGGACGCCCCGCGCGCGCCGCAGGCGCCTGCCCTTCAGGCTGGTGGATATGTACATCTTCAGCGAGGCCTTCCAGCTTTATGTCATCGGCTTCTCCGGCTTCATGGCCTTCCTCATCATCAACCAGCTCTTCCTGGAGGGCGACCGGCTGCTCAACCCCAACTTCCCCACCAGGGAAATCCTCAAGCTCATCATGCTGTCGGTGCCCTACTTCCTCACGCTCGCCATCCCCATCGCGGTGCTGTTCGGCACGCTGATGAGCATGGGGCGGCTGGCCAAGGACAACGAAATTGACGCGCTCTTCACCAACGGCATCCACCTCTACCGGCTGTTCCTGCCGTTCTTGGTGCTGTCGCTGATGAACGTGGTC
Organism: uncultured Planctomycetales bacterium; assembly: GCA_964643155.1. GTDB lineage: Bacteria > 4484-113 > 4484-113 > 4484-113 > 4484-113 > CAZKNJ01. The sequence goes on along the minus strand of CAZXPM010000003.1, from coordinate 21,649 downwards.
ATTGTGTTCGCGGTCAACGAGGGGCTGGTGCCCAAGGCCAACGCCGCGTCCGAGGCCATCTACAAGAAATACCCGTACCTGCGCGACGTGCAAGAGGAGGAAGCCGACCCCATCATTGTGAAGCTGCCCAGCGGCGCGTTCTTCGCCTCCACTTTCGTGGACAAGAACACGGGCAGCTCGTTCTACGCTGTGTTTGACACCCTGACGATGAAGCAGCCGGAGGAAGTGGAGACGCCCAAGCCGTTCAGCGAGCCGCCGCTGGCCGCCCCGCCCCCCGGGAGCGGGGTGCCGGGACCTCCCGTGGAAAGTCCGGTGGGAGAGGCTGCGTCTCCTGCCCCGCCGGAACCGGCCGGGACGCAACCTCCCCAGGAAACTGCACCGCAGCCGCCGCCCTCCCGGCCGGTTCCGGCGGGGCAGGAGACGC
>CAZXPM010000003.1:20823-21215 GCA_964643155.1 uncultured Planctomycetales bacterium | reverse complement strand
CGGCCGCGCCCCGGCGCGGCCGAAGCCGCCGAGGTGGAGCCGGAAACAGCGCCTGCCGCTGGCGAGCAGCTTTCGGTCAAAGCGGAAGGCGTGGAGCCGGCCGCCCCCGACCGGCGGTTGTATCTGGCGGCCAATGCGCGGATCATTGAAAAGACGCTGTCGGCGGCGCGACCCTATGTGTACTTCGTCGGCGAGGACGGGTTGATCGAGCGGCGCGAACAGAGAACCAACGCCATGCTGGAGCTGGGGCTGCCGCTGAAGGATGTGTTCACCGAGATCAAAACCCCGGAGGAGCTGTCGCGGGAGGAGCTGCAGCGCCAGACGGAGGTGAAGCGCCAGATAGGGGTGAACCCGGCAAAGGACGCCACCGACTTCTACCTGAAGTTCTCCAT
>CAZXPM010000003.1:17645-20813 GCA_964643155.1 uncultured Planctomycetales bacterium | reverse complement strand
CCCCCTTCCTCGCGGCCTGGATGCAAAACATCGTCTTCGCCGTCATCGCCGTGTTTGTCTTCGCTATCAGCCGGAAATGAAGTGGCCCTGGAACAAGCGCGAATCCGTCGCCCGGCGTGTGCTGGGAAAGCGGACACGCTCGCCCTTCGCCCGCGCCTCCAGTCTGCGCGGCGTGCTGACTACCCGCAACCTGTGGCTGGCACTGAGAGCCGCCGCGGGCTGGCTCTTCCGCATCCGCTGGAAGCTGTTGGTGATTGAGCGCTACGTTTTCAACGAAGTCCTGTCGCACTTCCTGCTGGGCGTGCTGGGCTTCACCATCTTCATGATTATCACCAGCATCTTCACCCTGGGCGAGAAGATATTCGGCAAGCACATTCCCCCCTTCACCGTGACCAAAGTGCTGCTGCTCTCCACCCCGGCCTACATTGTGCTGGCGATACCGGTGGCCTGCCTGTTCGCCACCCTGATGGCGATGGGGCGCTTCTCCCGCGACAACGAGCTCATCGCGATGTACACCACCGGCGTCTCGCTCTACCGCATCTTCCTGCCATTCCTGGCGATGGGGCTGTTCGCCGCGGCGGTTTCGTTCACTATCTACGAAAAGGTCGTCCCCGCCAACAACAAGGAGTTCAAGAACACGCTGGCCATCTTCTGGGAAAGCCAGGTGATTGACTACATCAAGCCGCGCATGGTCATTAAGGCGCCGGAGAAGAAGTACTTCTACATTGATCAGGTGGACAAGGAGCGCGGAGTGATGCACGACATCCGCCTCTACGATTACGGCGAGGGGCGCAGCTTCCCCCGGCTGTTCCTGGCCGAGCGTGCGCGCATGTCCGAGGGATTCCTGCAACTGACAAACGTGCGGGTGTACGAGCCGCAGGCCCGCAACGGCGCCTCCATCGTCAGCGCCATCACTCCGACCACCAGCGTGGATGTGGCGCGCAAGATCCGGGAGTTCTTCGCCGAAGAGGCGCCGCAGGAGCTGTCCTCCCGGGAGCTCAGGCTGCGGGTGGAGGAACGGCACAAGCTCATCCAGGCGCAAGACCACCCTTCACGCGCTACGCTGCTCAAGTTCTTCACCGACCGCACGGAGTACTACTTCAAGTATGCGCTGCCCTTCGCCAGCGTCGTGCTGGTGTTGGTGGCGGTGCCCATCAGCATCCGGGGGCCGCGGGAGGAACGCAACCTGGCGCTTATCCTGAGCTTCCTGCTCGTGATGGCTTACTACGCCTTCTTCTTCGCCTGCCGCACACTGGGCTACCTGGGCCACCTGCCCGGGATCGCCGCCGGCTGGATTCCCAACACGGTCTTCCTGGCAGCATCGGTTTACCTCTTCGCCCGCGCGCGGAAATAGACGCTCACCCCCAGGACTTACTGGATGTCGCTGTGGTCGGGGTGCTTCAGATGGTGCTCGTCAGCGAACCTCGTGTCACGCTCCAGTTCGTCCACCCGCTTTAGCTCGCGCGCATAGGTCTCCTCGCCCTCCTGGTCGCGCTGCTGAGAGCAGTAGGCGATCATCCCGCGCACATAGTCCCGCGCGTCATCAAAGCGCTCCTGGTCAATCAGGTCGCGCAGGTAGAAATCGTGCCGCCGGCACTCTTTGGCGCCGGCAGCAAGCGCCTCGCGGTGCTCTCTCAGTGCGGCGTGCTGCCCCTCGTAGGACACTCCTTCGGCGAAGGCGTGGCGCGACATGACGGTGCTCAGCCGCAGGTTGGCAAGCATAGTCCCCAACAGCGTCCAGGCGCCGAAGATGACGCCGGCCGTGACCAGGATGGTGGCGATGGCCTTAACCGAGCCACTGAAGGCCGTCTCCGAGCTGGAGAACAGGCCGCCGATGACCGGTATCTTGCTCAGGTTGGAGAAGAACGTGCCCAGCCTGCGCAACCGCGGGTCCCGCATTCCCATGGCCGAGCCTTGAGGGTCGCCGAGGGTCATTCCCTCTATGCTGACAATGAGCCCGTCAGCGAAGGTGAAGGAGATGTTCTCGGTGCGGCTGATGGACTGCACCGTGCCTCCCTCCTCCTCCAGGGAGCCGAAGACCTCCAGCTCCTCCTGGCCATGGATGTCGGCGTCGCTTGCCTCAATCCCCAGCAGCCACTTGCGGTTGAATTCGCCGGTAACGACTTCTAGGTCATCAACCATGCTCCCGCTAAGCTCCAGCGCCGTGAACTCGTAATCGTCGCACCACTCAAACCATTTGTCCAGCCAGGTCTTGAACCCGTCGTAGTCCATCTCGCCCGCAGTGAAATCGCGGTGGATTGCGGCCATAACTTCGTCGGCCTTGCCCTTCACAAACCCCGTGGAAAACCGCTCAATTACGCTCTCGCTGTCGGCCGCCGCCGCGTGCGGCATGAATAGAGCCAGCAACAGCAGCACCCCCACCCCTCCCAGGTAGCATCGCATGATGAGAGTATGACAGGCCGCTAACACCCTGTCAAAACACAGGTCTTCTCTGCAGCACGCCGTGTGCGCGAGAATCTTTGAGTTTGCGGTCACAAGCGCTTGCAATACCCTCTTAACTATGTTATTCTCCTTGCAGCGTCATTGGCGCGATGTAACCGGTAAACCACACCAAGTATCTTGCGGGAGCAGCTCGGTTTGAACACCTTTGGAACCGTCTCAACTACCCTAGCTTCTCGGGGTGCCGGAGCATGCAACTTTGCTCACAAAGTGCAGGTTTGTGCGGCTGGCAACTCCCCGTAATCCCCGCAGAACAGCCGTGTGGCAGTTAGCGCGCCTTGGCGCAATTGCTATTTGGAGTGTGCCGGCCTTGAAAACGGTCCGCAAATCGATTCGCAGGCCTTTTGACGCTGATCAACTGAAATCACCGCACGGCCGCGTGGAAATACTCTGGGAGAGATGCAAGGGGTGCGGCTTTTGCGTTGAGTTTTGCCCGCGCAATGTACTGGAGCTTTCCACCGAGTTCAACCTCAAGGGTTACCACCCCCCGCGTATGCGCGAACCCGACCTCTGCGTGGCCTGCGGCTTCTGCGAGATGATCTGCCCTGAGTTCGCCATCTACATAGTGGAAGAGGAGGAGCTTCCGGCCACGACCGCCACCCAGGCCGGCTAGCGCGGCTCCACATCATGACCATGATACCAACAGACCCAAAAGGTGTTTTGACCGGCTCACATTACCTTGACGGCGACCACGCCTGCGCTGAAGGG
>CAZXPM010000003.1:14500-17635 GCA_964643155.1 uncultured Planctomycetales bacterium | reverse complement strand
TTCGCGGGCTATCCCATCACGCCATCCACCGAGATTGCAGAACGCTTTGCCGACCGTATTCCCTCCGTCGGCGGAGTGTTCATCCAGATGGAGGACGAGATGGCGTCAATGATCGCAATACTCGGCGCGGCCTGGGGAGGGCTAAAGGCCATGACCTGCACCAGTGGCCCCGGATTCTCCCTGATGATGGAGAACATCGGGCTCGCGGCCATGCTGGAGACCCCGTGCGTAGTGGTCAACGTGCAGCGCGGCGGCCCCTCCACCGGCTTGCCCACGCTTACCGGCCAGGGAGACCTGATGCAGGCCCGCTGGGGGAGCCACGGCGACTACGAGATTATCGCCCTCTGCCCGCAGTCCCCGCAGGAGTGTTTTGACTACACCATTGACTGCTTCAACCTGGCGGAGAAGTACCGTGTGCCCGTGTTCCTGATGATGGACGAGTGCGTGGGGCACATGACGGAGAAGGTGGTTGTCCCGCCGCCGGACAAGATAATGGTGGAGTCGCGGCGCTACACCACCCTCCCGCCCGAAGAATACTTGCCTTACATCCCTGACAAGGACTTAGTCCCTGCAATGGCGCCGGTGGGCAAGGGCTACAAGTTCCACGTCACCGGCCTGACCCACGACGAGCGTGGATACCCGGTAATGAGCGAGCACACGCAGGCCCCGCTGGTGCGCCGGTTACTGGACAAGGTGCTGCTGAACGCGGACGACATCATCCGTTACGAGGAAGACGGCATTGAAGGGGCCGATGTCGTCGTGGTCTCGTTTGGCATCTCCGCCCGGGTCTGCATCCCCGCCATCCGCCAGGCGCGGAGCGAGGGGCTCAAGGTCGGCTTGCTCCGGCTCATCACCATCTGGCCTTTCCCGGAGAAGCTCATTCAGGAGCTGGCGGAGAAGATCAAGGCCTTTGTCGTGGTGGAGATCAACTACGGCCAGATGAAGCTGGAAGTGGAGCGCTGCGCCCATGGCAAGGCCGAGGTGCACCTCTGCGGCCATGGCGGCGGCGGAGTCCATGACCCGGAGAGTATCTATAATAGGATAAAGGAGGCGGCTCAGAAATGACAGACGCACTTCCTGCCGAGCACGCTCATCCCATGACGCCGCTGTTGCGGATGGACCGCATGCCGCACATCTGGTGCTCCACCTGCGGCATCGGCACCGCCGTGAGTTGCTTCGCCGCGGCGCTGGAAAAGGCCAAGAAGGACACCAATCTCGTATCCATCGTGTCCGGCATCGGCTGCACCGGCCGCGTGGCCGGCTACCTCAAACTCGACTCGTTCCACACCACCCACGGCCGCGCGATTCCCTTCGCCACCGGCCTGAAGCTGGCCCGGCCGGACATTGACGTGGTGGTGTTCTCCGGCGACGGCGACCTGATCAGCATCGGGGGCAACCACTTCATCCACGCCGCGCGGCGCAATATGGACCTGCTGATCATCTGCGTGAACAACTTCATTTACGCCATGACTGGCGGTCAGGTTGCGCCCACCACCCCTTGCCCGGCCAACGCCTCCACCATGCCCCACGGCAACTACGAGCACCCGTTCAATCTGCCCTATCTGGCAGCCTCCAGCGGCGCGTCGTACGTGTCGCGCTGGACCGCGCTGCATGTGCGCCGGCTGACCGAGTCCATCGCCACCGCAATGAACCGCAAGGGTTTCCGCTTCATTGAAATCATCTGCCCCTGCCCCACCCTCTATGCGCGGCGGAACAAGCTGGGCGACGGGCTTACCGAGCTGAAGTACTACTGGGAGCATTCCACGATTGACCACGACGCCAACCTTGAAGACATTGACATTGACTTCAAGGGGCACATAGTAGTCGGCAACTTCAGAGACCGCCGGAAACCCACGTTTGTGGAGCAGATGAACGAACGGTTCCGCTGCGTCTTCGGCGACAAGTACAAGGACTGGGGGGGTTCCGATGAGCAAGACTGAACTGCGCGTCAGCGGCTTCGGCGGCCAGGGCGTAATCCTCTGCGCCTACATCATTGGCCGCGCCGCCGCGCTGCATGATGAAAAGCACGCAACACTCACCCAGAGCTTCGGGCCGGAGTCCCGCGGAAGCGCCTGCAGCGCCCAGGTCATCCTGTCCGATGAGCCCGTGCTCTACCCGTACGTGGCGCGTCCGGACATCCTCGTCTGCATGTCGCAGGAAGCCTACGTCAAGTTCGAGCCGACGGTTGCGCCGGACGGCTTGCTTCTTTACGAAGAAGAGCTGGTTACCCCCGGGCCGGCGCGGGACAACATGCGCGTTCTGGGAATCCCTGCGACCCGCATCGCGGAAGAGCTGGGGCGGGTGATTGTGGTGAACATAGTAATGCTGGGGTTCTTCACCGCGGTGAGCGGGCTCATCCCCATGGAAGCGGTGCGGCAGGCCGTTGAAGCATCCGTGCCGAAGGGAACCGGGCCCCTGAACCTCACCGCGTTTGACCGCGGATATGAATACGGGATGAAACTGGCTTCAAAGGAAGTGGTGGCATGAGCGAAACGCTCCGCATCAACCAGTGGCGGATAAACTCGGAATTCAAGAAGCGCCTCCTGGAACTCACCGGCGAAGATGTGATTTCCTGCTTCCAGTGCGGGAAGTGCACCTCCAGCTGCCCGATGACCCACGCCATGGACCTGATGCCCAACCAGATAATCCGCTTCGCTCAACTTGGCGACGAGGAAACGGTGATGCGTTCACAGTCCATTTACGTGTGCGCAAGCTGCCTGCAGTGCCAGGCGCGCTGCCCCAAGGAAATAAGCATCGCGCGCGTGGCGGAAGGCATCCGCATTCTGGCAATCGGCAAGGGAATTGAGCCTTACCACCCCAACCTGGTTCCGCCGGAGCTTCTGCGCAGCGCGCCCCAGCAGGGCTTCGTCAGCGCGTTCCGCAAGTACTCATCATAGGGACGAATATGCAGGTACCTTACTACCCAGGATGCACCCTGAAGGAAAGGGCTCTGGCGCTGGAGCAGTCCACGCACCAGGCGGCGGCCCTGCTGGACCTGGAACTGGTGGAGATTGAAGACTGGACTTGTTGCGGCGCATCTTATCCGCTGACCGCCGAGCGCACGGCCAACCTCATTCCCCTGGTGCGCATCTTCAACCGCGTGAAGGACACGGGGGCTGGCGCCCTGGTCACCAC
>CAZXPM010000003.1:12333-14490 GCA_964643155.1 uncultured Planctomycetales bacterium | reverse complement strand
GCTTCAACTCGCTGCGGCGGGCGAACTTCTACATGGAAAACGACCCCATCATACGCCGCCGGGTGAACGCGTATCTGGCCGACGACAAGCCCCGGCGGGATTACGACCAAGAGCCGGCTCAACCTTACACCGAATACAGGGGCGAAGTGCGGATACTGCACCTGCTGGAGGTCCTGCGCGACCTCGTCAGCTTCCGCAACATCCGCCGGGCAGTGGACCACGAACTCCCCCACATCGTGGCCGCGCCGTATTACGGGTGCATGCTGTTGCGGCCGGCGAACGAGCTCCTGTTTGATGACCCGGAATCACCCACCATCATGAGCGACTTCCTGCGCGCCTGCCACTGCGGCGTAGCGGAGTTTCCGCTGATGAACGAGTGCTGCGGCTCCTATGTGAGCATGCCGCATGAGCACGAAGTGCTTGCCGCGGTGCACCGCATTATCGCGTCCGCCCGAAGCTGCGGCGCCAACTGCCTCGTCACCACCTGCCCGCTGTGCTTCTATAACCTTGACCGGCAGCAGGAGGCCGTGGCCGCAGCCTACCAGGAGTTTGAGCGTATGCCCGTGTTCTATTTCACCCAGCTCCTTGGCGCCTCGCTCGGAGTGCCGCTGGACAAGCTGGGTTTTGACAGCCATGCGGTCAACCCGCTGCCCCTACTAACCCAGCAGGAGGTTCCCGCGTAAATGAGACGCATCGGAGTTTTCACCTGCCACTGTGGCCTGAACATCGCTGGCCGCGTGACCTCTATGAAGGACCTGGTTGACGCCGCGGCGAAGATGCCTGAAGTAGTGACCGCCCAGGATTACGTGTACATGTGCTCGGATCCGGGCCAGGCAATGCTGGAGGAGCAAATCAAGAAGCACGGGCTGGACGGCGTCGTGGTTGCCTGTTGCTCGCCCAACCTTCACCTCAATACTTTCCGCATCGCCGCCAGGTCAGCCGGGATGAACCCGTACCTGCTGAATGTCGCTAACATCCGCGAGCAGTGCACCTGGGTTCACAGCGACCCGGTGAAGGCTACGCAGAAGGCGATAAAGATAATCAGGAGCACCGTTGAGCGCGTGCGCGGCTCCATTGAGCTGAATCCGCTCAAGATACCGGTCACGCGCCGCGCCCTGGTAATCGGCGCCGGCATCGCCGGAATCCAGGCCGCGCTGGACATTTCGCAGGGCGGATATGAAGTCGTGCTGGTGGAGCGGAACCCGTCCATCGGCGGGCACATGGCGCAGCTTTCGGAGACCTTTCCCACTCTGGATTGCTCGCAGTGCATCATGACGCCCAAGATGGTGGAGGTTGCCCGCAACAAGAACATAAAGCTGTACAACAACGCGGAGGTCTGCGAGCTCACGGGATTCGTGGGCAATTTCAAGGCGAAGATCAAGCAGAAGCCGCAGTACGTTGACCCGTCCAAGTGCACTTCGTGCGGCGAATGCAGCGCTGTCTGCCCGGTGGTGGTCCCCAACGAGTTTGACATGGGGCTTTCGTCCCGCAAGGCCATTTACATCCCGTTCCCGCAGGCGGTTCCCTCCACCTATACGCTGGACGAGGACGCCTGCCTGGGGCTGGTGCCGCTTATCTGCGGCAAGTGCAAGGAGGTATGCACGCCGCAGGCCATCAGCTACGACCTGGAGCAGGAGATTGTTGAAGAAGAAGTTGGCGCCGTGGTGCTGGCCACCGGCTTTGACCTCTACCCGATGGAGGAACTCGGCGAATACGGTTACGGCCAATTCCCTGACGTGATAGACGGCCTCTATCTGGAACGGATGCTCTCGGCGTCAGGGCCCACCCACGGCGAGGTCCGCCGGCCTTCCGACCACACCGTCCCGAAGGAAGTCGTGTTCATCCAGTGCGCCGGCTCCCGTGAGCCCGACCGCCACAAGCCTTACTGCTCCAAGATCTGCTGCATGTACACCACCAAGCACGCGATGCTGTATAAGCACCGGGTGCCTGACGGCCAGCCGTATGTCTTCTACATTGACATACGCGCTGCGGGCAAAGACTACGAGGAGTTCTACCAGCGGGCGATTGAGGAAGACGGCGTGCAGTACTTCCGCGGCAAGGTAGGCAAAGTCTACGAGGAAAACGGCAGGCTGATGGTGCACGGAACCGACACGCTGACCGGCCGCAAGGTGGAGATAGCCGCTGACATGGTTGTGC
>CAZXPM010000003.1:0-12323 GCA_964643155.1 uncultured Planctomycetales bacterium | reverse complement strand
AAACCGAGCGGCTCCTGCAGATGCTCAAGATCGGCAGCGGCAGCTCCGGCTTTGTGCAGGAGGCGCACCCGAAGCTGCGTCCGGTGGAAAGCATTACCCAGGGCTTCTTCCTGGCGGGCTGCGCGCAGGGTCCCAAGGACATTCCGGAGTCAGTGGCCCAGGCAAGCGGCGCAGCCAGCAAGGTGCTGGCGCTGTTCGCCCAGGAAGAGCTGTTCCACGACCCGGAGATCGCCTATGTGGATGAAGACCTGTGCATCGGCTGCCGCATCTGCGTCGGGGTTTGCCCCTACTCCGCCCGGGTGTTTGACGAGGAGGCCGGGGTTGCGCGGGTGCAGGATGTGCTCTGCGAAGGCTGCGGCGCGTGCATCGTGTCCTGCCCCAGTGGCGCAACCAGCCAGTACAACACCACTGACGCCCAGGTCGCCTCAATGATCAAGGTCGCTATGGGAGAAGCTGATGTTTGAACCGCAGATTATGTGTTTTCTGTGCAAATGGTGCACGTCTGCAGGTGCTGATCTCGCGGGGACCTCCCGTATGGAGTATTCACCCAGCGGCGTCAACCTGACGTTCATGTGTTCCAGCCGGGTGGACCCCCAGCATATCCTCTGGGCCTTTGAGAACGGCGCGGACGGCGTGCTCATCGGCGGATGCCACCCGGGCGACTGCCACTACCAGACCGGCAACTACAAGACGCTGGCGCGCTTCGTGCTGCTCAAGAACATGATGCGCCAGATGGGATGGGAAGAGGAGCGCTTGCGGCTGGAGTGGATATCCGCCGCCGAGGGACGGAAGTTCGTGCAGGTAATGAATGAGTTCACCGACCAGATACGATCGCTCGGCCCGCTCGCAAGACACCATTCGGGAGATGGAAATGGCAAAGAAGACTGAACCCGCCTCCAAGACTCCAGGGACGGGAAGCAACACCGTTCCAATCTTCATAATGGGCAAGCACTACGACGTGCCCGACACCCTGACCATCCAGAAGGCCATGGAGTACGCCGGCTACACGCTGGTGCGCGGGTGCGGTTGCCGGGGTGGCATATGCGGCGCCTGCGCCACGGTGTACCGCATCCCCGAAAGCTATCGGGTGGAAGTCGGGCTCGCCTGCCAGACCGTGGTGAAGCCGAATATGCACCTGGCGATTATGCCCTTCTTCCCGGCAAACAAGGCCGTCTATTCCCTGGAAGACATAAGCCCCACGGGCACCGTCCTGGCCGAGTACTACCCGGAGATATTCAAGTGCATCGGCTGCAACACCTGCACCAAGAGCTGCCCGATGGACATAGACGTGATGGCCTACATTGCCCGCGCCATCCGCGGGGATGTAGAGCGGGTGGCGGAGCTGTCCTTTGACTGCGTCATGTGCGGGCTTTGCGCTGCGCGTTGCCCGGCGGAACAGGCGCAGTACAACGTGGCTATTCTGGCGCGCCGGCTAACCGGCCGTTATATCCGCCCTCGTGCCCAGCACTTGCTGGACACTATCGCCTATCTGCAGGAAGGCGGCTTTGACGCCGAGCTGGAAATGGTAATGAGAGCTGAGGGCAAGGAGCTGGAAAAGCTCTACAACGAGCGCGAGGTAGAGCCGGAAATGGCCGACGAATCCTGGACCCCAAAGCAGCAGGTCGCCGCTGGGAGGGGCAAGTAGCATGGCTTACACACCTGAACTTAAAGAGCTAATCAAGAAGGTGGAACAGACCCGCCTAGAGCGGGTGGCCCGCAAGCAGGCCGGCAAGGAGTTCCCGGCGCTCACACTGGAGGAGCGCGGAGAGGTGTTGCAGAAGTTCCATCCGGACTTCCTGCCCAATACCAAGCGCGCGCTCAAAGCCGGCCCCAGTAAGGGCTATGAGATACCGCACGAATACGCCGACATACTGGAGGCCTCCAGCAGAGTGGAGGCAGACTCGCTGCGGCTGGGCGAACCGGACTACGACACTGACGTGCTGGTCATCGGTGGAGGCGGCGCCGGCACCGCGGCCGCGCTCATGGCTGCCGAGAACGGCGCCTCCGTCCTCATCGCCACCAAACTGCGGCATGGCGATGCCAACACGATGATGGCCGAGGGCGGCATTCAGGCAGTCACCAAGAAGGAGAAGGACACGCTGGCCGCGCACTACCTGGATGTGCTAGGCGGCGGCCATTTCGTTAACGACAAGGAACTCGTGGCCACGCTGGTGCGCGAGGCGCCTTACGCGATGGCATGGCTGGAGAAGCTCGGCTGCCTGTTCAGCAAGTTTGAAGACGGGCGGCTGAAGTCCATGCACGGCGGGGGGACATCCCGCAAGCGCATGCACTATGCGGGGGACATCACCGGTGCCGAGATTATGCGCACCCTTCGCGACGAGGCGCGCAATCATCCAGACCGCATACGCGTCGTTGAGTTCTCACCGGCGGTAGAGCTGATACTGGACGAGAAGGGCCAGTGCTGCGGCGCGGTTCTGTTCAACCTGGAGACCGAGGAGTACCGCCTGGTGCGGGCTAAGGCCACGATTATCGCCACCGGCGGCTCCGGCCGCCTGCACGTGCAGCAATTTATGACCACAAACCACTATGGCGCCACCGGCGACGGGCTGACGCTGGCCTACCGCGCCGGCGTGCCGGTGAAGTTCCTTCACACCGTGCAATACCACCCAACCGGCACCGTCTTCCCCGAACAGGCGGAAGGCCTGCTGATTACCGAGAAGTTCCGTGGCGCCGGCGCCAACCTGGTGAACATTGACGGCGAGCAATTCGTGTACGAGCGCGAACCGCGCGATGTGGAGGCCGCATGCATCATCCGCGAGTGCAGCGACCGGAAAAAAGGAATCACCGCACCCAACGGCAAGGTCGGCGTCTGGCTGGACTCGCCGATGATCGACATGCTGGAGGGCGAAGGTACCGTGCGCCGGGAATTCCCCGGGAAGCACATACTCTTCAGGCGTTACGGCATTGACATCAGCAAGGAGCCGATGCTCATCTTCCCCACGCTGCATTACCAAAACGGCGGGCTGGAGATCAAGCCTAACTGTGAAACCAGGGTGCCAAACCTGTACGCCGCGGGCGAGGTCACGGGTGGGGTCCACGGCGAGAACCGCTTGATGGGCAACTCCCTGCTGGACGTCATTGTCTACGGCCGCATCGCCGGCCGCACTGCCTCGGGCAGAATCAAGAAGGTCAAGCTCGGCACCAAGCCTAGCTTGAACCACGCCAAGAAGTTTGATGAAGAACTGGCCGCGGCCAAAGCGGGAGACTCCCGCGTTGCCCCCATCCTGCTTCCAGACTATGTGAACCCGGAAGTGAAGGAACGCCACCGCGTGGTGGAATAGCCTTCTCCGACCCAAATGGCCAACCGGTAAGGGAAGCCCTCCTGAACCAGGAGGGCTTCTTCCCATAGGCGAACGGTATGTTATCCTATTGGCCCGTGGGCAACATAGGCAAACTCTCCGCAACCAAGATCTCCACCTTTGAGCAGTGCCACAAGTACTACCATTTCCAGTACGTCCTGCGCGCCGAGAGGTCGTTCACTCCCGTTGAATGGGAAGTGGGCACCATCGTGCACGACATCGCCGCCCGGCTGTTTGGCCAGATCCGGGACCGCCACCGCCGGGTCATTCCCAAGCTGGGGAATGCGACGTGGTACACCCCTCTGTTGGAGCAAGCCGTCAAGGGGCTGGAGAAACAACTGAAGAGCGGCGTTGTGCGCATCGTGCGCGAGGGGCAAGGCGTTGAACCCTATGCCAGGCAGGCGCAGAGCGCGCTGGCTACCCTCACCGAAAAAGTGCTCCCCACCCTCGCGGGACAGAAGGTGCTCGGCATTGAAGCGGACCTGGGCGACTTCACTATTGGCGGCGTGCCCTTTGCCGGGCGCCTGGACCTGGTGACCCAGTCCGGCGGCAACATCTATGTCCACGACTGGAAGACCGGCAAGCGGCGCGAAGAAGACCAGCGCCAGGCGCGCATCTACTACTTCGCCTCCAAACACAAGTACCGCGGCCTGGCCACCCGTGTATCGCTCTACCACCTGACCGAAGCAGGCGAGATAGCCGAGCACTACGTTTTCCGGGATGAAGAACTGGACGGCTTGCACACAGAGATCAGGCGCCTGGCCGAGCAGATGGCGTCCCTGAAAACCTACAGCGCCCGCACCTCGGCGCTGTGCCACTGGTGCCCTTACGGGCCGCAGTGCGAGGAAGGGAGCGCCTGGATGTCGGACAACCCGGTATCCGGCCAACAGCCGGAACTGGACCTGGGAATCTAGCGCTACTGCGCCAGGACGTAAGTGAAGTTGTGCCCGGTGGTTATGGGGAAACGGAACACCCTGGTCTTGCGTCCCGCCTCGTCAAGCATCCTGCCCAGAGCCGGCAGGATGGCTTCGTCGCGCACGATGAGCAGCCAGAATTGAATGTGCGCGCAGTCCGCCAGGTAGTCCCTCACCCATTCCATGTACTGCGTCTCGTCGTCAAAGCGCGAGCCAAAGAAAAAGTACGGCGGCAGGACCTCGGTCAGGCTGAAAGGACCACGCACCAGCGTCTCCCGCAGGTGGAGGTACGGCGGCAGCTTGTCGTAACCCCGCACAGGCGGCAGGTCGGCTATCAGTACGCGGGCGGCAATACTCCTGAGGGTGCTCCGGTCCATCTGCAGGTGCGCCTCGTTCACTTCCTTGTTGGCGCGGAACGGACGGCGCACTTCTCGCAGGTAGAACCGCACCAGGTCGCTCAGGTGCAGATACGGCTCCCGGCCATCCCCCTGGATGAGAAAGTACTTGCTGACCTGCCAGAGGAAATAATTCAGCGTCGCCCGGTGGTAGGGAGTGCGGTCGGAGACCGGCAACTGCCGCGTCTCATCAATGAAGTCCCACAAGGGAGCGGGTAGCCGCACACCGCCCCTCTCCGCCACTTCGGCGCTTGCCGCATCAAAGTCGTGCGCATCCGCAATCTGCTGGATCCGGCGGAGGTCAACATTGGTGAGGAGAAAGTGGTCGTTCTCTATCAGCGCCAGGTCAAACTCGTACGCCCCCGGGAACACGGTGTTGGTAATCAGCCTTACGCGGAAACTGCGCTTAATGAAGGTCTCCAGGTTGCCCGCAACCGTGTTCAGACACACCACGCTCACGTGGCGGTACAGGCGCAGCGTTTCGCTGAAGTAGTGAGGGAAAGTAGCGAAATCCTGAAGAACTTCGTGCATCAAACCACGTCCTCCAGCTCTTCGCCAACCGTGGTGCTGGGCTCAAAGTACTCGGACAAATCAGGGTCAAAGTAGCTGCCGAAACCATCCTCTATCACGTATCTCACGTGACCGATGGCCTCCTGCGGCGGAACCCGTTTCAAGTGGGTAACCGCGTCTGCCAGGTCGCAGAGGTGGAGTATGCGCGCCAGCAGCGGAATGTCCTCGCCCGCTATCCCTTCGGGGTACCCGCTGCCGTCCCACCGCTCGTGGTGATACAGCACCGCTTTGGTGACATCGCCGAAGCCAGTGAGAGGCTCCAGCACGGTGGCGGCGTACACCGGGTGTTTCTGCACAATCTGGTACTCCCAATCATCCAGCGAGCCAGGCTTGTCCAGAACCGAGTTGGGAATCCCCATCTTGCCGATGTCGTGGAGATACCCCGCTATCACCAGCGTCTGCTGCTCAATCGGGCCGAGGCCCATCCGCTCGCCCATCTTTGCGCACAGGCGCGCGACCCGGCGGCAGTGCGCGGAGGATTCCTTGTGCTTTGCCTCCAGCAGCGTGAGCAGGAAGTTGATGATAGTCACCACGTAGTCCCGCCGCAGCTGCCGCCCGACCTCCTCCTTGGTCTCCATACTGTCAATAACCGCTTCATCTTCGGGTCCCCGTGCGATTTCCTCGGCCTTCCCCGCCTTTGTCAGCTCAATCAGCGGGGGCACCAGATGGGGGTTAAACTGAATGCCGGCGAAGCGGTTGAGCTCGCTCTCCCAGTTGGCCGGGTCGCTGAACAGCCCGCCCCGCCGGATGGAATCAAAAGCGTCGCAGATTGAGACCAGTTGCGCCATCAGCGGCGTCTCGTCCATCGTCAGGCCTTCGGGGTAGCCGGTTCCGTCCCAGCGTTCATGGTGCCACAAAATGAGGTTAGCCGCCTCCCGGAGAACTGGAACCTGGCTCGCGATTTGCTGGCCGATCGCTGTATGCGTTGTAAGCAACTGGAACTCCTCCTCGCTCAGCTTCCCCTTCTTGTAAAGCAGGCTGTCCGGGATGCCGATTTCGCCGATATCGTGGAGCAGGCCCGCGAAGTACACCTGCGCCAGCAGCGAATGGTCGGAGATGCCCACCTTGCGCGCCAGGCGCAGCGCGACCAACGCCACCCTCTCGGCATGGTGTGTGTCTTTGTATTCAATCAGGTTCACGATGCGGGCGATGGACTCGAGCAGGTCGTGAAACAGCGTGTTCTCGTTGCCCCGCTGCACGTAGTACTCGTTGTAGAAATCCTCGTACATCACTCCCTGCCGGGCACCCAGTCCTTGTCAAACTTGGCGGGATAGCACACGCGGTTCTTGCCTGCGCGCTTGGCGCGGTAAAGCGCCTTGTCGGCCATCTCCACCAGCGAGTCGCGGTCAATGGCCATCTGTGGAAACAGCGCCACGCCGACACTGACGGTCAGGGGTATCACCAGCCCATTGTACACAAAGCGGTGGTTCTCCACGAGGGAGCGGATCTTCTCCCCCACGACCTCGGTCACCTCGTAGTCCGCCTGCGGGACGATCACAGCAAACTCCTCGCCGCCGTAGCGCGAGATAATCTCAGTCGCGCGCAAGCCTCGCTTCCACACGCGGCATAGTTCCGCCAGAATGTAGTCTCCCGCCTGATGTCCGTAGGTGTCGTTGATCTCTTTGAAGTTGTCCAGGTCTACCATCGCCAGCCCCAGCGAGTGATTGTACCGGGCGGCCCGGGCCAGTTCATTCTCCAGGAACGTCTCAAACTGGCGCCGGTTATTCACTCCGGTAACCGGGTCGGTCGTAGCCATCTCCTTGAGCCGGTTTCCCAGGATGATGTTGCCGACGATCTGCCGTAGCGTCCCGCCAAAGGTGGAGAGAGTGCGGTATTCCTCCTCGGTAAAGTCCGGCGGATTGGCGCGGCTGACGAATATCATCCCGTAGTTCTCTTCATCCACATAGAGGTCGTAGGTCATGTACGAATGGGCGGTGCACACCTGGAGCAGCGGGTTGTCCATGTCAAAGTCCAGGATTCTCTGCACCCTTGACTGCGGCGGATGGCGGTGGAACTTCGGGTAGTAGTCTTCCAGCATCTCGTTAATCTGGCGGTCGCTGTGTTCGGCCCGCCAGTAGAAACCCTCCTCCGCCAGCCGGGCGAAAGTGGAGAGCACTTGCGGATCCACTGTCTTGCGCATGCTGTCGGTGAGAACGCCGAGAATCTCCTTGGGGTCGCGCCAGGAGTCGCTGTTACCCGAGAACTTCGTGTAAACCACGCGGAAGAACTGCGAATGGAAAAACGCCACTCCGTCGTCCGCCCGCAGAATGGCCATCAGCCGCGAGAGCAAGTCCTCCGGCATCCGTGCGTCCCTTCTAAGATCCGCCTCGGAGAACTGGGAGACCTGCGCCAGCAACTGAAGCTCCTCCACGTGGCGGAGATGCTCCATCTCCTGTATCTGCACATAGTCCTTGAAGAGCTTGACGCGGACTTCGTCGCTCGTGAACTTCAGGTACATCTCCTCCAGGACTTCTTTAGCGTTCGGAGGGCTTGGGTTGGATGCGATGTAGCCGTTCAGCGCAACAAAGACATTGACGCCCAGGAGCGTCATGTCTTCAAAGCGCAGCTTCAGGTGGATGCTTCTGGTAAGCAGGCGGAGCAGGGTCACCAGGCAATAGCCGATATCACCTTCGGCCACCGCCTTGAGCGCAGAGTACAGGAGCTCCCGGATCACCCGGGCAGCCTCTTCCTCCTCCAGCAGGTTGAGCAGCCTGTCGGAGCGGCGGTAGATCAGGTCGGTTATGCCAGTTTCGTTGCCCTTCAGATACAGCGCGACTTCAAGCCTCTCACTGCGGCTAAAGGGAGATGCTCCTATCGCGTCCATGTTCAGTAACCGTATCAGCTCTGTCGGCGAATAAACTCCTCCGCCAGCGCCCGGCCGCGCTCGTCATCCGCGTCACCGAGCATCCTGGCGATGGCCTCCACTCTGGCGCCTGCTTCCAGGGGCTGCACGTAAACCTCGGTTCTACCCCCGGAAGTGCGCTTGACAACGTCAAGGTGCAGGTTTCCGGCCGCGGCGACAGGCGCTAAATGGGTTACAGCGATTACCTGGTGCGACGCGGCCAAATCCCTCAGCACCCTGGCAACATTGAACGCCGCGTCTCCGCCGACGCCAGCCTCAATTTCGTCAAAGAGTATAGTAACATACGAGAGGCGCTCCTGAAGCGCGGCTTTGACCGCCAACAACAGCCGCGAGGCCTCGCCGCCCGATGCGATATCAGACAGTGCCCGGGCCGGCTCCCCTGGATTCAGGCTGATGATGAACTCCACCCGGCTGTAGCCGTGCTCCTTGAGGTCGCCCGCCGCAGGCTCCTTAGGCGAACCCAGTTCCACGATGAACTCGGTGCGGTTGAAGCCAAGCTCATCCAAGTAAGCCCGCACCGACTTCTCCAGCCTGCGCCCGATAGCCCCGCGCGAGCGGTGTAACTCATCCGCCTGCTGGAGGAGCTCTGCCGCGCGCGTCTGGACTTCCGCCTCCAGCTTCTTTATCAGCTCAGGCGAAGTTTGCAGCCGGTCCAGCTTCTCCCGTGAACGCTCCAGAAACGCCCCCAGCTCATCCGCGCCCACCTTGTACTTGTGCTCCAGCCGGTTGATCTCGTCCATTCTCCGGCGGAGCTTCTCCAGGGCCTCCGGGGAGACTTCCGGGATCTCCACCAGGTCGGCCAGCAGCTTCCGCGCCTCTGACACGCCGTCCATCAGCCCCGCCAGCCGCGAAAGCACTTCTGCCACCCGGGAATGTTCACGCCCCGCGCCGGGCAACCCGCTGAGCTCTGCCTCCGCCCGCGCCAGCAGGTCATAAGCCGAAGGTGCCTCCTCGTCTCCCTGATCCAGCAGCGCACCGGCGGTGGCGGTTCTCCGGGCCAGCTCCTCGGCGTTTTCCAGGACGAACAGCTCTTCCTCCAGCTTCGCCTTCTCCCCGGGAGCCACCGAGGCCTTCTGCAGCTCCTCCACCAGGTACTCCAGATATGCTCGCTCCTCCTCCGAGCGCTGGAGCAACGCCTGGCGCTCCTCCAGCTCGGATTTCAGCCTGCGCCAATCTTCAAAGCCCGCGGCGAAGGCCTCCAGCCGCCGCGCATGAGCCCTGTCACCGAACGCGTCCAGCACGCGGCGGTGGAAGGCAGGACGGAAGATCTCTTGCACCGCGAACTGGCTGCTGATATCCACCAGCGGGGCGATGGTATCGCGCACCTCGCTTACTTTCGCCGGCGAACCATTCAAAAGCAAGGTTGAGCGGCCCTCGGCGGTATACCTGCGCTCCACCACAACTTCCGCCGGCAGGCCGTGAGCGGCTGCGGTGCTGCGGTCAAGGACGAAGGTGGCCCTGACCATGCACTCGCCGCCGTCGCTGCCGACAATCGTGCGGTTGGGCCGTTTCCCCAAGGCGAAGGAAATAGCGTCAATGATGAGGGTCTTGCCGGCCCCGGATTCACCGGTGAGCACGTTCAATCCGGGCCCGAACTCCAGCCG
Source organism: uncultured Planctomycetales bacterium (assembly GCA_964643155.1). GTDB lineage: Bacteria > 4484-113 > 4484-113 > 4484-113 > 4484-113 > CAZKNJ01. Next base: position 2,657 of record CAZXPM010000003.1, on the reverse strand, counting down.
GACATCCCGCAACAGCGAGTAGTTGGCGACTTTAAGCTCCGTCAGCACAGCGGTGTCATTCACGGCTGCGGGAGAACTTGAAATCCCAGCCAAACTTCTCCCGCAAGACGCTGTAGAAAGTGGGCGAAGCCAGCCGCATCACCTTCAGGGGCTTTGGCTTCAGGGTCACAGTGGTTTCATCGTGGGGAGATACGGGCCCGATCTTGCGGCCGTCCATTGAGAGAATCGCATCTGCGGCCTCACGGGCCAAAGAGAGCTTGATACTGCGGCTTCCGTCCACCACGTAGGGCTTGGCATAAAGCGTGTGGGCGCAAATGGGGGTGATGACCACCGCCGTCAGTGTAGGCTCCAGCAGGGGGCCCCCCGCCGAAAGCGAATACGCGGTGGAGCCGGTGGCGGAGGCGACAATGATGCCGTCGGCTTTGAAGGTCGCGAGCGGCTGGCCGTCTATCACGACCGTCAATTCAATCATCCGGGTCAGCTCGGATTTGCCGAGCACAACGTCGTTGATGGCTGTGAGTATCCTTGCAGGCTTCCCGCCGACCGAGGTCGTGCACTGCAGCACCGGCCTTTCCTCCACACTGTGAGTTCCGCTTACCAGCGCCTCCAGCACCTCCGGCAGGCGCTCCACCGGCTGCTGGCAGAGGAAGCCCAGGTGTCCCAGCTCCACACCCAGTATGGGGATGTCCTGCTCGCTCGCCACCAGCGCTCCGGAGAGGAAAGTGCCGTCGCCGCCGATTACCAGCACGAAATCGCCCCGTGGCAGGTCCTGCGACTGGAAAATATCCGCTGGCAGCAGGCTGTAATCAATGCCCGCCTGCTTCAGCTCGGGTGCGATGCTCTGCTGGAAGAACTCGTCGGTGACAATCGTCGGATGCAGCTTTACGAGGGCATGCATTTCCCCTCAATTCTACTTCAACCAGGCGGCTAAGTAAACTTGCGCCCGGCTCGGCTGCCGTCCTGCCCTTTCTGGATGTATGGCTGCCCGCATGCTACAATACTGGTGTTCTGGCTGCCGTGGAGGCGGCACCCGTTGGCGGTAGCGAGCGCTCTGGCCTATGGCAAAGACTACTAAAAGCAGCGGCTTTGACCCGGCCAACATCAGGGTAATCGCGTTCTACGCCGTGCTGCTGGTCGTGATTGCGGTTATCGCCTACTACCTCTACCAGTTCGTAACCGCACCGGTGGTGCGCTTCCAGGACTACGGCTACGACCTGAGCCTCGCCGTCCAGCCAACCGACTACGAGGAAAGCCTGCAGCGTGAACCGAAGAGCATGGCCGCGTTCGCCAAGATCGGGCTTCCCGCCAGCATCGCGCTGGAAGAAGCGCAGGCTACCATGATTCCGGTGATGCGGAGCATCTACGAACGCCACCCGAACGTGGACGTGATTGTGGTGGAGGCGTACTACGAGCACAACTTCGGCCAGGGGAAGTACTTCGCGCTGGGTGATGCCGTCTGGGGCCCGGAGGGACGCGCCGCGCCGGTGGTCCACCAGCGCTACAAGGACAACTACCAGATACGCTTCCGCTGGAACACCAAGCCGCCGACGCTGGACGAGCAGGCGCTTCTCCAGCAGCAATTGGAGCAGCCCATCTACGTTGAGCCCAAATAGCACCCGCTACAGCACCGGGAAGTAGCGCTTCAGCTCCCACTCGCTTACCTGGCACTGGTATTCCGCCCACTCCCTGTACTTCAGCTCCAGGAACTGGTCGGTCACCTCATCCCCCAGCACCTCGCGCACAAACTCGCTGCGCTTAACGAAGTGCAGCGCTTCGTGCAGGTTGCTTGGCAGGCTCTTGATGCCGCGCCTCTCCCGCTCCAGCTCCGAGAGCTCATAGAGGTTCTCCAGCACCGGCGCCTCCAGCTCCAGCTTCTCTTCAATCCCCTTCAGGCCTGCCGCCAGCATCAGCGCAAAGGCGAAGTAGAAGTTGCAGGACGGGTCGGCGCAGCGCAGCTCACAGCGGGCGCTCTCGCCCTTGCCCTCGGGAAACGCGGGCACACGGATGAGCGCGCTGCGGTTCACCGGGCTCCAGGAGATGTACACCGGCGCTTCAAAGCCCGGAATCAGCCGCTTGTAGGAGTTCACGTACTGGGCGAGGAACGCCGTTATGGCGGGCGCCTGGCGCAGCACGCCGGCGATGTAGCTCCTGGCCACGTCCGACAGGTTGTACTGGTCCTTCTCGTCGTAGAACGCGTTCTTGCCGTCCTTGAACAGCGACTGGTGGATATGCATACCGCTGCCGTTGACGCCGTAGAGCGGCTTGGGCATAAAGGTGATGTAGCAGTTGTTGCGGAAGGCTATCTGCTTGGCCAGGAACTTGTAGGTGATGGCGCTGTCGGCCATGTTGAGCGCCTCGTCGTAGCGCAGGTCAATCTCATGCTGCGAAGGCGCCACCTCGTGGTGGTGGTATTCCACCTTGATGCCCATGGCGTTGAGCCCTTCCATTATCTCGGTGCGGAGGTTGCTGCTCACGTCCACCGGCGGGCTGGTGAAATAGGTTCCGTCGTCCAGCGGCTCCGGGGGAACTGCCATGGACTTGAACACGAAAAACTCCAGCTCGGGGCCGACGAAGTAGGAGTAGCCCAGCTTCGCCGCCCGGGCTATCTGCGCGCGCAGGATGTGGCGCGGGTCATGGGAGAAGACGCTGCCGTCGGG
>CAZXPM010000002.1:43817-46925 GCA_964643155.1 uncultured Planctomycetales bacterium | reverse complement strand
CCGCGGCGGCCACCACCGGCCCCGCCAGCGCGCCGCGCCCCGCTTCGTCCAGGCCGCATACGAGCTTATGCCTGGCTGCCATTGTCCTGCTTGAGAGTAAGGTAAACCAGATAAAGCGAGAGGATGTAGTTGCCCACTACGCGGATGATGATGGTGACGATTAACCCGCTGGAGGCGTAGAAAATGACCGACAGCAGCGCAGAGACGATGACTACCGGCACCAGGCGCTCCCCGTGCGGACGCAACAGGAATTCCATCACCGCCACAATGAAGATGGAGAGCACCGGATTATCGCTTACCGCCATCAGCGTAGTGAGGGCAAAGCCGCGCAGGTAAACCTCGTAAGCGAACCCCTTCAGCAGCACGAAGTTGAACAGCGCCAGCTCCCACGTCGCTGCATTGGGTGGGGAGACTATGAAGCTCTCATCCACGTCCAGGATAGACAGGGTGCCGCGCTGCTTCTTCAAAACCAGCCGCAGGTACACATCCAGCAAGAACACCAGCAGGTAAATCACAAGGCCGAGCGCCAGCAGCATCATGTCCGGGTACACCGCCGGGAGCTTCACCCTGAAATCAAGCGCCATCAGCAGCGCTGCCGCCAGCGATGCCAGCACCAGGTAGGCGTTAGAGGCCAGGCTGGAGTAGAAGGCGACAGCCCCAGCTATCGCCCCTTCGCGGCTAAGCTTGAGCATGTTGCCGGCCACCTGGATAATGAAATAAACTACGAGAACCCCTAACAGGACCGTAAGCTCATTTGACAGTCCCAGCATTGTCCCCCCTCACACAATCTTCAGCCGTTGCTCTGCGCTCTCCACCTCGCGCAGAATCGCTGCACTAACGCCTGCGGGCGACAGCCCGTAACGTTCCCTCAGTTCGCGGTTGCTCCCATGCTCCAGGAACTTATCCGGCAACCCGATAATGCGCACCCGCGGCATGGCCTCGCCCATTTGCTGGCTGAGGTGCTCCACCACCCCGCTGCCGAAGCCTCCGCGCACCGTGTTCTCCTCCACCGTCACCAGCAGGCGGCAGCGCTTCGCCAGTGAAAGCAGCATCCCCGCATCCATCGGACGAACGAAGCGCGCGTTTACCACTGTCGGATTAAGCCCGGCGTCCTCCAGCAGCTTCGCCGCCTCCAGCGCCACCGGCACCATAGTGCCCAGCGCCAGTAACGCTACTTCGTTCCCCTCGCGCAGTACCTCCCAGGTTCCGATGTCCAGCGGCCTTATCTCTTTCGGCATGGGCACGCCCAACCCGCTCTCCCGCGGATACCGGATGGCCGAAGGCCCCTCCCGGTGCGTCAGCGCCGTTACCAGCATGCGCCGCAGCTCCTCTTCGTCCTTGGGCACCATTACGGTGAAGTGCGGGATCATCCGCAGGTAGCTGAGGTCAAAGACGCCCTGATGCGTCTCACCGTCGGCACCCACAATGCCACCGCGGTCCAGCGCGAACACCACTGGCAGTTGTTGCAGCGCGGCATCATGCATGAGCTGGTCAAACGCACGCTGGAGGAAGGTGGAGTAGATAGCGCAGACGGGTCGTTTCCCCCCGCGCGCCAGGCCGCAGGCGAAGGTGGCCGCAAACTCCTCGCTGATACCGACATCATACAACCGCTCAGGGTAGATCTCGCCGAACTTCTTCAGGCCGGTGCCGGAGGGCATGGCTGCCGTTATCGCCATGATGTCAGGATACTTGCCGGCCAGTTCAATCAACGTATCCGCGAAGACCTCGGTGTAGGTCTTCACCGAGCGACGCTCGTTGTCCGACGGGACCACAATGCTGTCGTCTTCCACCAGCAACGGCGTACCCGCCGAAATGCCGTGCCACTTGGTCGGGCTGTCCTCCGCCGGAGCGTAGCCGTGCCCCTTCTGAGTAATGAGGTGCACCAGCATCGGCTCATCGTCAATGCGCTTCAGGCGCTGGAACAGCCGCACCAGCGAGATGACGTCGTGCCCGTCATAGGGGCCGAAGTAAGACAGCCCCATCTCCTCAAACAGGACGCCGCGGCTGCGGCGGGGGATGAAGAAGTAGAAGATGGAGTCCTTTGTCTTTTCATAAATGCGGCGAAACCAGCTTTCCCCGCCGAATACGCGCGAAATCGTGCCGCGCAGCAAGCGGTTAATCCACCGGGGAGAGGGGCGTGCCTTGATATTTGACAGGTGACGGGCGATGGTGCCCACGTTTGGGTCAATGCTCATTCCATTGTCGTTCAGCACGACCATGAAACGCCTGCGCGCCAGCGTAGAGTTGTTCAAGCCGGTGAGCGCCAGGCCACCGGTCAGCGCCCCGTCGCCGATGACCGCAATCGCCCAGTGGCTGTCGTCAGCGCTGTTCAGACCCAGCGCCGCGGCAATGGAAGTGCTGGCATGCCCGGCGCCGAAAGCATCGTGTTCACTTTCTTTGGGGCTGGGGAAGCCGCTGAGGCCGTCCAGCTGGCGCAGACGGGCAAAGCCCTCCCGCCTGCCGGTGATGATCTTGTGCGTGTAGGCCTGGTGGCCGGTGTCCCACACAAGTTTGTCTCCAGGCGAATCAAACACGTAGTGGAGCGCTAGCGTAAGCTCAACCGTGCCCAGGTTGCTCGCCAGATGGCCGCCGGTCTTGGTCACGCTTTCCAGCAGGAAACGCCGGATCTCCTCGGCCAGTTGCGGAAGCACGTCTTCCGGCAGGCGCTTCAAGTCCTCCGGCGAGTTGATTGTCTCCAGTATCCCGGGTTTCACCTCGCGGCATTCTATCATTTCTCGCGCTCCCGCAAGTCGTCTGCCAGCTCCTGCAACAAAACCGCCCGGGGGGCGCGCAGCGCGGCGATAGCATCATCAATCTGCCCGCATAACTCCGAGAAGCGCTTCCGGGCCCCTTTCACTCCGAACAGCCGCAACATAGTCGGGCGGTTGAGCACTTCATCCTGCTCCAGACTCTTGCCCGCCACCTCGTTGTTTGAGGTCACAGCCAGCAGGTCGTCTCTTATCTGGAATGCCTGCCCGAGCAGCAGGCCCAGCCGCTCACAGGCTGCTCTTCCCACGAAGTCCGCCCCACCGATAATCGCACCGCTGACAAGGGCGCAGGCAAAGAGATGCCCCGTCTTCAACCGCTGTATTTCCTCCACCTACAACC
>CAZXPM010000002.1:27403-43807 GCA_964643155.1 uncultured Planctomycetales bacterium | reverse complement strand
GTTCCCTGGCCTGGCCCTCTATCACCGAGTTCACCGAGTGCGTGAACGCACGTGCAATCACTTCGCGTTCGCCCGTCTCCAGCGACCTGTCGTCCATCAGCGCGGTGAAAGCCAGGTTGAACAACACATCGCCGGCCAGCAAGGCCATATCCTGGCCGTGCTCCAGATGCACCGTGGCCACGCCCCGCCGCATCTCTGCATCGTCCATCTCCGGCAAGTCATCGTGAATCAGGGTGAACGTGTGCACCAGCTCCACCGCCGCGGCGGTATGCAAATAGCGGTCAGGATGGGCATCCGGGTTGAAGGCCAGCGCAGCGGCCCCTACTGCGGCCGGGCGCAACAACTTCCCGCGCCCGAGGAGGTGCTGGCAGGCCGCTGCCAGCCTCGGCTCGGAGACATGCCGCGCAACAAACGAATGGAGGAAACCCGATACGGCGCACCGCACCTGTTCATGTAGCTCGCGGAAGCGCATCCGGGCAATTATAGCAGTGCGCAGTTAGTTGCTGTAGAACTGGCGGCCGGAGCTGTCGCGCAGAACGTAACGCACCAGCTCAAACCCGCTGAGGGCGATGGAGGCAGCAGTGCGGCTTGCCGCTTTGGGCACGAACACAACCTGGGCCAGCACGCCGCTCCCGTCCACCCCGTCCACGTCCCCCTTACGGGTGATCGCCATGGGAACAAAGCCGTTCTGGTCCGTGAGCCCGAGGAACAGGACCTCGTCTTCCCCGCCTAACAGAGTCCCTGGAGCCGCTTCCGCCGGAGTGTAGACGCTCGCGTTGAACACCACGCGGAAAGCGGCCTGGTAGAGGTTGCTCACGTTCTGCGCCATCACTCGCACGACAACGCTGTCCCCCTCGCCGGGAAGGACATCCAGTCCGATGGGAGCGGCCGTCACTTCCACCGTCTGGACCAGAAACGCATTCCCTATGCGCAGTGACACGTTGTAGCTGCCTGGCTGCGTTGGAGTGAGCCAGTACACCTTGGAGGCGGTAGTGGTCAGGGTCGCGCTGGCGGCCTTGATGCCCGCAGTTTCCCGCAAAACGAGGTCAAAGTCAGGCGGCTGCTCGCTGATTGTCCCGCCGCCCACCATCCACTGCTTAGACGCGTTTTCAAACGCGCTCGCATTGGTGTATGCCGCAGTGATTTCAACCACTGTGCCGGTGGTGATTGCGGCTGGTGAGAAGTTGAGTGACTGGATGGTGGAGGAGGTGGGGTTGACGATCGGGTTGACCACAGGGGACTTCTTCCCCCCACCGCCACCACAGGCGGCCAGAACCGCCGCCACCAAGATTATCGCCAGAATGTAGGTTGAACGCATGATTGAGCCCGTTACCACTAGTAAGCTATTCTACCCCAAACTGGCTAGTAAAGCTCCAGCCGGAAACTCCGATACTCCACTTCCAGTCCTGCGCTCGTGTACAGCCCCAGCTTCCCCGGGGTGGCCGGCAGGTCTGCCAGTGAGCAGACTTCGTAACCGTTGATGAAAAACGTCAATTCGCCGCCAACCAGCTTCACCTTCAGCCGGTTGGCTGCTCCGCGCCTGATACGCTCGCTCTCAGCCCACTGGAACAGGGCACGTGGAACGTCCTCAAAGGAGCGCTGGACGGTGAACCACCCATCGCCGCTGATAAGAAAACGGAACTGGTCAAACCCACCGTGTTCGTTTGGTAAGTCCTGGAAAAAACCCCCGTAGCCGTAGTTATCAGGGCCGGCGAGTTTACGCACTTCAACCTCCAGCGAGAACTCTGACTGCTCGCCCGGATAGAACGACATGCCAGCCTTGCCCCCATCGCCCGTCGCCTTGATGGTGTAGCCGCCATCGGCGTACTCGTACACAACGCCTTCGTGCTCGCCGGCAAACCACCGGTGCGGCTGCCCGCTGAAATTGTCCTCAATCACGGCACGGGGCTTATGGTCGGTGTAAACCGCGATGTAGTCGTATTCCGCGGCGGATCGCGGGGTCACATACAGCCCGAAACCGCCGGAAAGCAGTTGATCCTCAAAACAACTGCCAACCTCGGCGCCATTCACATAGGCGGTGATTCGGCCCGCGTCCACCTTCACGCGCAGCACGTTTGAATCCGGCCTCACCGCCTCAGAGACGAAGGGGCCTAAGATGTCCTCGTGGCTGTCGTTGATGACGCGCCGCAGGACGAAGTTGTGCTCCGCAGGATTCACCAAAGCGAGCAGAAAGCGCTCCGCGCCGTCCGCCGTTTCGCTGTAGTTGAAGGTGATACCCCAGCCCGCTTTCACCGGCACGCCGTCGATCACCCGGGGCGAAGCGCCGGCGGTCAGCTTCCCCCGTGCCTCCAGTTCGTAGGTGGAGAGGTCGTGCGTCAGCACGCTATGCCCGAAGTCAAAGGCCCTGGTGGCGTCAATTATGTAAGTCCCGCCCAGCTCGTACTTGAAGACCTTGTCGCCGAGCACGCCCTCAAAGAAGTATTTCCCTTCGGGACCGGAAGGGGTGAAATCGTCGCGGAAATACTCCACCGACGCAGCCGCCGTATGAGGGAGGGCGAACGCCGCCAGTAGTCCCAGCAGTGTCAGTGTCGTCGTGAGTCTCTGCATCAGCGTAAGGACTAGAAGGGGATGTACGGAGGCTCTTCGCCGCCCCCGTCGCCCTCACCGTCACCTTCTTCGCCCTCTCCTTCGCCCTCATCGGCCGGTTCCTCCGGCGGCGGGGCCGCTGCCTCCTCCTCCGCTGGGGGCTCGGGCGCTGGTTTCGCCTCAGCATCCTTGAGGAGATCCAGGTTGTACAGCACCGTCTCGCCGGTGTCATATTTGACCACCGTGGGGATGCCGTGCAGGTCCTGCACCCACATGTTCTGACGGATCGTGTTCAGCGCGAAGGTGTAGAGGGTAGCCTTATGTTCCTTGTCGTGGAAGGTGAAGGTGTCTTCACCCATATTCCGCACAACCACCAGTATCGTCTGGTCGCCGACCGTGGAGAACAGCGCGAAGTGCAGGCGGTCGTCCGCCGAGAAGTCCAGCGCAGGTATGAGCCACATCAGCTCCTCGTAATCAAAGATGCGGCCGGGGAAGTCCTGGCTGCTCTCTATTATCTCGCCGTCGGTGCCCTGTTTGCGGCGCACGACGATGCGCCCGTCACCATAGTACGTATCTATGAAGAAGACATCGCTCTGCGTCTTCAGTTTCCGCGCAGACTTGTAGGGCTCCAGCGTTACGGCGTCAACCAGGCACACACTCGATTCGGAGAGGCCACTGCCGGAACCGTTGTAGCGGATCTCGTACACCGGCCGCCCCTCGTACTCGCTCTGCACGATGCGGTAGTAGGCGGTGGCGATTCGCCCGATGGCAGGCTGGTAGATGGCGTACGACAGCACGCGCTCAGAACCCCAGTCGGGGGCCTTTACCCGCGCTTCGCTGGTGGCATTCGCCGCAGTTGACACGCCCAGCGCGATGAGCACGATGCAGCAGCAGAGGATAGAGTTGATTTTCATCCTAATTCCCTCCCTCACGGTCTTGCCGGCGGGCGTTGAGCCCGACAACCACAGGGCAATAGTCTAGCATTCCCCCGGCGAATGGTAAACAGCGGCAATGCTGCCGCTCTCAGGAACTTCCGGCCGCGTCGCTGTTCCACTCGGTGGAGATGCGCTGGAGCTCATCTTCCAGGACCCACGTCTCGTCATCCGTAAGCGACGCCCGCCAGTAGAAGAACGGGAAGTACGTCATCGCCATTCCCAGCGGGCTAACTCCCCGAGAAGAGTCGCTTACGTAGGCGCAGAACGGCGTGTCGCTCCCCTGGAGCGCGAAGAACATGACTTCATAGACGTCGCCGCTGATGGAGATGAAGAGGAAAGGGGCATCATGCTCCAGGTTGACATACCAGTTGTCCAGCATTGCGCCCTCTTCGATCCCATACAGCATAAGCTCGCTCAAGCTAGTATCGCCCACCACCCCGTATGCCAGGGCCAGTGCCGAGAAGTAATCGTCCTCCAGCCCCACGGTTGCCAGGATGTCCAGCACCGGGTTGTCGCTGTAGTCGGTTGGAAAAACGAACATGCCCACGAAACCCTCTGCGTCGTACACGTCGCAGACATAAACCGGGCTTTCCTCCAGCGCCGAATCCTGCCCGGGCGCAGCCGCTGCCAGCACCAGCAGCGCGCCTGTAACGAGTGCAGTGAATCTCAGGATAGCCATATGCCCCCCCGGAAATGATATTGATTGCGGCCTGCTGCGCCGTGGCTAGACACCCGGGTGGTCGTCGCCCTCGGGCAGCGTCTCCATGCTCTCCTTTTCGCGGCGTTTGGCCTCTTCCCGTTCCAGCTTCTTCTTCAGCTCCGGGAATTGCTCTTTGATGTACTCCTGGCGCTTCACCGGGTCCAGCACCGAAAGCGGCGACCGGCCGTACATCTCAATGTAGCCGCACTTGAGGCACATGTAAGTGTCAATGGGAGTAGCGCGGTCGTATTTGACCTGCATCCAGCCGTAGGTGGCAACGAAGTGCGGTTCGCGGGTCACGCCGAAGTTGGCAACGGAGGAGTACTCACCCCGGATCATCTCGCCGTCACAGCGCGGGCAGCGGCGCTCCCGCTCTTCCGGGGACCGTTTACGCGCGTCCTGCGGGAACTCCACGCTTCCCGCATCTTTCTTGCGCTTGGGCATGGACACCGGTTAATTCTACCATTTACCGGCTCCAGCGGGGGGATTCACGGGGAGGACAGGTTACAGGAAGCCAGTTTCACCAGAGAATCCACACCAGCACCAGCGCCAGGCCCATCAGCGCGAGCGGCAGCCACAGCGCCCAGCCGTCTGTCACCCCCGCCCGCACCCACAGCGTAATGACCGGCGGCGAGGCCAGCCCCGCTTCGGCGTAGGTGCCGTCCACCTGGGTGAAGCGAAGGAAGTAGTAGCCCGCGTCGCGCAGCCGGAAACGGCTGGCGCGGGAGAAGCTCTCGGTGGGGCCGAAGGCGGTTTCGCCGGCGAGGATGTAGTCGGTCTGCGGGTGGATAGTGAGGCCGTGGGCGTCCAGCAGCTCTATGCGCGTCTGCCACAGTGAGCCGGCGGCGGGCACCTTCACTCTGTAGCCGTACACGCAGGCTGCGCCCGCCGGCAGGTAGAACGGCCCGAACGCGAAGCCTCGGGTGATATCCGCGGCGCTGGCCTGTTGCAGCAGCACCAGCCGCCCGGAGTAATGGACGGCATAGGCGTAGAACACCAGCCCGGCGAGGATTAGCAGCAGGGACAGCGCGACCTTGCGGCGGCGCCGTATCAGATCACGCATTTCGGGCGTGGCCTTCGCCCGGCCGGCTGTTTTGCGGGAGCGCCCCTCCACGCGCAGATTATACGCGCCGGACGCGGACGGAGGCAAATGGCGGGGGCTCCACCCTCCTACGGCGGCGTGTCCCCCGGCTCAATCCAGTTGTGTGCATTTGGGTCTTCCTGTAGCTGGATGAACTCGGTCGCCCAGTAGGTCTTGTAGCCCTGCGAGTCGCTGCCGTTGTAGTAGATGCCGATGCCCACGTGCGTCCACGGCGCGTGCAGCAGGTTGTAGCGGTGCATAGTGCTGTCCATCCACTCGCTAATCACCTGCTCCGGCGAAGTCTGACCGGCGGCGATGTTCTCGCCGTGGGTGAGGCCGGGGAAAGCGTAAAGCGGCGGGTTGACGCAATCCAGCCGGTCCACCGGGCTCATCCCTTGCGGGTTGGTGTGGCCGAAGAAGCCCACGGTGGCCATGTGCCGGCAGTGCGCCGTTCCCAGCGCCTCCAGGTGCGGCTCAAACGCCACGGCGCCTACGCCGGCGGCTGTGCGCTCGGCATTGATGAGGGCAAGCAACTCGTCAGCCCACTGGCGGTACTCGGCCGTCTGGAACACGCGGGCAGAGCTGCTGAGCGGCGGCAGCGGAAGATACCAGCTCTCCAGCCAGTCCAGCTTCACCGGGTCAACCGGCCAGCCAGTGTCCTCAACGACGGTGAGAGTGAACTCGTACACGTCCGCAGGGCCATACAGGTTGCCCACGGTCACTGAGGCGTCGTAAGTGCCCACTGCGCCGGGAACAACGCTGGGCGTTTCCCAGTACGCGATGTTGGGGTCAGCGCCGCCACCGAAATCCCAGAGGAAGTAGTCAGGCTCGTTGCCGGTGGTGGTTACGCTGAAGACGGTTTCGCGTCCGCTGCGCGCCTCCAGCGGCTGCACGCCGGTTATGGTGACGGGTGTGCCGCCGGTCGCGTAAACCCAAAGCTCAAACTGATAGAACGGCGCGTAGCCCCACTGGTTGCTGACCTGCAGCGTGCAGAAGTACTTGCCCGGCTCGCCCAGCGTGATGGTCGGCGTGGCGGCTGAAGACTCGTTGGGCGTGGCGCCGCCGCCGAAGTACCACTCGTAGTTCAGCGGCTCGTCGCCGTCCACATCCGCAGCCATGTTTATCTGGCTGCCGCTGTAGCCGCCGGAGGGCGAAACGGAATTGACCACTGGCGGGGTGCCCGGCGGGGTCACTCCCAGCGTGAAGGAGTAGCTGTCGCTACCGGTTGCATTGGCGACCGTAAGTGTCACCGCGTATTCGCCTTCGGCGCCTAACGTGACCATCGGGTCGGCCACGGTGGCGCCATTGGGATCGGCTCCACCGCCGAAATCCCACACGTAGCTCAGCGGCTCTGCACCTTCCACTACCGCGCTGAAGCTCATGTATTCGCCAGCCATGCCGCTGCGGGGGCCGGCAGAGACGATGTTCGGCGGCGGCGCGCCAGAGGAAGGCGCCACACCGGAGGGCGTGCCGCCCGCCCCCTGGCCGTCCAGGGGCACCACGCGGTAGAACTCATGAGCGGGGGTTCCCAGGACATAGCTGAACACGCGGCGTTCGGGGCCAGCAGTTCCAGCGGAAAGCAACACCGTGCCCACATCCACCCAGGTTCCCGGGCTGGTCAGGCCCTGCACGCGGTAGCTGGCGCAAACAGCACCGAAGTTCATCGCAATCGGGGTGACATCGCTGATGCCCACAGCCCCGTTACCGTCGCCGTCCGCCACGCCCGCCGCCGAGTCGGGGTCGCTCGCGTCATTGCCGAAACGCTGGGCCAGGGGCGTGAGGTCAGCCACTCCTACCGTTCCGTTCTGGTCGTAATCACCACCGTTGCGATAGCCCCAGGTAAGGCTGAAGTTGCCGCCGCCATCGTCGGTCAGCGCCAGGTCCAGCACCCGGCTGGCGGCGCCCTGGGGGGGAGCGCTGGCGAAGCGCCTTGCTGTTTGCTGCGTGCCTGTGATCAGGCCGTCAGCCAGCGCGGATTTCATCTCCGACCACAGCGCCGCATCGACACCCGCCGGCGCTGGCAGCGCGTCCAATTCCGCAAAGGCGTCGTCAGTGGATAAACCGGCGGGCATGGGATCAACCGCCACAGGGCCGGTGGATACGCGGTGGGACGCTGCGCCGCAGGCGGCCAACAGTAGCAGTGACAGTGCGAGCACTACGCCCGCCGATACCCGTTGCGCGGCCCAAATCACAGCGGCCACCCCCGTTGCTTGTTGCGCCGATTATACGCTGCTGATACGCCCGCGGGCAAACACGCGGCGCTTACGGCTTCAACAGCAGCTTCCCGCTGGAGCGGCGGTTCTCCAGCTTCTCATGCGCCCTGGCGGCCTCGGAGAAGGAAAAGACCTCGTCAATGGTGAATTTCAGCTTGCCCGCGCGGTAAAGGTCAAGCACCGCCTGCGAGGCCTTCAGGATCAGGTCGGGACGCTCGCGCACCGAGTGCAGCCAGAAACCGGAAACCGTGTGGCTGCCGCGCATCAGTAGCTGCGGTTCCATGTGGCCAACAATGCCACTGGCGGAGCCGTAGAGGATGAGATGGCCGAAGTTGGCCAGCACCTTCATCCCACCGTCAAAGGTGTCTTTGCCCACGCTGTCCAGTATCAGATCCACGCCGCGCATGTCCGTCAGCCGCCGCGCCTCCAACACCCAGTCCTGCTCGGTGTAGATGATGGTATCGTCGGCGCCGAACTCACGGGCGCGCTTCGCTTTCTCTTCGCTGGAAGTGGTGCCGATTACGCGCGCGCCCAGATGCTTGGCAATCTGCACCGCCAGCAGCCCCACCCCGCCGGCAACGGCGTGGATGAGCACGGTCTCGCCGGGCTGGGTGCGGTGCATCTCCGCGAGCATATACCACGCGGTCATTCCCTGCACCGGGAAGGCCGCCGCGATTTCCAGCGGGACATCCTCGGGGACGGGCACCAGCTGCTCTGCCGGCAGCACACCGTATTCGGCGTAAGCCGAGGGCTTGCGGTAAACCGCGGCGACCCGCGTGCCCTCCTTGAGATCCGGCAGGTTAACGCCCTCGCCCAGCTTGGCCACCCGGCCTGCCGCCTCCAGCCCCAGCTGGCTGGGGAACTTGAAAGGCCCGCCGCGGTGGTAGAGCCCCCGCCGCATGAGCGTCTCGGCGAAATTCACTCCAATCATCTCGTGGCGCACCAGCGCCTCGCCCGGTCCCGGCTCAGGCACCGGAAGGTCGCGCACCTGCAGCACTTCCGGCGGCCCGAATTCGTCAATAACTATTGCCTTCATCGTTTGCATGACGGAGATTATATCGCCACGCCCCGGGGATTATCGCCCGGGCCTCGTGGGCGGGGGGGGAGTCGAACCCCCACGGGTTGCCCCACCAGCTCCTAAGGCTGGCGCGTCTGCCATTCCGCCACCCGCCCGCAATCTAAGTATAGCGAACCAAGAGCCAAAGACTCAGCCCTGACCTACCGCACTCCCGGAAACCAGACGCGTGCGAGCACGCCGGCTATGGGGGCGAAGAAGAAGGTGCAGGCCAGGCGCACGGCGGTGAACTTCCAGCCAAGGACGCCTAACTCCATCGGCAGACGGCCCACCGCGATGAGCGACCAGGCAGTGAGGAAGGCGACCATCGTGCCAGTGCCAGCCCCGGCCTTGAGCAGCCCCGCGACGATCGGCAGGCTGACATAAGGGCCGCCGGGGGTGAGCGCTCCGGCGATGGTGCCGAGGAAAATGCCGCGCAACCCCGACTCTGCACCAACCCAGCGGCTGAGCAGCTCCTGTGGCAGGAGCACCTGCACCATCCCCGCCATAATGAAAGCGAAAATGAGGAGCGGCAGAATCTGTGCCGTCATTTGCAGCCCTGACTTCAGGCCGGCGACATGTTGGCCCTCGCCCCGGAAGTAGCCGATTGCCACCAGAGCGATGGCAAGCGCCGCCATAACCACTGTAGGAAGGAGCATATTCATGGAAAACCGCCAGCGTCTCATGGTTTCGCCCTGGCGGCTATTCTAGCGCATGCAGATGCCCGCCAAGGAGGCTGACCTGTGGCCAAAACAGCCTTGACAACGCGTTGCTAGTTGCATATACTGATTGTTTCAGGAGGATATATGGCTGAAAAGAAGTCTAAGACCTCAAAGCCCAAAGCGGCCGCCAAGACTCAGAAAGCGGCGAAGCCCACAACCAGGCGCTCGTCCAAGAAAATGGTGGCCGGGGACTCACAGTATCCCATATACGACGCTTCTGCTTCCCGCGACTCGTACAAGGTCGGCGATGTTGTCAAGTTTGAAAAGGTGCGCAACTGGCTCAACAAGGGTGAGCTGGTTGAAGCCTACGGAAAAGTCGTGGGCATCGGCATATTCGACAAGACAGTGCCTTACCTTGAAGTCTCCTTCAGCGACGTCAAGAAGCTGAACTCAGTTGACCTGGGAAGCGATCTCCGCCGGTATATCCTGGAGCAGAAGTAACAGCTAGCGGCCTACTCTGCAGGTAAGAGCCCGGCGTACGAGCCGTGAATCTCCACACTCTTGATCAGCCTCGGTCCCGTCGAATCCCAGAACGCAATCTGGTTGTTCGCCTGCTTGTAGCTCTGCGCCGCTTCCACTGAGTAGTCATTGCAGAGGTGCGCCTTCAGCGCCATGAATATCCCCTGGTGGGCCACGACGGCCGCGGCTTCCACGTCTGCTTCCTCGATCTGACGCAGTGCCCGCTCCACCCTTGGCCGGACGCTTTCCAGGCTTTCACCGCGCGGCGGCGCTACCGTGTAGTGGGCGTTCCGCCAGGCCGTGAACTCGGCGCCGCGCTCCTGGCGGAGACTCTCTTCAAACTCGCCTTCATACTCCCCGAAATCCAGCTCCGTGAGTTCGGGCAGCACCTGCACCTGGAGGCCGTGCACCCGCGCCACCAGTTCGGCCGTTTCCCTGGCCCGCGCAAGCGGGCTGGAGAAAACCGCGTCCACCTGCTCCCGCATGAGCGCGCTGGCTAGAAGTTGCGCTTGCAGCCGTCCGACTGCTGACAGCGGCACATCGCTGCGCCCACCCTGGAAGCGCTTGACCCGATTCCATAGCGTTTCGCCATGGCGAATCAGTATCAGTTTAGCCATACCTGCCGTCCGTTCAGATTGACGCTCCGGTGTTTTCTTGCCGTCTAACCGTACAACCAGTTTATAATGATAGCAGCCGATGGCAATTTGTTTGATCTTGAGCGCGCTGGCTGGAGTGATGCTGGCGGCGGCCTTTCCGCTGGCGTTCGCGCCCGGTGAAGGCGGATGGTCGCTGCCGCTTCTGGCATTCATCGCGCCAATCCCTCTGTTCGCCGCTATGCGGCGCGCGCGCTCGGCCTGGCAGGCCTACATCGCCGCAGCCGCCTGCGGGTTTGTCTTCACCTACATCGGCGCCTACTGGATTAGCGCTTTCGGCCAGTTCGCCATCATCTCGCTGGCAGCTTTCCAGGCTGCTCTTTTCGGCTTGCTGGGAGTGGCGCTCCACCTGGTGTTGCGTTCTCCGAGCGAGCGGTGGAACTTCATCCTGGTCCCGGCGGTCTGGGTAGCCTACGAATACCTGCACACCATCGGTGCTTCCAGCTTCCCCTGGCTGCACCTGGGGTACACCCAGCACTGCAATGCGCCGGTGCTGCAGCTTGCCGCCATTGGCGGAGCATACGCCTCCACGTTTTTCGTCGTCCTCAGCGCCTACACCCTCTTCCACCTGTTCTTTGGGGCCAGCCCGGCCGGCCCACGCCTGCGTGGTGTCGGTCTTACCTTGATTATGCTGCTGGTCCTTTACGGCTGGGGGCTCTACGCCTTCTATTCAACCCAGGCGGCGGAGAAGCGCTTGCCTAAACTGAAGGTCGCCCTCGTTCAGGGCGGAGTCTCCAGCGGCGAGAGCTGGGGCACCGAGGACTATGTGAACCGCGCGCACCAGTCTTATGTAGGCCAGACGCAGTATCTGCTGCGCACCGACGACCCGCAACTGGTAATCTGGCCGGAAAGCGCGCTGCCGGAAACAGTGTACACCGAGGCAATGAGCCTCACCCCAGATGTCACCCGGCTATGGAATGAGCAGCCGGACTTGAACCTGCTGTACTGCACACTGGCGGAATCCCGCCGAGGGAAGGAGAATGCCGCGCTTATGCTGGAGCAGCCCTACGGCCGTCCGCCCTATTACTCCAAGACGCGGCTTGTGGCCTTCGGCGAATACGTGCCCTTCGGCAACCTGGTCAGATACCTGGACTACCCCTGGGGGCCGGAGGACCTGGTGGAAGGCACCAGCCTGGAGCCGTTGCCCTTTGACGACCAGCAGCTTGCCGTCAACATCTGCTATGACTCGGTCTTTCCTGCGGTAACGCGAGCGCAGGTTAGGCGTGGCGCCGGGTTGGTTGCTGTGATGGCCAACAACTCCTGGTATCCAATACAATCCGGCGCCGCACAGCATGCAATGGTTGACGCCTTCCGCGCGGTGGAGAACCGGCGGAGCCTGGCGCGTGCGACTACCACGGGTATCTCGTGCTTCGTGTTCCCTTCCGGGAGGCTGGGAAAGTCGCTAGCCTACGGTAAGTCGGGCGTGCTGGTGGAGGCGGTTCCGCTGAACAGCGGCGTAAGCCTCTACACGAGGATCGGTGACACCTTCGCGGTACTGATGCTTCTCATTGCACTGGCCGGCACGGGCTACCGCACCCTGGTGGGTCGCGGCGAAGCGATGTTTTAGAGGCGCATTTGCTAGAATGGTGCAATGCAGGTAAGCGAGTTTCGCGAACTCCTTAGCCGGATTGCCGGCGACCTTGACGATATGCGGAGGTATCTTTGACCTCCCGGGCAAAGAAGCGCGGCTGAAGGAGCTGCGCCGGCTCCAGGAATCCCCCGAGCTGTGGGACGACCCCGATGAGGCCGCCCGCGTTAACCGCGAGGCGTCACACATGGAGGAAACCCTCTCTGAAGTTCAGGAACTTGCGGAGGATTACGAGAACATCGCCGGGGTGTTTGAGCTGCTGGAGCAGGAAGGAGTGGACGAGAATGACCCGGAGTTCGCCGAACTGGCTGACGCAGTGCG
This sequence comes from uncultured Planctomycetales bacterium, assembly GCA_964643155.1. Lineage (GTDB taxonomy): Bacteria > 4484-113 > 4484-113 > 4484-113 > 4484-113 > CAZKNJ01. Next base: position 31,534 of record CAZXPM010000002.1, on the reverse strand, counting down.
CGACCTAGGGAAGAGGGTGGAGCGCCACAAGATGCTTGCGCTGCTCTCTGGAGAGAACGACGATGCTCCCGCGATAGTGACCATCCACGCCGGCGCCGGCGGTACCGAGAGCCATGACTGGGTGGATATGCTCAGCCGGATGTACTTCCGCTGGGCGGAGCAAACCGGCCACAGCGTCAAGGTGGTGAGCGAGATGCCGGGCGAAGTTGCGGGCACGAAGTCCATCACCTTCGTGGTTGAGGGAAAGGTGCCCTACGGGCTGCTAAAGAGCGAACACGGTGTTCACCGGCTCGTGCGCATCTCGCCTTTCGACAGCGCAGGCCGCCGCCACACCAGCTTCGCCGCGGTGGATGTCATTCCCCAGATTGAGCAGGATGACACGGTTAGAATCAACGAGAGCGACCTGCGGATAGACACATATCGCGCAAGCAGCGCTGGCGGCCAGCATGTGAACAAAACCAGCAGCGCGGTCCGCATCACCCACATTCCCACGGGGATTGTAGTGTCATGCCAGAATGAGCGCAGCCAGCATCTGAACCGCGAAGTGGCCATGAAGATGCTGCGCTCAAAGCTCAAGGCCATCCTGCGGCAAGAGCAGAAGGAGGAGATAGAGGAGCTGCGGGGCGCGGTGAAGGACATCGCCTGGGGCAACCAGATACGGAGCTATGTGCTCCAGCCTTACCAGTTGATCAAGGATCTGCGGACGGGTTACGAGACGGGCAATACCCAGCGCGTGCTGGACGGCGGCCTGGAACCGTTCATCCTGGAGTACCTGAAGTATGAGAAGAAAGAGCAGGAGGCAATGAACAATAGAGCCAAATGAACCTCTAACGCAGTGGGGTAGAATAACAGCGCTATGAGTAACGGACGCATCATCAAGTGGGTGGGCGCTTTTGCGCTAGTCATACTGCTGGCCTGCGCCGCTGCCATTGCAGCGGAGACCGCCACCAGCTACAACGAGGACCCAACGGTGGGAGAGACCGGCTGGGGCCAGGTTTGCGCCCGCGCCATGGTCGCGTATTTTGAAGGCAAGGTGGAAATAGGGATCATCTCAGCAGGAGAGCTGCCGCAGCTCGGCCCCATGCCGAAGGCGGGCGAGATCCCGGACTGGGACAGCCTCAAGGACATTGACTTCGTGCTGGCCAAGATCTCCGGCGCCGACCTCACCACCGCTCTCAGCCGCTCGGTCAAGTACTTGCCGCGCAAGAACACCAGCTTCCTTCACCTGGAGGGCGTGACCGTCCTGTGCAAACGCACCGGGGAAACCAACGAAGTCAGCGCCGTCACCATTGGCGCGAAGCCAATTGTGCCGGCGCAGGTTTACCGGATCGCCACCACCAAGTTCCTCGCAGCGGGCGGAGGCCCCTTTGTCGGACTCAAGTCCCTGAAGCTGGTATCCAAGGAGCCTCATAGCCTTGCCCGCCAGATCAGGCTGAAGCTGTTCCCCCGCGGCCGGGTGGCTCCACCGGAGTCAAGCTACTTCTTCCCTCCCGAGCAGTAGGCCAGCCTTAGCACGCCTCTCCCCGCGCCAGCCCGCCGTTCCCTACGGCGCGAAAACCGTCGGCCCTGTGCTATAATAAGAGTTCAATTCGCTGCTGGCGCAGCAGTGCTAAAGGAGTGTGCGTTACGGTTGAACTGGACAAAAAGTTACAGGGCTTGACCAGCAATGTGGATATCATTAAACACATTGTATACTATTTGGGCCCAATAAGCATCGCCGACCTGGCGGCCAAGATGGCTCAGGTGATGCGGTCATTTCAGCCGGACGAAGAGAGTATCCACCAGTACATTGAACCGATTCTCGCGAAGCTGGACTGCTACGCGGAGAAGAACGGCAAGTGGGTGGTTGTTCTGGACAAGTGGCCGGAACACATGGCCCTGCCGAAAGTGATGGAGGAAGAGCACCGGCTGCTGTTTGAGCGTGAGGTGCGCAGCAGGCTGGCTTCAGCGCTGGGCTGCAAGGTGAAGTCCGTGTGTATTGAGCTTGACCGCGATCCCAAGGTCAAGAAGTTCGGCGGCAAGTGGGGCCTCGCGAAGTGGGAGCTGCTCAACGATAAGGCGTACGAATTGCTCAAGGGGCAGGACGCGCCGATGCAGTACAAGGAAATACTGGCGCTTGTTGCCCAGGCCACGGGGAAACCCCTTGACCGTGTTGTGTTTGACCCGCGCGGCGACCGCCGCTTCGCCCAAGAGCGCAAGGCCTGGACGCTGCGCGAGAACCTGGAAAGAAAGGCCGAGCTGAAGAGCAGTGCCGCGAGCCTGGCACTGAAACAGGAGCAGGTCAAGCTGGAACTGGAGTCCTCATTCAAGGAGGCGCAAGCACCAAGGCGCGAGAAGCGTGGCGCCAAGCGGCGTGACGACGGGAAGGTCAAGCTGCGCAAGATGATGAAGCAGGAGGCTCAGCATGCGCTGCGCGAGCGTGAGCAGCTCGTTGCCCCGGTGGAAGTGGACCTGGCAACGGAGCTGTCGCAGGAGCAGGTTTACACCTCTCCCACCGAGGCCACTTCTTACAACCGGGTTGAGCCCTCAATGAAGGAGCGAGGCCTTTCGCCCAAGGAGCGGGAGGCTGTCAGTTCCTTCATAAGCAAGCTAATTGACATGGAGGACCGGGGCGTCGGTTTGAACATCAGCTCCCTCCGCCGCGAGCCTCTGTCCTCTCACAAGATCATCAACCTGCTAAGGCTGAAGTACCTTCCGTTCTTCACAGAGCGCGTCATCATACCGGACGAGTACTGCCACTTCGCCTCAGAATTGGCTCCCGCCCATCCGGGGCAATCGGTTATGAACGTCTCGGCCCACGCCGGCGCTTTCGCCACACAGATGCTCAACGTGGTGTTTGAGCGTCTGGATGGCGCCGCCTGGGCGCCCCACGGCTCCAGAATAGAAGTCGTCCAGCGGGACGGCGTCCGCTACCGCATTCCCATTGGCGGGACGCCGCTGGAGCGCAAAGCCCAAGAGGACTTTCTGCTGGAGCAGACCGACCTAGTTGACTATTTCGTGGACAATAACTTCGTGGCGATTGAGAGCGACCCGCTGCTGGCGCAGGCAGCGGCTTTCAGTATGCGCCTGACCGGGTTCCCAGGCGTATACGTTGCGGCTAAGGACTTCCTTTCGCAGCTGCCCGAAGTGTTCTCCCAGCGGTCCGACAGTAACGAGATATCCCTCCGCTTCGATCTCATTTTCGGCAATCTCACATTCACCAAGAGCCACAATCTCACGGCGAATTACCTGGATCAAATCACCCGGCTGCTCACCGGCGAGGGGGTCGTAGCTATCTTTGTACTCAAGGAGCTTTTGCGATTGCTCCGCGGGCATGATTTCATGGATGAACTGGTTGCTAACCACGACTTCCGCTACGTGTTTGAGTTCCCGAAGATCGACAGCGTCTCAGACGTCCTGCTGCTGGTATTCAAGAGGAAGCCGGTGATTGCGCCCGACACCCCGGCACCGCTGATCCATGCGGTAGTGAAAGACGTAAAGCTGCTTGGCAGTGTGACCATGGACCTGGCCCGAGGCATCCGGCAGAGCGCATACTACGAGAGGCTGACCCAGGAGAGCGCAAAGCGAGTGCTGGGCGGCTAGTTTAATCAAAATGGCGGAGAACACATATAAGCTGGAGGTCAGTCCAGACAAGCTGGTCGCGCATTTGAGTTTCCACCGCCCGCAGCGCGCCGGCGGCAGTGTACCCACCCTGGCAGAGATCCACAAGATACTCAAGGATGAGGGCATCACTTACGGCATCCGGCAGAAGGAAATCGAGGACTTTCTCCACAGCTTCGCCTACGGGCGAAGAGTGCTGGTGGCGGAAGGCGACCCGCCCGGCGACGGCGAGTCCGAGCGCGTGGAATACAGCTTTCCCATCACCGAGCATGTGGAATATGACCAGGAAGAACTGAGAATTGACCTGCGCAAGGTCAAACGGCTCAACGAGGTTCAGCCAGGCGATGTACTGGCGGTCAAGCACGCGCGGACTCCTCCCAAGAACGGGATGGATGTTTACGGCGAACCCATTCCCGCCAAGGAAGGAAAGACCGTCTCGCTGAAGGTGGGAAAGGGTGCAAGGGAAGCGGAAGACGGGATGCAGGTATTCGCTGAGTGCGCGGGGCACGCATGCCTCGTGGGCGGGAAAAT
>CAZXPM010000002.1:18489-27393 GCA_964643155.1 uncultured Planctomycetales bacterium | reverse complement strand
CATTGACGGAAAATCACCGTGATGGACACCCTCACCTTCAGTGGCGACGTCAATTTCGCCATCGGTGACCTGGAGTTCGTCGGGAACCTGGAGATACACGGCAGCGTAATGCCGGGCTTCACCATCAAGACCAGAGGCAACCTAAGCATTGGCGGCAGTGTGGAGGCGGCCTTCGTTGAATGCGGCGGAGACCTCTTCATTGGCGGCATGGTGTTCGGGCAGGACAAGGGCCGCATCCGATGCGAAGGCAATGCTACTATTCGCGGCCTGTCCCACGTTGAGATCTCCGTTGGCGGAGACCTGAACGTGCGAACTTACATAATGCACTCGCGGGTCTCCAGCGGTGGGAAGATCGTGATGGGCGACGAGAAATCAGTTATTGTGGGCGAAACCGTTCGTGCGTACACCGCGATTCACGCCAAGAACGTGGGCAACCGCATCGCGACCCCGACGAATCTGGTGGTGGGATTCAATCCAGAGAAGGACATCCAGCTATCCCGCATGAAGAGTGAATGGACTCGGCTGAAGACCCAGATAGAGCGCGCCCGCAACGCCCTGGACCGCCTGGACGACCCCAAGCTGAACAGGAGCCGCCTCAGCCCGATGCAGGCTGCGCAAGTGGACAAGCTCAAGCAGCAGCTTGAAGCTGACGAGAAGCGGTACGACGAAGTGAAAGCCAAATACGACGAGCTCAAGGAGGCGTCGGCCATCTACCCCAATCCCGAAGTTACGATTGACGGCATCATCTATCCTGGCGTCGTCATCTCGCTGCATAGCTCCCAGATTCGCACCCAGGATGCGCTGAAAGAGGCGCGGTATTACCTTACAGCAGAGAAAGAAGTCGCCTTCGCCGCCAAAGAAGTTCCCGATATCGAGCTGGCGCGGGTAGACACCGTGGCGGACGAGCAAACCGACCAGTAACCCGCCGCAGAATCATGCACTTTATCTGCGACCCCCACTGTCACCTTTACTTCAACGGTCTGGCTGGCCGTGCGGACGAAGTGGTCGCGCGGGCTGAAGCGGCCGGGGTAGCCCCCATCGTGGTGCCGGGGCTGGATGAAGCCACGAGTATCCAGGCGCAGGAGCTGGCGGAGCGGTTTGAGGGCGTTTACTTCGCCGCCGGGGTGCATCCATCCGAGGCCCGGCGGCACACCGGCGCCGAGGTGGAAACACTGCTGGAGCGCTTCGTCGGGCATCCCAAGCTGGTGGCTATTGGCGAGATTGGGCTGGACGCTTACCACGACCGGGAGGCGTTGGAGTGGCAGCTTCCGCTGCTGCGCCCGCAACTGGCGTTTGCGCGTGCCCACAATCTGCCAGTAATCCTGCATAACCGCGATGCCAGCAAGCACCTGGTGAATGAGCTGGAGCCATTTGAGGGCTTGCGGGGCGTGTTCCACTGCTTCAACGGGGCTAAGAGCATCTTGCGCTTCGCCCGGCAGCGGGGCTTCTTCGTGAGCTTCGCCGGGAATCTGACGTATCCGACCGCGCACAACCTGCATTCGCAGCTTGCCCGCGTGGACGAGGAATTGCTGCTGCTGGAGACGGATGCGCCGTTCATGCCGCCCCAGGAAGTCAGGCGCGCTGGTCATCCCTGCGAGCCAGCTGATTTGGTTCACACGCTGGAGTTTGCCGCGGGCAAACTTGCAAAATCCGTGGATATGCTTAGAATAGTCCTGTCCCGCAACACCCGTAAGCTGTTTCATTTTCGTGGGAAGACATATGGCGCTTAGAGAACAAGACATTCAGAAGTACCGGCAGGTGCTGGAGGAGAAGCGCGCGCAGATAGAGAAGCAGGTCATCGGACTCAGGAAGAAGATCAAGAAATCTCTTGACGAGGACCGGGTTTTCGAGCGTAATTCGGGCGATCCCGATAGCGACTTCATTACCGAGAGCTCTGAAATAGAGAAGGACGAGATGCTGGTTTACCAGCTTCAGTCCGTACTGGAGCAAATTGACGACGCTATTGAGGCGATAAACGAAGGCTACTACGGCATCTGCCAGAAGTGCGGCTGCTCCATTGACAAGGGGCGGCTTAACACCATTCCCTGGGCCAAGTACTGTTACTCCTGCCAGGTTGAGCTGGAAGACGTAGAAAAAGGCGTGGCCTAACTGCGGCAGATGGCTAAACGGCGGTCTTACTCCCGCTTGTTCTTGCTCCTGGTTCTGCTCGTCATCGTAGCTGACCAGGCCTCAAAGATGTACGTCGTTTACTACTTCGCGCCAGAAGCTGGCGGCTCCATCTGTGCCTTCGCCCGGCAGTACTTCACCCACTTCTGGGAGTTCCCCTACAGCCTTTCGCGCTCCGTGCCGGTGCTGGGTGAGTGGCTGAAACTCACTTTCACGGTCAACACCGGCATGGCCTGGGGGCTATTGCACGGCAACTCGTTGCTACTTTCTTTCGTGTCGCTGGCCATGAGCATCGCCATCTACTTGCTCTGGCGCAAGTATGGCACGGCAAGCCTGTACCTCACCGTCTCGCTCGGCCTCATTCTCGGCGGCGCCGTAGGCAATATGATTGACCGCTTCCGGCTGCAGACGGTGGTGGACTTCGTGGACGTGCTGATTCCGGTTGTCAACTACGACTTCCCAGTGTTCAACGTGGCGGACGCCTGCGCCTCAGTGGGCACACTGCTCATTGCAGTCTACCTCGTCCTGGCTGACATGCGCGCCGCCAGATCCCCCGCGCGGTCATACGACTGCACAATCTACCGCGATTAGCGCCGGAATGGCGCCGATTCCTAGCTTCACTGCCGCGTTTGAGGTAGAATCAATCCGATATGGCAACTAACAACGGCCACATACTCGTAGTGGTTCTGCGCAAACTGGACTATCTGGAGCAACTGCTGGCTGCGGTGATGGAAGCTGGAGTGTCCGGCATGACCATTATCAACACTCGCGGCATTAGCCACGCCAGCTTCAAGCAAACCGTCTCCGAATTCTCAATCGCGGCGGTGCTGAGCACCTTGTTCATGTCCGAGAAACACGAGAGCAAGGTCTTGCTGTGCGTCGTTGACAGCGACGAGCTCTGCCAAGAGCTATGCCGCCGTATGGACGATGCGATTTCGGATATAGACGAACCCAACACTGCAATCTACTTCACCTTACCGGTGGAGAATCTGCGCGGGCTCACGAAGTAGCCGTTGCCTGCGCCAGATATGAGGTTGAGGATTCTGATGCGCAACACACTTCCCCTGGTTCTGTTGACGCTGCTCGCCCTGACGGCAGTGATAGCCTCGGGTTCCTGCAGCGGCAGGTCGCTGCGCCATTTCTCATCCATACAGGATGAGGCAGCCCGCCATGCCGCAGCAGACGCCATCTACCCGCATACAGGCTCGGCGGCAATTCTCAGGCCTGATGCGCCCTACGCCGGCCCCTACCGTCTGCCGCGCGGGCGTATGGTCTACACCGCCGACACTATCCGCGAATACCACCTTGAGGGCATGGTGGAGCCCGGCGTCTACGGCCCCTACAACCCTGACCCGTTAGCGGCGTGGGGCGCGGCGGACGGAAGCAAGGCCCCGTCTGCTCCCCCCGACATGACCCACGACGGTTTGGCCAGTCCGACGGCGGGCACCGTCAAGACATTGGTGCTCAAGGTCAAGTGGTCGGGTTACTCTTATGAGGTCCCGCCCACATCATTCGTTGAGGACAAGTACTTTGACACGAGCCCGGATGAGAACGTGAGCGTAAAAGAGTACTACGAGCAGCAATCCTATGGACATCTCACTTTCACGGGAGACGTGTACCCTTCCGGCGAGGACGCTGCGTACGAAATTACCGGCTACAACGAAGGTGGTTCCACCTTCGTCCAGCTCAGTAAGGCCCAGGCCAAACAGCTGCTGTCGCTCGCGGACGCGGAGGTGGATTTCAGCCAGTATGATGCCGACGGCAACGGTTACATTGACTCCCTCCACCTGGTGTTCCAGCGGCTCTCGGGCAATCCCAGGCGGGAGCATGTCGGCTTCATCTGCAACGAGGTAATCTACTCCTATGAGATGGGAGATTTCACCAAGGACGGCGTGAAGGTACTCCGGGCGGCGTATATTGACTTCTACTCCGTCTGCTCCGACGAGAGCGGAGACACTTACAACACCTGGGATTACACCCCGCACCACGAACACGGCCACATCCTCGGCCTACCCGACCTTTACGACTACGGCGGGGACTATGCCGGCCGCGACAATCCAGGACCGGATGGAGATGAAAGCAATGGCTGTGGTTTCTGGTGCCTGATGGCTTCCGGCGGCTATACCCTGCCGGTGCAGAATCTCTCCGCCCCGCTAAAGTACTGCCTGGGATGGACGGATGCCCAGATGATCGCCAGCAACCTGCGGGACTTCCACCTCGCACCCGTGACCTCCGGCCCGGACAACATTCGGCGGGTCTGGAGGAATGCCGAGGAAGGCGAGGAGTACTTCATCCTGGAGAACAACTCAACCCCGGACCGCCACTACAAGTGGTACAACCCGCCAGACCAGAATTACTACCCCGGTGGCGACATCTACCCCGACGACATGAGCCTGCTCGATCTTGACCCGGGGCTGCTCATATGGCACGTGGACGAGCGCGTGTGGTACGAGGGGCGGATCTTCGGGGACGTGGAGGATGACGGCTTTGGCTGCAACGACCACGAGGAGCGCAAGTTCGTTGACCTGGAAGAGTGCACCGCCACTTACATGCTCCCTTACGGGGCCGACGGCGAGGTGGTTGACGACGAGGACTACACGGGCGGGAAGTACGACCCCTGGCCTGCTACCTACGACAGCACCCTGTACGACCGCTTCGGCAGTGACACTACGCCCAGCTCGGACGCGTACGTGGACTTCTCCGACACCGGCAGCAAGCAGACTGACATCATCATCGGCAACATCCGGCGCGATGGCAGTGACGTGGTGTTTGACCTCAGCATCGGGGCGCCGTACCTGAGCTTCAGCCGGCCCGACCCGCTGGTCCATACCGGCCAGATTAGCCTGGAGCCGGCGGAGATTGAGAACGTGGAGCTGCTGGAGTATTACATTGACAGCGAGCTATACGCCTCCCTTACCGAAGCCCCCTGGGGCATAACCTACGACTCTTCAGTGCTTGATTTCGGGCAGGTGGACGTGAAGGTGGTTGCCACCGGCACTCTTCCCGAACTGGTGGCCGAAGCGGAGTTCAGTCTCATCATTGACAACACGAGCGGCGTTTTCCCGCTCACCAGAGACTTCGACTCTGGTTCTCCTGAGGTAGGCTCCTGGGCAACCAGTATCAGCGGTGCGTTCACCCTACAGAGCGAGGGCTACAACTCTGCCGCGAGCATAGGTGTACACGCTTCCGAGCCCCCGGATTACCCCAGTAGCCTTCAGTCCTTTGCAGTGATGCCGCTGGTCAGCCTTCCTGCCGACCCGGCTCCGACAATGACGCTGCGCACCAAGTACAATCTGGAGGACGGGGCGGATTTCGGGTACTTAGTAGTCAGCAGCGATGGCTTCTCCACCTGGGACGCAGCCCCGCTGCGCGCGGGCGGCTCCGCTGAGTTCTCCGGATATACCGCTGATTGGTCCAGCGCGCACATAGATCTCGAGCCATGGGCGGGGCAGGATGTGCACATCGGGTTTCTGCTGGAAACGGATGCAGGGACCGCAGGCGAGGAAACCGGCCAACCCGCTGGCTGGTGGATTGACCACGTAGTGGTCGCCTACAACTGGGCTGAGACGATTCCACGCATAACCTCCACTGGCGTGCTGGACCCCGCGAGGTACGGGCTGAAGTATGGGGCGCCTGCGATAGTCCTCTCGGCATCCGCCGAGAACGCCGACACTCTGGCTTATTCGCTGGAGACCACAGGGCCACCGCTGGAGGGCGAGCTGGAAGGGCCCCCGTTTACCGGGGAGGTAGATGTTTCAGGGCTCCCGAACCAACTCGCGACACTGCGCCTTCAGGCGTTTGACGAGCTGGGAGTAGGCAGCTCTGTGCTGGAGATACCCGTGACCATCTACAACCTCCTGGGCGACGTTGACGGCGACGGCCTGATCGGCCTGGGCGACAGGGATGCGCTTGAAGGGCTGCTCGGGCTGGTTGAAGCTGACCTGGCCTTCAGGCCGTGGTTTGACTGCAATGAAAACGGCGCAGTTGACACCGGCGACCTGGCGGCAGTCGGGTACTTCTGGACCGGCCCCTAACGGGCTACCGGCAGCACCTCCGCTTCGCATATTCAAAAAGGCCTTGCCCTCGGGTATACTACTTAGCCTAATGGCAAACTGTCACTTATTCCTATGCGCCCGCATGGCGCGCGTAATATTCGTGATCCTCGTGCTCGCAACTCTGGTGTTGCTGGCCGGCTGCAGCCGGGCCAAGTCGCTCCGCAGTTTCCTGGAGACGCCAGACCCCGAGCGGACCGCCACCGCCGACGGCGAAATCCCCTTCCCCACACCCGCCAACAACTTCAACACCGACGGATTCACGGCGGGCGTGGACTACTACCAGGACAATTTTTCCGTGGGCTTCAACCCAAGCGCCAAGGCCACGAGTTCTGCCGGCGCCGGTGGAGCGGGCGCGCTAGACTACAACCCTGACTCTGTCCTCTACCGCAATCCCGGCACTATCGCCCTCGCCCGCGAGATCCGCGACCGCTATCGCGTGGAGCTCCTCGGGGAGGCGCACACGAAGTCGTTCTGCTTCGCCTCCTACAGGGTCGCCGGTGGAGCGGATGCGCGTCCGGTGATGGAACAGATACTGGCGGATTACCCCTCGCAAGTAGAGTATGTGGAGTACTCGGCCGTCGTGCGGCCCGCATCGCCGCCAAGCGACTACTGGCAGTGGAACATGGAGATAATTGAGTGTGCCAGCGCCTGGGAACATGAAAACGGCGACCCCAGCGTGAAAGTCGCCGTGATTGACAGCGGGATACGCTACTCCGCCGACAACGACAGCGGCGTCCCCGACCATCAGGACCTGGCGGCAAACTGCATCAACCCCATTACCGCCTACCCCAGCGAGTACTTTGACCTGTGGGACCGATACTCCGGCAGTGGCGGAAACTGGAGAGCGCCGGACGACGAGTCCGGCCATGGCAGCCACGTTTCCGGCACCATCGCCGCGATGGGCAACAACGGCGGGGTAATAGGCGTGGCTTACGAGTGCAAGTTAGTCCCCATCCGTGTGTTTGGCAGCAGCCACGTCGGCACTCCCGGGTGGATGGTGGCCGAAGCGCTGGTCCTGGCTACCGACGCAGCGGAGGCACAAGTGGCGAACATGAGCCTGAGCAGCGACTTTCCGGGAAGCACAATGCAGAACGCCTGCAACTACGCTGACGCCAACGGCTGCTTCCTGGTCGCCGCCGCAGGAAACGATGGCTCAACTGCAAAGAACTACCCCGCCGCTTACAGCACCGTCCTGAGCGTGGGCGCGACCCGCAACACCGACGCCCGTGCGAGCTACAGCAACTACGGGAGCTGGGTTCAGATTGCGGCGCCGGGCGGCGAGTATATCACCAACGGCGACCAGATGATCGCCTCCTGCGGCCATCAAACAACCAGCCAGTATGTCTATATGCAGGGAACCAGCATGGCGTGCCCGCATGTCGCGGGGGCGGCGGCGATAATCAAGTCCTACGCCCCGACGCTGACCAACGACGAAGTCCGCGATCTGCTGGTGCAAAACGGCCCGCTGCTTCCTTCGGCGCAGTGGTCCAACGATTCAATCCGGCGGCTGGACGTGTTCGCGGCACTCCCGCCGGCGCTACGGCCGCAGGTCCATTTTCCCCAGCCCTCCCCCCTCGTGGTGACCGATACGCTCGTGCTGGAACCAGACCTAGTGGAAAGCACGGTGGAGCTGCAGTACTGGATGGACGGAACGTTGATTGCCACCCGCACTGAGGCCCCCTGGGGCGTGACCATTGACACTTCAGGCATAGACTTCGGCGAAGTGGAGATCACAATCCATGCTACCGGGGTGCTGCCCGAGCTCAGCAGCCAATTCCAGTTGAGCTATATCGTGGACAACACCGACGGGACCTTTCCGCTGTCCCAGCACTACGAGAGCGACATGGAGCGCATTGCCTCCTGGGCGAGCGACTACAGAGGCAAGTTCACCTTCCACAACGATGGGTACCTGTCCAACGGCTGCTACGGTGTCCACAGCTACGACCCCCCCGACTACCCCAACAGCCTGACCTCATTCGCAGTGATGCCGCTGCTCCACCTGCCCGAATCCCCGGATCCCACCATGACGTTGCGCCTCAAGTGCAACCTTGAGAGCAACCACGATGTCGGGAAGATCGTGGTCAGCACCGACGGCTTTGAAACCTGGACCTTGGCGAAGCAGCGCAACATGGACGACGCCGCCTTCACCGGCCTGATTGCCGACTACTCAAACAAGCACATCAACCTCGCCCCCTGGGCGGGCCAGGACGTGCATGTGGGTTTCCTGCTGGAAACCAACGGCTCTGTATGCGGCCAGGATTCCGGCCAGCCCGCAGGCTGGTGGGTGGACCAGGTGGTTATCGCTTACAACTACGCTGAAACGGTTCCGATGATCCTCTCCACTGGACTGCCCGACCCTCCCAGGTTCGGTAGCGTTTACGAACAGCCGAATATTGAGCTGTCGGCTTACGCCGACAACGATGCGGTGACGCTGTCCTACGAGCTTACGCATTCCGGCGGAACGGTCTCAGGTGAGGCTGAAGGGCAACCCTTCGAAGCAGAGATTGACGTATCAGGGCTGCCCAACCAGGTGGCCACGCTGCGGCTGCAGGCCTTCAACGAAGACGGCATCGGCAGCCCTGAGCTGATTATCCCGATGATCGTCTACAACTTGCGTGGCGACATCAACGGGGACGGGACTGTCAACGGCGCTGACCTTGACGCCTTGATACCGTGGATGGGTTACAAGCCTACCTGGGAAGGCTTCCTCCCGTGGTATGAC
>CAZXPM010000002.1:1360-18479 GCA_964643155.1 uncultured Planctomycetales bacterium | reverse complement strand
CTCTTTAGCCGATTGCGCCAGGAGCATCTTCGCGGAGGGCGCCCGAGCGCTGAGCGGGGTGGGCAGACTGCGGGCAGTGCATTCCCTCTGGCGTGAATGCCCCAACCGGGCTATGGCCAGTCGCGTGACTTCGCTACACCCTGCTTAAAGCAGCAAGCGGCCCGCCGGCCATCGGCCGGCAAGCCGCTTACATGTTTCCTTTTCGCTAGTGTTGCTGCTCCGTACCGGAGCGGATCACACTAGCCTCATCCACCGCCCCCGCCGCTGGAGCCGCAGGACGAGGAGATGTAGCTTTCAAGCGATCCGCCGCCCCGCTTGGAGCGCCTTCTGCTCTTGTCTTTGCTCAGGACAGGCTTTTTCGGCGGCACATACTTGTGCGGACCGAAGAAGGACAGGGCATACTCCTGGTTATCCTGCGAGACCCGGTAGTTGCCACCAGGGCCCCAGATGGCCTTTCCCCCGGAGTAATACTCATCGCTGAACATCTTCTCGCCTTCAACATAGGCGATGGCGGTAATTGCACTCACCGAACGGTCGCGCAGAGCTTCGTTTCTCACAGCGTCAACCAGAGCGAGTTTGATTTCATCACTGTCTGTGCCTGATGGCACCGCTATCCTCACAACAAGCCCCTTGCCTTCACCGGAAAAGGTGGAATAGTCGGCGGAGGTGCTTATGAGAGTGTAGCTGGCGCCTGGAGCGTACCCGTAGCTCTGCCAGTCAAAGGACTCTGCCAGGCTCTCCTGCGAGAAGAGCGCTGATGCCACGAACACGGCCCCCAACACTGCCAGTATCGCAATGACACCGGCGATCCCTAACTTAATCGCGTTCATCTGTTGCCTCCAGAAGAGGTGAGTCAACATCCATCCTAACAGGTAATCTATGGATTGGCAAACAGGTATAGAGCAGACCTAGAGCTAGCCGGGCGGCCGGCTGCTCTCCCAAAGCCCCCGTAACCTAAAAGCGCATCCAGAACGGCAACGCTTCCCGGTGTATCGCCGTCAGAGCACTAACCGGCAGGGATATCAGGGGACTCTGCGAGCCAGCCGCGGAGACCACCAGGTCGGAGCCACCCGTCATCCCCAGCGGCTCCAGCGGGATGCAGTGAGTATCTGCCAGCGCGGCAAACTCGCGCTCTTTGGCCGGGGAAACCGCCAGCAACATCCCGACTGGCGGCCAGCCAAAGAGCAGCCGCCCCACTCCGCCGGCAGCCTCCACCAGGCGGGCTGAAAGTTGCACTTCCGCGCCGACCCGCCCGTAGCAGCACTCAGCCAGCGCCAGCGCCAGGCCGCCCGAGTCCAGGTCGTGCGCAGCCGTGAGCATCCCGTCTGCCACCGCCCGCTGCACGAAGTCCTTCAAGGTCCGCAGCCAACCGAAATCCAGCCGTTCCACCGCGCCCTCGCGCTCATGCAGCAGGTCCCATGCCAGGCAACTGCCATCCAGGCGCCAGCCCCCGTACGACACCGCGTAGAGGGACGCGCCGGCCGGCCAAGCCGGGCGGAGGATGCGCCGCACCTCGGGCACATATCCGACCATGCCAATCACGGGCGTAGGAACGACCTTCCCTCCAACCGTCTGGTTATAGAAGCTCACGTTGCCCGACACCACCGGCGTCTCCAGTTCACGGGATGCCAGCGCCATGCCTTCCACCACCGCCGCGAAGCCGGCCATCACGACCGGGTCTTCAGGGCTCGCGAAGTTCAGGCAATTGGTGTAGGCGAGCGGTTCCGCGCCGACCGTGAGTAGGTTCAGGTAGGCTTCCTTCACCGAGTGCTGGCCGCCCAGGAATGGCTCCAGCGCGCACAGATGCCCCGGTCCGTCCGTGGACACGGCAATGCCGTCATGTCCCCCCTTGATGCGCAGCACCGCCGCGTCCGCACCCTCCGGGGCCGCGACCGTATTGTTAATCACCTGATGGTCGTACCGCCGCCAGACCATCCGCTTGCTCGCATGGTTGGGGTGCGCAAGCATCAATGCAAGCACCCGCTCCTCCGCCGTTGAGAGGTTCAAAGTCACCGGGAAGTCCTCCGGCAGTGAGCGCTCAGCCGCGCGCCTGACCGCGCTGTCAGCGTCAAGTCGCAGCCACTCGGGGCGCTTCAGCTCTGCGCGCGGGCGGTCGTGCTCCGGCGCTTCGGTGGTGAGCAGCGCGGTGGGCAGGCGCACCACTTCCTCGCCGCGCCACCAGAGCGATACAACAGGCTCGGAGATGACCTCACCCACGTCGGCGCTGTCCAGCCCCCAGCGCGTGAACTCTTCATTCACCGCCGCTACGCCGTCCTTCTGGACGACCATCAACATCCGCTCCTGCGACTCCGATAGCATTATCTCGTAAGGGCCGATGTGCCTCTGGCGAAGCGGCACTTTGTCCAGATTCAGTTTGAGCCCGACTTGACCGCGCCCGGCCATCTCGCAGGACGAGCTGGTCAGGCCAGCGGCGCCCAGGTCTTGCACCCCGATGAGCGCTGGATGTTTCTTGAGCGCCAGCGTCGCTTCAATCAAGCACTTTTCCAGGAACGGGTCGCCGATCTGCACCGCGGGCCGATCCTGCTCCACATCCTCGGCCAGATCCACGCTGGCGAAGGTCGCGCCCTGCACACCGTCCGCCCCCGTCTTCGCGCCCACCAGCAACACGCGGTTGCCCTCGCCCTGGGCGTAGGCGCGTATCAGCTCGCCCGGCTTGACAATGCCCAGGCAAAGGCCATTCATCAGCGGGTTCAGCGAGTAGCTCAGGTCAAACACGACTTCGCCGCCAACCGTGGGCAGGCCCACGCAGTTGCCGTAATGGGCGATGCCGGCGACCACGCCTTCAAACAAGAAGCGGTTGCGTTCCACCGCCGCGCGGCTGATGCCCGGGTCGTAGAAATCGGTGATGGGCCCGAAGCGCAGAGGGTCCAGGGTGGCGATGGGCCGCGCGCCCATGCTGAATATGTCGCGGATGATACCGCCCACGCCAGTGGCGGCCGCCTGGAAGGGTTCCACCGCCGACGGGTGGTTGTGCGATTCAATCTTGAACACCGCTGCGAGATCGTCGCGCAGCAGCACCGCGCCAGCATTCTCGCCGGGGCCCTGCAGCACTCTGGGGCCGGTGGTGGGGAACTTGCGCAGGTGCACTTTGGAGGACTTGTAGGCGCAGTGCTCGCTCCACATCGCGCCGACCATGCCCATTTCCACGATGTTGGGCTTGCGGTTGAGGCGGCGGCACAGTTCCTCGTATTCGGCCTGCGTCAGGCCGACGCGCGCCAGCCTTTTCGCATCGGGCGGATCCGGGATTTCTACCGGCACGGCTTCCTCCGGAGAATGGTCATTGAGTGCATTATGATAACACGGCCGAACGAGGATTCCAGCGGCCAAATGGCAGAGCGTCCCGCCGCAAACAGCGGGACGCTTCTTAGTCCTTCAATAACCTGCGGCTAGTGGTACCTTTTCAGTATCTCGCGGGAGATAACCAGCCGCTGGATTTCGTTGGTGCCCTCGTAGATGCGCTTGATACGGGCGTCGCGCACCAGCCGCTCCATCGGATACTCGCGGCTGTAGCCGTAGCCGCCGTGAATCTGCAACGCCATATCGGTCACCCGCCCGGCGACCTCGGAGGCAAACATCTTAGCCATCGCCGCTTCGGCTGTGCACTTCTTCCCCTTGCTTTTCAGCCAGGCGGCGTAGTACGAAAGGTGCCTGGCAGCTTCAATCTCGGTGGCCATGTCTGCAATCATCCACTGGATGGCCTGGAACTGGGCGATCTCGTGGCCGAACTGCACCCGCTGGTGGGAGTACTTCACCGCGTGTTCCAGCGCCGCCTGGGCGATGCCGATGCTGGCGCCGGCCATGCCAATGCGCCCGCCGTCCAGCGTCTTCATGGCGTACATGAAGCCCTTACCGATGCTGCCCTCGCCGCCCAGGATCTGGTCTTTGTGCACCCGGCAGTTCTCAAAGTGCAGCTCGGTCTGGTGGCTGCCGCGGATACCCATTGTGTCTTCAATATGGCCGACCGTGAAACCCTCCATGCCCTTTTCAATGATGAAAGGTGTGATGCCGCGCAGGCCCGCCTCAGGATTGGTGTTGGCGAAGAGGATGATGACCGATGCCTCGGCGCCGTTGGTGCACCACTGCTTCATGCCGGTGATGATGAACTCATCACCCTCTCGCTTGGCCACGGTTTCCAGGTTGGAGGCGTCACTGCCGGCGTTGGGCTCGGTTAGCGAGAACGCGCCGATCCACTCGCCGGAGCACAGCTTTGGCAGGTACTTCTTCTTCTGCTCCTCGGTGCCGAACTCCAGTATGGGCATGATGGCCAGCGAACAGTGCGCGCCCAGGATAGTCGCAGTGGAGGCGCAGGCGCGCGCAATCTCAATGCCTATCAGCAAGTAGGAAATGGCATCCATGCCGGAGCCACCGTATTCTTCGGGCACTGGCGCGCCCAAGAAGCCGAGTTCGCCCATCTGGCGCACGGCATCCCAGGGAAACTCGCGGGTGTTGTCCAGTTCCTTAGTGTGCGGCATCAGCTCCGCCTCAGCGAACTTGCGGGCGGCGTCACGCACCATCTGTTGTTCCTCGGTGAATTCGAAGTTCATGTCCCCTCCTATTGGATTACCGATTACCGGTGGTTTCAGCAGGGAAAATTACGTTTCGCCGATTATAGCACAGCAGGGTATAGCCGAAAGCCACGGTTCGGGGCAAATCTGGCATCGGGCAAGCCCAACTGGTACCCTCAATTTTGCGCGAAACTGGTATAGCCCGCTGCGGCGGCAGGGGCTTATACTAATAGTGGATGAAGTTGCGGGTGGATAAAGAGAGCAGCACTCCGGCCTACGCTCAGGTCAGGGAGCAGATCATCACGTTCATCAAAGCCGGCCTGCTCAAACCCGGCGACGCGCTGCCGAGCAGCCGCAAGCTGGCCAGGGAGCTCGGAGTCGCCCGCAACACCGTGCTTCAGGCCTACCTGGAGCTTGCTGCGGAGCACTGGATTGAGACCCGTCCGGGCAGCAAAACCTGCGTTTCCCCTGCGCCGCCAGCCGCTCCGCCGGTTGAAGTGGACTATCCTCCCACCGAGGCTCCTTCGGCCGAAGTGCGGCAGATGGACTACCGCAGCTTTGAGTTCAACGGCGAGAGCTTCGCCTTGCCGCGCTACTACAAGAAGTGGGCCGGCCCAAAGGAGTACATCTCGTTCGCCAAGGCGCTGCCGGACCCCCGCCAGTTCCCCTTCGGGCGCATAAAGAAGATCTCCAGCAATCTGCTGTGGTACCCACAGGAGTTCTTTTTTGACCGCGGCCATCCGCAGGGGCACCAGCCGCTGGTGGAGCACCTGGAGCAGACGCTCTCGCGGGAGCTGATAGATATGAGCCCGGGGGTGAACGAGGTGGTCATCTGCGCGGGCTTCCAGGTCGGCCTGAATATGCTGCTTACGCTGCTGCACCGGCCGGGAAGGGCGGTGGCGGTGGAGAATCCCACCTACGCGAGCATCCTAAACTGCCTGATAGCGCGCAAGCTGCCGTATGTGCCCGTGCCGGTGGAGCAGGACGGGATGGACGTGGATTACCTCGCCAGGAAGCTGAAGCGTGAGAAGATCGGCCTGATAGTCACTGTCCCAACACTGCACAACCCCACCACTACAGTGATGAGCGCGGAAAAACGGCAGGCCTTGCTGGCACTGGCGCAGAAGCACAATATCCCCATCATTGAAGACGCCTGGTCCATGTTCCTGCCGGCGGAAGGACCGGCGCTGCCTACACTGAAGTCTGAAGACGCAGGTGGACATGTGTTCCTCATCGGCAGCTTCAGCAAGAGCTTTCTGCCGGGGCTGCGCATTGGTTTTGTCTGCACTCCCGGCCAGATGGCGGTGTCGCTGGTGAAGCTGAAGCGCGCCACCGAGCGCAGCGACAGCTTCTTCCTGCAGACGTTGCTGCTGGACTTCATTAAGAGAGGATACATGGACCTGCACGTGCGAAAGATGGCGCGCATATACGCCGAGCGCCGGCGCGCCACGCATGAGGCCATGCAGGAGCACTTCCCGCCGGATTTCACGTGGGAGGAGCCACCTGGTGGATTCTACTTCTGGGTGAGAATGCCCCGGAAACTCAAGAGCATGCCTCTGCTGGAACACTGCGTGCAGCATGGCGTGGAGTTTGCGCCCGCCAAGCTCTTTTTTGCCGGAAAGCGGGACGCGAATTACCTGCGGGTCGCGTACAGCATGCTCACGAAGCCGCAGATTAGAGAAGGGGTTGAACGCCTGGGAAGTGCGATAATGGATTACCGAAAGAGGGAAGGTGTCTGATGTGAGACATTGCCTATTGGCTGCGGTGGCTCTTGCGCTGTTAGTAGTCGCGCAGCTCGTTTCGTGCGGCGGCGGAGGCGGGCACCCGCTCAAGCTGAGGCCGATTGAAGCGGGTCAGGATGACTGGACGCCCACACCACCGGCGGATACGCAGCCCATTGAGGAATACCTGGAAGAACAAGAGGCGCAGTTGCCGCCCTGGCCTAGCGCTGATGCAGGCGCCATCAAGGGCACGCTCACGGTTGAGGGCTACACCTTGGTAAACCCCGACTCGCTGGAGGCAGTTCCCTACGCTGAGGGTATCGTGCAGGTCCCCCTGCGAGTGGTTGACCCCGAGGATGATGTGGACTCTATCGCCTTCCCCGGGCCGGACGGCAGCTTCATCATCCCCGATCTGCCCGCGCTCAACTCAGCCACCCTGACCGTCACCGTGCCGGTGGCTGAGGACATTGACGGGGACCTCAAGGCTGGCGATTCCGTAGCAGTCTCACTGCAGGTCAGCGTGGCGGCGGGCAGGCAGACGCTGGTGAATCTCACCATCAGCCCGGTGCAGCCGGAGACGCTACAGGAAGACGCGCTGCCCGGCAGCTTGCTGCAATCTCCGCCGGTGCAGGTTGACTACTACTACTGCGGCCCCGATGGTATCCGCCAGCGGACGATAGCGCTGTTCATCGGCCTCCAGCGGATGATGGTGGACACCAACCGCGATGGTGAGTTCGGGGCGGACGACCTGCAGTTCGCCGACGAGAACAACAACGGTTTGAGTGACACGGTTGAGGGTGCCGGCTATACCGGTCCGCTGGCGCCGGCGGAGAATCTGGCCACTGGCATCATCCTCAGCCTGCAGGGGCGCATCTTCACGCTGCACGACGAGACCGCAGGCACCTCGGTGGAGTTTGAGGTGGCGGAGACCACCATAGTCGTTGACCAGATGGGCTCACCTATCGCCCTGACACAGCATATCGTCGGACGCTGGGCGGTAGTCCAGTACACGCGCCTCCCGACCGGTGGCAAGCTGGCGCAGCTCGTGATGGTTGACTTATCACCGCCGATGAACGGGGATAGCCCGCATGGCCCCTGGTAACTGGTGCAGCCAAAAACGAGTGGTGCCGGTTCTTGGCGGAAGCCAATGGAGCCGGTAGCATCCATAGTGAAACCTGATGTCCCTTTAGGGAGGAGACAATTGTGAGAAAGCTATCAACTATCGTATTTATGTTTGCAGTCCTGCTGGTTGTGGCTGCGGCCTGCGGTGGAGGGGGAGGGCCCCAGCCCATTCCGATTACCCCGCCGCCGACACCACCGCCTGCCACCAACGAGGTCAGCGGAGTCCTGACGGACTCCTACGGGAATCCGGTCACCGACGCCAGCCTCCTGCTTAACGGCGTGGACATAGGCGTTGAAACCGACAGCACCGGCCGCTTCACCATTCCTGATGGACTGGTGCGCGCCAACGAGCGCTTCCGCCTGGGAGTGCGCAACCGCGGCGTGCTTATGGGCGAGCGCGAGTTCCAGGTGGGTGACAGCTGGGAGGTGGAATGGCAACTGGGCCAGTCCGACCCCGAGGGAGGAACAGTCAACGGTCTGGTTGTTGACGCCGAGACTGAAAGCCCGGTCGCCGAGGCGCTGATTGTGTTGTTCGCCGATGACGGCTGGGCGGCAGTTGGTTTGACCGGCGACGACGGGACCTATGAGTTTGCGGGTGTGCCTGCAGGCTCGTACCACATGCTCACCTTCGCCGAGGGCTACCGGACGAAGATGTCCTCGCTGGAAGTGGAAGCCGACTCAACAACCCAGCTCATTATCAGCCTGCAGCCCCGGGGCACGCGGCCTCCGGCGGACGGCTACCTGGTATCAGGCCGCATCGTGGACGCCGAGACGGGCGAGGGCGTTGCCGGCGCCTATGTCCAGGGCAACTCCGACTCCGGGTGGTATCCCATCTTGCTGGATTACGGCTACGATGAAGCCGGCGGAGGCGTCGGGGCACCGGAGCCTATGACCGATGCTATTGAGGAGATGCGGGGCGACGAGCCCTTGCCGCCCAGCATGCCCCCCGGTGGTTACGACCCTCCCATCTACCAGGAAACCACTACTGACACCGACGGCTACTTCGAGTTCCCTGGCCCGTTCAATGGAATGGGAGTGTATCTGACGGTGAATCACGCTGATTACATGCCCGCCAGCGGGTACTTTGAGCGCGAGCCTGACGGCGAGATGGACGTGACACTGGAAATGACCCCTATCGTTCCGGTGAACATCAGCGGCACGGTGCGCAGCGAGACGGGCGAGCCCATTGAGAACGCCTTTGTGGAGTTCATCTATATGGACCGTTACTTCTACGACTACGGCATCCCGGTGCCGGCCAATGCTCCACTGGAGGACACTGGCGCGGATTTCTTCGGTGGAGAGAGCGCCGCGGGCGCCATGCCTCCATCCGAAGGCTATGACCAGACCGGCGACTCCTATGGCCTGGCGCACTACCGCTACCAGATGCGCCAGAATCGTGGTGCTTCGCAGATGGAGCCGGTCTCCTTCGGCTACTACGCCGCCACAACGGACGAGAATGGCAACTACGATCTGGGCGATATACCGTCGGGGTACTACTCCGTGTTCGTCAGCGCCCATGGTTACCTCGGCTACTTCAGCGACATGGAGCTCACAGAAGACCGGGACGACATGGATTTCGTCCTGGAGCCGGTGCCCGTGGGCACTGTCACCGGAACCGTCACCGATGATGCCGGAAACCCGATTGCGGACGCGCTGGTGAACGCGACCCAGCCGACGGTTGACCCCTTCACTTTCACCGACGAGAACGGCGACTTCGTGCTGGAGAACGTGCCAGCCGGAATGTGGCGCGTGGGCGCCTACAAGGATGGTCACGAGGCAAGAGCGGTGATGGTGGAGATCAACGAGGACGTGGTCATCAACCTGGACTTCACCCTGCCACGCATAGCAGAGCCGCCGCCGGTGGAAACCGAGACCTTCACCGGCTCGGTGATGGACGGCGTGACCAACGAGCCTCTGGCCGGGGCAGACATCGTGGCCGTGGCCGCGGACGACAGCTTCTACACCTACGTGCGCTCAGACGAGCAGGGCAACTACACGATGCTGCTGCCTTCTGGAGACTACAACGTGCTGGTGCAATACGAGGGTTACGAGGACCTTTACACCCGCATCTGGGTGGGCCCGGAATGGCCGGAGTTTGATTTCTACCTCTGGCCCTACGGCTCCGGCGGGCGCATGGGACCCTGGGGCGGCATCCTGGAGGGCGATGTGGAAGCACCCACCGCGCCGCCGCCGATGGGAATGTGACATTCATCACGCAGCACCCCTTTGTGCTATAATCCAGCGCGAGGGGTAAATAAACAAAGCCAGGGGCTCGGGCCTCTGGCTTTGCCTTTTAACGGCGGGTGTATGAAGGAACTGCTTAACGACGACTTGATCTTTGAGTTGTCCAAGCTGGCGGACCATGAGCCCGCCGCCGCCGCCACGCACGTGGAATTGGCCCCTGGCGAACGCCGTCCCGTGGCTGTCCTGTTCCTGGACATTGTCGGCTTCACCGAACTGGCGGAGAAGCTCACGCCGGAAGAGCTGAAAGTCATTGTTGACAAGACCTTTGACATCTTCACGCGGCAGATAGTGCGCTTCCGCGGAGTGGTTGACAACTACATCGGAGACGCCATTCTCGCCGTTTTTGGACGCAAGAGTAGCGACAACCCGGCGGAACTGGCGATACGGGCGTCGCTCGCGGTCCTGGACCAGCTGGACAAGATCAACCAGATACTCTCGCAGTACAGCATCAACATCCGCGTGCGCCAGGGGATAAACTACGGCGAGGTGATCTCCGGCCAGATGGTAACCACCGACCCCTCCAGCGCTGAAACCGTCTACGGGGATACAGTAAATAAGGCCAAGCGCCTGCAAGAAGCCGCTGAGCCGGATACGATTGTGGTAGCTGACGCGGTGTATCACCTGCTTCCGAACTTCTTCATTACCACAGAGCCGGTGGAGATTGAGACCAAAGGAAAGGGGCCGCCAATCAAAGCTCATCTCGTGCGCGGCCGTTCCTTCATCCGGGAGAGCGACTGGCACCGGCATCCTCTGCAAATCAAGACCAAGCTCGTGGGACGCAAGGGCCTTCTGAACCGCGCACTGCAACACTACCTCTCGTTCTATGACGCGGCACTGAAGGGCTTCGCGGGCCGCCCGCGCCCGCACGTGCTGCTGGTTCACGGTGAAGCGGGCATCGGCAAGTCCCGTTTCCTTTACGAGCTGAAGTGCGAGGTCGCCAAGCAGCACCAAGCCAAAGCGGTTTCCCTAACCTCCCGCAACTATTCCTATGCCATGCCCCCGTTCAACGCGTTCAACAGTATGCTGCAGCAGTTTCTCGGCTTCTACGCCAAGGACCGCCACTGCGCCAGCAAGCGCGAGGCTTGTGTCCGGTTGCTCACCGACTACGGGGAAGAGCAGGCCGCCGGCCTGGTGCAGATGCATGCGGCAGACCTCTCCAAAGTCCTTGAGCTGCCCGGAAACGGACATAGCAATGGCGGCTCTCCCACTCTCACCGCAACTGAGCGCGACCAGGTGGCCCAACGGGTGGTGCACGCTTTCATCGCCGCC
This sequence comes from uncultured Planctomycetales bacterium, assembly GCA_964643155.1. Taxonomy (GTDB): domain Bacteria; phylum 4484-113; class 4484-113; order 4484-113; family 4484-113; genus CAZKNJ01. The sequence goes on along the minus strand of CAZXPM010000002.1, from coordinate 7,597 downwards.
GCCTCCCGCTGTTCGTTCACCGAACACCGGTCTGCGCTGCTGGTTGTCTGCGATGACCTTCAGTGGATGGACCTGGCGTCGCTGCGGTGCTTTGAGAGTTTCCTGGAAAGGAGCCTCCGGGAACCTCTGCCCGTCTTCTTCGCGCTGAGCGCACGGCCAGGCTTCAGCGTGCCCGCGAGCTGGGTGGAGCAATCGGAGTGGCTGAGCATTGAACTGCCGCACTTGAGCCAGCAAGAAACCAAGGAGCTGGTGCAGCGTATTCTCCCGGCGCTTGAGCTCAGCCCGGGAGTGGAAGCGGCGCTCTTTGACCGCACACTGGGCAATCCCTATTTTATTGAGGAGTACTGCCGCTTCCTGGTGGAACAGGGATTGGTGGAAGCCTACAACGGTGGCAGCTACCGGTGGCATCGGAAGGCCTCTGGCGAAGAAGTGAGCATGCCGCCCAGCGTTAACGCCGTTCTCATGAACCGGATAGACGCGCTGGAAGAAGGCCTGCGCGATGTCCTCCTCAAAGCCAGCGTCATCGGCCGGGAGTTCCCCTTCCGCGTGCTCAATGAAGTCATGCGGCAGACCGTGCGCAACCACTCTGAGGAGCGTTTGCGCGCGCGGCTTGATATGCTGGCCGATGCGGGGATGGTGTTCAAGCTGCTAACCCGGCAAGTACAGGGCCAAGAGGAGTCCGACGAGGAGAGCGAACTCTATATCTTCAAGCACCTTCTGTTGCGCGACCTAGCCTACGGCTCACTGCTCACCCAGAACCAGCGGACCCTGCATGTGCTGACCGCAAAGGCGTTTGAACACGTTTACGGCACCGACAACCCGCGCTACTGGGACGTGATCTCGCACCACTACCTGCTGGGCGAGGATTTTGAGCAGTCGCATAAGTACGTGGAGCTGTCCAAGCAGGCGGGCTCCGCGCAGATGGACCGGCTGGAAGCTCTGGCGGAGCTGGAACAGCGGCTTCCATCAGTGCAGCTAGACGATTCCGTGGAAGCGCTGGGTGAAGAGGTCGGCATGGCGTGCCTTCTGGGAACCGCTTACCATGAGGCGGGGAAGGCTGCGGAGCTAACGAGGTTGCTGAAGAGCCTCCGGCCTGAAAGCCTGGGCGCCGCTGCAGATGAGCAGAAAGCCGAACTCACGATCCTGCAGGCCATAGCCACCGAAGAAGAAGGCCCGGCGAAGGTCGCGCTGCGCCGGTGGCAAGAGCTGTACGACGGTTTTAGCAGACAGCGTGACCTCAGTCATACGGTCATCGCCTTTCGGCACCTCGCCGCCCTTCTCTCCGAAGTGGGCAGTCCCAAGGTGGTGCAGGGGCTGGCCGAAGAACTACTGAAACTCGCACCCACCCATTTGGCGCCGCTGGAGCGCGCAGTGGTTCTCATCAGCGCAGCCGAGGCCCTGCGGAATCAGTGCCGGACGCGTGACGCGGTCACATTCCTTCAGGAAGCCGTTGCGCTCGCACGCGAGCTGCGCGAGCGCAGAGTGGAAGCGCACGCGCTGCTTGAGTTCGGGCGGGTGCGCTGCATCACCGGCAACTACCGGGCGGCACGGGAGAACCTGGACGTCGCCGTGTCCTTATTCAAAGACAATGACAGCCCCGTCCAGCTGGCCGAGGCCTTGCTGGAAACCGTCTCACTGGAGCTGAAAACCGGCACTCTGCATGCCGCCCGGAAGCTCTTAGAGGAGGCGGGCAAGGTCGCCGACCCTATGAGCACATACCGCATCGTCCTAGAACGCCGGTGGGCGAAGAGCCTGCTCGCTGCACGCAGCGGAGATTACGACACTTCTCTGAAACTCCTCAAGGAGAACCTCGCCCTCGCCCAGGTGAAAGGCCTGGCTACCACTGAAGCGCTGCACATGTGCAAGCAGGCGGAGTTACTGCTGGAGCGCGGTGACGCTGCTCAGGCCCTCAAAGTAATGGACCAAACGCACGGCAGCGCTGAATCCCTCCAGAACCTCCATCTTCAGGGCCTGCTGATTGGCGAGATGGGGCACGCTTATCTGGAGAAGGGGCTGCTCATCACGGCCAAAGAGTACCTTGACAGGTCGCTCCAGATAGCCCGCGCGGTCAACAACCCGGAGGAGATTGCCCGGCGCACGTTGTTGATGGGCAAAACCCTGATCGCAGTCGGGCAGCGCGCCAGCGGAATGGTCCACCTGGCGGACGCCCTCGGAAAGGCGCAGCAGATGGACAACCTCCCGCTTTCGGTCTGGTGCCACCGAGAGCTGGGAAAAGCGCTCAAGAAAGCCGGACGCAAGACCGAGGCTGACCGTCATTTCGATCAAGTGTTGAAACTGGCAGAAAGCGCTTCCGACGAGGCCGCCATCCGCCGTATCAAGGCAGACAGGCAAGGCTAGAACACAATCAGAGGCTGGTAGCTGGCTCCAAGGTACTCCTCTATAAGCCTCAGCAGGTCTTCATCAGTTATCGGCTCGTAGTACTCCACTTCAGCCAGCGCCGGCACAATATCCACCGGCATTCCTATGGGCAGTATGGAATACAAGTAACGGGCGTCCTCGCGGGCGAGACGGATGCAGCCGTGGGAAGCACGCCGTCCCAGCCTCCGCTCGTACCCGCTGCCCTTGAGCGCGTGCAGCCCGATGTCGCCGTTGCGCGTAAGCCCCATCCAGTGGTACATATCCGCTTCGTACTTCTTGGAGTAGGCGTATACAGCCTTGTTGACAATCGTGAAGCCGCCCACAGGCGTGGGATATCCGGGGACGCCGGTGGACACCTTGTATTCGCCCAGCACCTGGTCAGAGTTGTTGAGCAGGAACAGCCGCTGGCGCGAGAGATCGATGACCAGGCGCGCCACCACTGCGGGGGACTCCCTCCTGACTTTCTCCAGCAAGTCCTCTCGGCTGTAGACACCCTGGGCGATGTACTCCTCTATCAGCTCCTCCGCCCTCTCCTGGTTCGGGTTCGCAGGGCCCTTGCGCACAACGAACACGCCGATGCGTTCAAACAGCGCATGTGGATTATCAACATCTTCCTTCCCCGTGGCTTCCTCTTCCCGGGCAGCTTCCTGTTCAGCCGCTCCGCTGTCAGCCACCGGGCCCGCAACTTGCTCCGCCAGCACAAGGCTGGCAGAGAGAATCACCAGTATTAGCGCGATTGCAGAGCTTCTCACCATTTGGACGCTCATATTCTACAACAAGGTATATGCCTGCGGTAGCGCCAAATCTGTTGTTTGCTAGAATCATCGCCCATGGCATACGACGGAGTGGCATTGGCAAAGCTAATTGGCGAACGGATGCGTCCGCCCCACATCATCGCCGTGCGGGACTGCCACAGCACCAACGATATCGTCCACGAGTTCTTTGAAGGCCCAGCCTCACCCGAGGCCGTCCTGGCGGTCGCCGACTTCCAGCAGAGCGGGCAGGGGCGCCAGGGGCGTTCCTGGTACAGCCCTGAAGGCAAGGACGTGCTGATGACGCTGGGGCTGAAGCGGGACAGGTTCGCCCTACCGCAGGATTCACGCTTGCCGCTAGCGGTGTGCGTGCTGGTCGCCCGCGGGATTGAGCGGGCCACCGGGGTGCAACCCCGCCCCAAGTGGCCCAATGACCTGGTGGACCCCGAGGGGCGCAAGCTCTGCGGCATTCTCCTGCGCAACCGCGCTACCCACTTCGCTGTTGGAGTAGGCGTGAATGTCAACAGCCGGCCCGAGGAGTTCCCTGAGGAGATCCAGCCGCGTGTATCCACTCTGTATGCGCTCACGGGCAAGTCCCATGACCGCTCCGCCATCGTGGCCGCAGTTGCGCGCGAGCTACTGGATTTCTTTGAGGGCTGTACAACCGAGTCCCTGGACGACCTGGTCAACCAGTGGCTCCAGCACACGGTGACCTTCTCGCACTCACTCAAGCTGCGCAGTGAAACCGGGCTGCATGAAGTTGCGCCGGTGCGCCTGATTGCAGAAACCGGAGAGCTGGTGGTAAGGCACCAGGAGGGCCGTGAGGAGACGCTCTCCAGTGCGAAACTGATTGAACCCTAGCCTTCGGAGGTGCGCAGCAGCTCCCGCGCCAGCTTGCGCACGTCGCGCAGCCATTCATCCACCGTGATCTGCTCCGGCTTCTCTCCGCTCTCCCAGTGGGCGAACACGTCACTGAACAGCCTCTGCCGCCGCGCTATGATGCGCACCAGGTTCTCCTCAATGGAGCCGCTCATCAGCAGGTTGACCACATAGACGGATTCGGTTTGGCCCAGCCGGTGCGCCCTGGCCACCCGCTGCTCCACCTTTGCTGGATTGAACGGCAGGTCAAAGTTGATGACCATGCTGGCGGACTGCAGGTTCAGCCCCAGCCCGCCGGCGTCGGTGGAAAGAAACACGTGGTACTTCCCGCGCTGGAACTCCTCAACCAACTCCGCACGCTTCCCGGCCTCCACTCCGCCATGCAAATACGCGACGGCGAAGCCCGCTTCCCGCAACTCCTCTTCCAGCAGGTTGCCCATGCGCGTCCACTGGGTGAAGACCACGGCCTGCTTCCGCCGCCCGTGGATATGCTCCTCCAACAGCGCCAGCGTTTCCATCTCCTTGGGCGAGGGTTTCATCTCCGGGAAATGGATGCGTGGGGAGTCGCAGATTTCGCGCAGCCGCATCACTTCGGTCATCACATTGCTGGCGTCAAGCTCGCGCAGTTGCTCCGCCGAGAGCGCACGGTTGAGGCCGTCGCGGATTCCATCGTAGATTGCCCGCTGCTTTGCTTCAAACTCCAGCCATACCGGCCGCTCCTGCACTCGCGGCAGCTCGCCCAGAGCATCGGCGCGCGTGCGCCGCAGCGTGATGGCCGCAATGCGGCGGGTGACTTCGGGAATGTGCTGGTAGCCCACAATCTTGCCGAAGCGGTCAAACTTGCAGTAGCGGTGGCGGAACTTCAGAGGGTTGGCCGGCAGCACCTCCGGATTGACCAGCCGCACGATGTTGTACAGCTCCTCCAGCTCGGTCTCCAGCGGCGTGCCCGACAACGCGAAGATATACTCGTGCCTGATCTTCTTGATGGCCGCATAGGTCTTGGTGCGGAAGTTCTTTATGCGCTGCACCTCGTCAATGATCAGCAGGTCAAACGGGATCTTCTCCAGCAGCTCAATGTCGCGGAAAGTGAGCTCGTAGTTGACGACCGTGAACAGCGGCGGCTGTTCCGAGGCTACCTGTGAGTAGATTCCCGCTCGCTCGTCCGCGTCGCCCGTTATGACCAGCGCCTCTTCGCCCGCATGACGCTCGATCTCCTGGCGCCATTGCAGCTTCAATGACGCCGGACAGATAACGAGCGCCCGCTTGATGCCCTTGTAGCGGCGCAGCGCCAGCGCGGCAGCGATGGACTGCACGGTCTTGCCCAGCCCCATATCGTCCGCCAGCAGCGCCCGGCCCGTGAGGAACAGGTGCGCCACGCCCAGTTCCTGAAAGCGGTAGAGCTTCTTCTTGAGCGGCAGGCGCAACGACCCGCGCTTGAGGTCGGCGGCGAGGTCAGCCGGCCCTTGCCCGTTGCGCCGCACGCCCAGCCCTTCTTTCTGCCGATAGAACTGCGCCAGGCTGCGCGCGCCGCTGGTCAGGCGCAGTTTGGCCCCGGCAGTCTGCACCTGCTGCACGAACTCGTCCGCCCGCGCGGGTTCCGTGAGCAGGCGGCTGGCATCCGTGAACTCTTCCACCACGCCGCGGATGTCGTCCTCCAGCGCCTCCGGCAGATAGCGCACCGCGAGCTGGCGGTGGAACCTCTGGCTCTCTTCCAGCGACACCCGGTTACGCATGTAGCGGGGAAACAGCTCGCGGAACTTCTGCGTGTATTCCACCTGGCAGCCGGCCTCCTTGAGGCGCTCCTCCAGCCCAAAGGCGTCCAGCGGGTCGGGCAGGCTCATGTCCTTGCCGGCGATGCCCGTAACGATCCGGTAGGGGGAGCGGGACAACCTATCCGCCTTGGGCTTCACCACCACCTGGAATTCCACTCCAGAGGCCAGCCGGGCGTCAAACAGGGCCACCCGCCGCTGCAACTCGGCCTCAACGTACTCCTCCACGCCCTGCGCGGTCTCAATCATGATGCCGGCGAACTGGAGCTCACGCTTGAACTTCTCGTATTCGCGCAGGTCAATGAAGTTGCCCCACCGGTTGAAGTACTGCTGCAGGAAGAAGCGCTGCGGGCGCGTGAGGCGCTTCTGCGAGCCCACCAGCCTCAGCGCGCGGGCGCCCCTGCCCTCATCCACCACCAGCCGCAAGTCCGCCAGCACAGTGGCATCCACGCCGAAAC
>CAZXPM010000002.1:0-1350 GCA_964643155.1 uncultured Planctomycetales bacterium | reverse complement strand
GCATAGTTTCCATCATCACTTTATCGTAGTCAATTACTCCTGCAGCTCCTGCAGGTGCTGTGTTTCGTTCAGCGTTATCAGCCGCACGCGCTCTCCCGCCGCCTCCACCACGGTGAACCCACAGTTGTCAAAGCGCATCACCGCCGCTCCCAGGGGCACGCGGTCCAGCAGCGCGTGGGCCATGAAGTAGAGCGCGCCACCGTGGGTAACCGCCACCACGGTGGCGTCCGGATGTGCCTGCTGCGCCTCCCCGATGAATGCTAACATCCGGTGGCGCACCCGCAGCCTTGGTTCACCCCCAGGCGGGCAGAACCACCAGCCCCCGGTGTGCCGTTTGACCTGTATCGCGGGGTCCGCCGCTGTAATCTCCTCCCAGCTCCGGTTCTCCCACTCCCCCAGCCCCTGCTCGCGCAGCCGCGTGGACTCGTTGACCGGCAGCTTCAGCGCCTCGCTGATGATGTGCGCTGTTTGCAGTGCGCGCAGGTATGGAGACGAGTAAAGCGCACTGGGAGCATACGCCGCCAGTGCTTTCGCCGCGGCATGCGCCTGTTTGTGGCCAGTTCCGTTGAGCTCAGCAGCGACAGCGCCCTGCATCACCCGCCGGTGGTTCATGTCGGTTTCGCCGTGCCGGACGAAGATGACGCGCGTGCCCATGGCGCTATGGGGTGTTCTGGATGTACTCCAGGATGCGCTTGACAAACTCGCCTATTACCGGTACCGCCTCCCACTGCGTCAGCATGTACACGAAGAGGCTGGCGACCAGCGTGGCGCCGATGAAGATGCCGAAGCCGCCGGCAATGCCGCGGCCGATGCTCGGCAGGATGCCCAGAGCCTTGACGTAGATCTCGATGCGGCGCGAGAGATTCGCCTGGCTCTCCACCAGCGCCTCAATGCGCCGCGAGAGCTTATCCAGGTACTGGGCCTCTTCCAGCACGATGCTGCGCAGGTCCTCCGCGCCGGCGGAGAGCACCTTGCCGTTCTCCCAGCGGGACGAGTTCCCGCCGTCCACGGCGTTTGAACCTGGCCCTCCCTCCTGCCGGGTCTCCTGCGGTGATTTTCCCTCAGGAACCACTGGTGGATGATTCTAGCACAGGCGTGGCGGCGCAAGTTCTTTCTGCAGTATTAGAAGAAGCACGGTATAGTAAAGCAAGGCTGCGATCCGAGGGGGATAGATGGTTAGGACCCGCCTGCTGGCCACAGTGATCATTTTGCTGGCTATCGCCGCGTGCGGCGGGACTTCACACGCGCCCGCGCCGCGCTTGTCCGCTGACGCCACGGGGCGGTTGGATGCGCTTGCGTGCCCCGAGGGGGTGGATGCGGCGCTGTGGGAGGAGCTGAAGGGGGCGCTGG
>CAZXPM010000001.1:48612-50000 GCA_964643155.1 uncultured Planctomycetales bacterium | reverse complement strand
CACTCTGGGTCATATCCTTGGGCAATCAAACAGCCAACCAAGTCTGCGCAGTAGACATCAACGACTACTGGCACTGCGATAGTGTGGATTTCCACCAACCTAAAAACATAGCAACACCCCATTCTGAACACCTCTTTGTCATAGTGTTTGCTGTTTTATACACATCCTTATTATACAACAGATTGCTGCTCTGCCACCTCGCATTCAGAATTCTTCACAGAGAACGCTGCACTCTTTTATGTGGGTCCAGTTATACACTTCTCTCTCAGTTCGTTATCTTGTTGCACCAAACGCCCGATTCCCGTAATGACGCCCTCCTTAGCCAATTCTTATTGCAGAAAACGCCAGATTCCTGTAGTAAAACGGTTGCCCAACGCGCTTATTACAGCGCAGTGCAATTGGCGGCGGCTGCGCCTCACGCATGGGTTCCGGTTGCGCTCCTGGAAGAGGATTAGTCGGGGGATGCTACAATCTCGCTGATGGACCTAGGAGCCGCCGAGAAATTCCTGCTCTCGCTCCAGCCGGGCAAGATTGACCTGGATCTGGCGCGGCTCAAGCGTGTGCTGGCGGGATTGGATTTACAGCCGCCGCCCTTCCCCTGCGTCCTCGTAGGCGGCACCAACGGCAAGGGCAGCGTGGTAGTTCTGGCGGAAGCGCTGCTTCGCTCTCACAAACGCATCGGCGCCTTTGTCAAACCCCACGTCTACCGCATCACTGAGCGGGTGCGTCTGAATGGTCGCCCTGCACCCGATGTGTCCTTTGCCAATGCCACTGCGGAGCTGCAGGAGTTCCTCGCGCACAGCGGCGAGAGAGTCACCTTCTTCGAGGCCACTCTCATCGTGGCGCTGCTGGCAATGAAGGAAGCCGGCGTGGAACTGGCGCTGATTGAGGTGGGCCTGGGCGGGCGCTTTGACGCTGCCAACGCGCTGCCCCGCGTGCTCACTGCCATCACCAGCATTGACCATGACCACCAGCAGCATCTCGGCCCGTTCCTTTCCGGCCTGTGCGTGGAGAAGGCTGGCATTATGGCAGAGGGCGTTCCGGCCATCCTCTCACGGGGTATCCGCACCAGCGACCCTGACTGCCGCACCATTCTCCTGAAGCTGGCGGCCCTCAAGCACGCGCAGGTAGTAGAGCAGTCGGTGCGGCTGGAACGCATCAGCGGCTCCGCGTTTCCACCGCGCCAGGAGTTCGCGCTTGAAGCCGAGCTGGAGGACATTGAACTACCTCCCCGCCTCTACATTAACCAGTTGGGGCTCTATCAGCAGCACAACTTCATTACCGCGCTCCGCATCTGTGCTGCGCTTAAGATGCTCGGCCTTCTGCCGCGCCGCTTCTACATACCTTCAAGCCTGACTGTCAACTACCCCGGTCGCTTTGAAGTCCAT
>CAZXPM010000001.1:0-48602 GCA_964643155.1 uncultured Planctomycetales bacterium | reverse complement strand
CCTACGAGCAGATCATTCGCGAAGCGCCAGAGCAGTGGCTGTGGATTCACCGGCGGTGGAAGACGCGGCGCACAATCCAGAGAGTATGAGCGCCTTGGCAGTGTCGCTTCGTGAGTATCTCGCAGACGTGAAACCGACACTGGCGTTTGGCTGCCAGGAAGGCAAGGACGTTGTGCGCCTGCTGACGCCGCTGAAGGGGCTCATCAACAGCGTCGTGCCGATCGAGCTTCCCGTTCTGCACCCGATGCCGTTGGCGGACGTAAGGCGCGGCGCGCAGCAGGCGGGGTTTAAGCTGCTGCTGGAAGACCTGGCATTCGCCGGCCAGATGGAAGTGCTGCTGGAAGAAGTCAAGGGTGGGGGCTGCCTGGTAGTTGCGGGCAGCATCTACTACCTGGGTACCGTGGCCGAGGCTCTTGGTGTCGGCGCTGCCCCGCATCCGGAGCTGAATCAGTAGAGTGGCTTCTCGCCCGGTGGCCGCGTCTTCCACCGCCGGTGAATCCACAGCCACTGCTCCGGCGCTTCGCGAATGATCTGCTCGTAGGCGCGGTTCATCGCTGCCAGCACTGCGTGCTCGGCCTCCTCGCCCTTGTCACTCACGCTGCATTTCACCGGCCGGACAATCAGCTTGAACTCAAAGGGTTTCAACCGCTTGGCCACAATCAGCAACATGGGCGTGCCCAGCCGCAGGTGCAGCACTGCCGGTCCGCGCGCGGTTGACGCTGGGGTGCCGAAAAAGGGGACAAACATCCCGTCCGCTCCGCCGTTCTGGTCTGCCAGCAGCCCCAGCACTTTGTTCTCTCGGAGCGCCCTCAGCATGGCGCTGCCCATTTTCCCGCTGGGGATGTTCTCAATGCCGAGCTTCTCGCGCGTGGGGAAGGCGAGTTTGGTGAAGAAGTCGTCGCGCTGCTCTTTGCCTACCGCCGCTAGCGGCGCACCCGACAGCGCCAGGTATGCGCCGGACATTTCCCAGTTGCCAAAGTGCATCGCCAGCCCCAGCACTCCCTTCCCCTGAGTCAGCGCATCCTCTAGGAACTCCCAGCCATCCGTCTCTTTCACTAGCTTGCGCACACGCTCCCCTGGCCAGTGCGTGAAGTAGATGAACTCCAGCGCGGCAGTAGCGATTTCCCGGGCGCACCTGCGTGCGAGCGCTCGCCGTTCTGCCTGTGAGAGCTCGTCGCCGAAGGCAATCTCCAGATTCCGCATGGCCACATGCTGGATGCGCGGGTAGAAGTGCCACGCCAGCCAGGCCGTCCCGCGCGCCACCGGTAGCAGCGCTGCCGGTGGGAGCAGTCGCGCGAGCCATATCAGCAGCCGCGTAAAGCCGCGCACTAAAGCGTTCCGGATGACAACTCCCCTCGGCATCACCTATATATTAGTGGTATTCGCGCAGAAAATGCTATTCCGCCAGCGAAGCGCAGAACTCCTTGAATTCTCCTTCCAGCCTTCCAAGTTCATCGCGCTTCACCATAAAGTGGACCGTAGTGCCCGCAGGGAGGCGCGTGCTGCGGAAGAGCAATCGCAGCGCCCCCCTCTCCTCGTAGAACACTGGTAGGGCAAGACTGCGGATACGGTCGGTAAGCGGCTCAATGCTCGCAATATCACGCTCAGTGGTGAAGCGCACGAAGGTGGCCTCCTCATGCTCGACCAGGTGGATCCACTCGCTCAGTTCAAGGCGTCCGCCCATCGCGACCTTCAGGTCGGATTCTCTTACATGCCTGACGAGGCTGTTGTCGGTGCTGAGTTGGAGCGTCACGGCGCGAACCGGGATCTTGAACTCCCGCAGGGCAAAGTGGGAAATGAGGATGTTGGTCTCGCTATTCGTTGTGGCTGCCACCAGTGTTCCCGCCGCAGCGGCGCCCGCTTCCAGCATTGTCTCTTCATCCAGGGCGCTGCCGTGGACGGTGTGTTCAAACTCGTCGCGGGTGGTGAAGCAGTTGTAGAAGTTAGTGTCCACAAAAGCCACGCGGTATCCTGCCTCGCGCATACGTCGGCCAATGGCGCGCGAGAACGCGTTGGCTCCCACGAATAGCACCGACTTCCGCCGGTCAACGAACACTCCCGTGGCGGCGGCGAAGGCCTGCGTCATCGGCGCGAGCACCAGCACTGTCGCCCCGATGGTCATAAACACCACCGTCATCACGTCCTGTGCCTGGGGAAAACCGTGCTCCGCCAACCGAAGGGTAACCAGCGACGCCACGGAGCCCGCGACAATGCCTCGCGGCGCGACGCCCGAGAGGAACACGCGCTCGTTGAGCTTCAGCCCGCTCTTGGCAGTGCAGGCGAAGACGGAAAGCGGACGCACGATGAACACCAGCAAGGCCACGATGCCTAGGCCCGCCCAGCCGATGCGCAAGGCCGCGTCTGTGCTGATGCTTGCGGAGATGAGGATGAAGATGGACGCAACGGTGAGCAGAGTGATCTGCCCCTTAAACTGCTTCAGCGAGGCTTTCCCGGCGAAATCTGTGCCAGACAGCATCAAGCCGCCAACCACTGCGGTCATGATGCCGCTGTCTGGCGCAATTCCCTCCGCCAGCGCGAACCCTCCCAGCAGCACGGCGAGTACGGTCAGATTGCGGACTTCTTCGCGCAGGGCGATACGCGTAAGTCCGATGCGCAGCCCCCATCCAAGCGCCAAGCCCACGAGCGCCCCGATGACGACTGACTTCAGGAAGAAGACCATTGCTCCAGTTGCGCTCGGAGAGCTTGCCGCCACTACCTCAAATACCAGCGCAGCAATGAGCACGCCCACAGGCTCGATCAGTATGGCCTCACTCTGCAATATGTGTGACACCGCCTCGGTTACCGGTACTCGCTTGAGCAGCGGCTGTACTACCGTGGGACCGGTGATGGTCACAAGCGAGCCGAACACAAGGGCTGTGAGCAGATCCGAGCCGAGGAGCACCATGAACGCCATCGTTCCCAATGCCAAGGTGATGAGCAACCCCAGCGTCACCAGGTTGCGCACCACCTGGTAATGTTCAATTAGGTGCTTCACGCTGAGCGTCATTGCGCCCTCAAAGATGATGATGGCGACGCCCAGCTTGATGAAGACAACGAGTCCGTCGCCGAGGGACGCAGGGTCGATCAGTCCTAGCGCCGAAGGCCCAGCGATGACCCCGAAGAGCAGCAGTGGAGCAATGCTGGGAACGCGGAGCGCATCCGCCGCGGCCAAGCCGATGACGCCCAGCAACAGCACGAGCACTACGGTCTGCAGCAACAGGCTCTCAGCTACAGCCACGGCTTCTACTGCGGCCTCCTACTCGCCGAAGAGCCCCATCTCCACAATCTGGTGGGTCTTGAATCCCTCCAGCCGGAGGTAGTACTCCTCGTTTTTGACCAGCGCCTCGGTTGGCACCAGCCCGACTACTTCGCTGCCTGCGATAGAGACGCCGTATCGTTCTGCTTCCATCTTCACCATCTCAAATACACGGTACATCGGCGTGTCAAACGGGTTGACCAGGTTCATGGAGATCTGCACCTGCTGGCGATCCTCCAGCAGCAGTGCCATTGCCTTCACGTTGACAAGACCGCCCTTCGCCTCGCGAATGCAGGAGACGATCCTCTTGCCGATCTTGAGGTCATTCGTGCGCAGATTGATGTTGTAGGCCACCAGGAAGATGCGCGCGCCTACCGCCGTTACTCCCGCGGTCGGATGCGGTGCGGGGTCGCCGAAGTCTGGCGCCCACTTCTCATCTTTCATCTTCTCCGCCATCCCCTCAAACTCGCCCTTGCGCACCTTCGCCAGGTTCTTGCGCGAGGGCTTGGAGGCGGCGAACTCATACAGGTACACCGGTATTTGCAGGTCGTTCCACAATCTCTCACCGAGCTGCTTCGCCAGCGCTACACAATCGTCCATAGTGACGCCGGCGACGGGAACGAAAGGGATGACATCAACCGCGCCCATCCGCGGATGCCCACCCTCGTGCTTGGTCAGGTCTATCAACTCTTTGGCCTTCTCCGCCAGCCTGAACGCTGCTTCTATGCAGCCTTCTGGGGAGCCGGCGAAGGTTATCACTGAGCGGTTATGGTCGGCGTCAGAAGAGTAGTCCAGCAGCTTCACGCCCCCGGTCTGCTTGACAGGGGCGATGCAGGCCTCCACGACTTCGGCGTTACGGCCTTCGCTGATGTTAGGTACACATTCCACGATTTTCGCCATGATTCAGCTCCTTTACGTTGCCGGATTGTCTCATAGGATAGCAGATTGAACACCGCGCGCAACGCCAGGAGTGTACCGAGCCGTCTGCAGAACGACTTATTCGATTCTGCGAGGGGAGGTTGGCAAACCGGGAGTCTTTACTGATATAATACCTCACCTTTCGAAGGTAACCCGCCTATGAAGAACAACCTTTCTCAGGCAGCTATCTTCTTTGTACTGCTATTTGCCTTGTCCCTGGCCGGATTCGCCCAGGAGCCGGAAGAGCTTCCGCCCGCTGCGGGGGATCCCTCCGAGATTGCGGCCCTGCAAGATGCGGATATAGTCATCGGCCTGGAGGAGGAAGAGCCAGAGGTTCCAGTAACCACTGTGCCCTTGCCCTCTGGCGTGACGCTACGGGATCTCCCCAATGACGATGGCACCGGGCTCTACCTGACCTGGGAGGCTTTCCCCGAGGAGTCCCCCGAACTCACATACACCGCATACCTCGCGGAGACCCCTAATGGGCCTTGGCTTGAAGCCGGGAGCATTGCGGGCAACGAGTCCTACATGGAGGATCACGGCCATTACTTCCCGATCTTCTACTGGTTCAAGAAGAGCCGGGAGGCCAAGCTACATCATGTGTTACTAGTACAAGATGTGGCCACTGGGGAGTTTGACGCGAAGGGCAACGCCATCCGGCTGCCCGAGCCGGAAGGCTTCACGGTCAGGCCGAACGTTGGACCGAAGAACAAAGACGGCCGACCGATTGAACCCGGCATCATCGACCCGGATACTGGAGAGGAGAAGGTGAGCTCAAAGCTGGTGGAAGTCCAGCCCCGCACGATTGGTGAATTGTACGTCAAGCTCGAAGCCAGGCTCGGCGATGCAACGGCCGAGTATCCGGAAGTGCTGAGCGCAACCGCCCGTGAGAACTGGTTTGACGTGAGCAAGACGAATATGCTGATTCTCGCAGTGCTGTTCGGCGCAACCGTGCTTTACTTCATTTCGCGCGCCCGCCGCGACCCCAATCTGTTTATCCGCAAGATCAACGGACTGGATGCAGTGGATGAGGCTATCGGCCGCGCGACTGAGATGGGGAAGCCGATTCTCTACTTGAACGGAATGTCGAGCTTGGCGGACCTGTCCACGCTGGCTGCGCTCAACATTCTTGGGCGCGTTGCACGGAGAGTGGCGAATTACGAGTCAACGCTCGTAGTGCCCTGCCGCGACCCCATCGTGCTGACAGTGGCGCAGGAGATTGTGAAAGCGGGCTTCGCTGACGCAGGAAGGCCCGACGCCTACAACGAGGACAACATCTTCTTCCTCACTGAGGATCAGTTCTCCTATGCGGCCGCAGTTTGCGGTATCATGATGCGGGACAAGCCTGCGGCCAACTTCTTCATGGGCTACTACTATGCCGAAAGCCTGATTCTGGCCGAAACCGGGGCCAGCACCGGTGCCATTCAGATTGCCGGAACGGATGCGGTTACACAGCTCCCCTTCTTTGTCACCACCTGCGACTACACCCTGATTGGCGAGGAGCTCTACGCCGCGAGCGCATACCTTTCGCGCGAGCCGCTGGTGCTCGGCAGTCTCAAGGGCCAGGATATGGCTAAGCTCTTTATGATGGTTGTGATTCTGATAGGCACGCTGCTTGTGACCTTCGGCATGTCTTTCGTCAAGGATCTCTTCAAAGCTCTGGGGTAAGCTATGCAGTTTTTCCGGAAACAGTTTCCGATACTACTGGCTTTTGCGATGGGAATGACGATGTTCATCCGGGAGTTCGTGCCCGCGAAAATCGCCACAGATCTGTACGAAGGCTTCACCAACTGGGCAATCGTAATCGTCGGTTTCTCCGCCGTGTTCGCCATTCTCTCGCTGCTGCACCATCACGTAAACAGAGTGCGCCGCAAGGTGCCGGGCTACGGCTATTCCATGGTTACGATTATCGCGTTCATCCAGATGCTACTCCTCGGACTCATCTTCAGCGTCCGGCCTGGTACGCCAGTTGGCTGGGAGTACTGGTGGCTGTTCGTGCCGATGCAGGCGACGATGTTCGCCACCTTGGCTTTCTTCATAGCATCAGCCGCGTTCCGCGCCTTCCGGGCTAGAACCTGGGAAGCACTTGCGCTGCTGATTGCAGGCTTGCTGGTGATGATCGGACGCGTTCCTATAGGGGAGTTCATCAGTCCGTATCTCAGCGACTTCGCAGGGTGGATCATGAACAACCCCAATATGGCGGGTCTGCGCGGTGTGGTCCTGGGTGTGGCGCTGGCCCAGATCGCCATTTCGGTGCGCATAATCTTCGGCATTGAGCGCACCTACATGGGAGGTGGCGACTAATGGAGAATGAGGCCAAACGCAACTTCCTGGAGCTTTTCCTCCTGCTTGACCGGCGGATCATCTATACCCTGGTGGCGCTGGCGGTGGCCATTCCTCTCATCTGGCCCATCGGGCTTCCTATCCGGATTACGCCTGAAGTGCAGAGCGTATTCGACAAGATTGAGAACCTGCCGGAAGGCTCCAACATCATGATGAGTGCGGATTTCGACCCCGCTTCCCAGCCCGAACTCTACCCGATGATGAAAGCGGTGATGCGCCACATCGCACGGAAGAAGCACAAGCTTGCCATCACCGTGCTCTGGCCCAATGGCCCCAATCTGGTGGCCCAGTGCATCGAAGAAGTTAAGGAGGAGTATCCCAACTGGAGGAGTGGCGACGACTTTGTTTTCCTGGGCTACCAGGTAGGCGGCACCATTGTCATCATCGGTGTGGGCAACAGTTTTGTTGAGACGTTCCCCAAGGACTATTATGGCAATGCTACTTCTACAATGCCCGTCATTAAAAACTTCAACCGCCTGGGACAGGCTGACTACATGATCATGTTTGAGGCGGGCAACTCGGGCGACTGGTGGATTGTCTACGGCACGGAGGTCCACGATGTAGAAGTGGGCGGTGGCGTTACCGCCGTTGTCGCCCCTCAATACTACCCCTACCTGCAGGCCAAGCAGCTCAACGGCATCATCGGCGGGCTTAAGGGAGCCGCTGAGTACGAGATGCTGATGGAGCACCCGGACATGGCGGTGGCCGCGATGGACTCACAGTCCATGGTGCACGCACTGCTGTTCGTGGCAATAGTGCTGGCAAACATATTCGCCTTCGCGCTGGCGATACAGAAGCGCAATGCGGCCCGGAGGGAGAAGTAATATGCTGAACCTAGCAATCCTGCTACAGGCCGAAAGCCACTTGCTGCCTTGGCAGCAGTCCATGGCTGACTTCTTTACCGGGGACACCATGGTCTCCGTCGGAACCTGGATTGCCGCCGGACTGACGCTCGTAATGTTCTCCTTCATCTATAAGGACAACGCGCTCTTCCGGCTCGGTGAGCACCTCTACCTGGGAATCTCCGCGGGCTACCTGATGTCTCTGTACTTCTTCAACAACATGAAGCCGGTGTTCATCTACCAGCTTCTGCCCTGGCTGGATCCGAAGTTCGGGACGCCCGAAGGGTCCACTCTCAACCTCTGGGTTCTTATCCCAGGCGTCTTGGGCTTCTTCATCTTGCTGCGCCTGGTGCCGGGTCTCGGCTGGCTTTCGCGCACGACCTTCGCCTTCTATATTGGCGGTTTCACCGGCATCTCTCTTTCCAAGGTGTTCAGCGGTCTGCTGCTGCCCCAGTTCTATGCCACGATAGACGTCATCCCGTACATGGTCACCTCGGGCCCCGATTTCGTGAAGCTGCTCAATGCGCTAGTGCTGTTTGTGGGCGCACTGTCGGTGCTCGTGTACTTCTTCTTCTCAGTAGAACACCGGGGTTTCGTGGGCGGCGTAGCCCGGATAGGTGTGTATACCCTGATGGTAGCCTTCGGCGCGACCTTCGGCTACACCATTATGGCTCGTGTCTCGCTGCTCATCGGGCGCATGCAGTTCCTGATGTTTGACTGGATCAACGCCGAGATCATCCAGCGTCTGGCTGTGATCTTCCGCGGCGGATAGCTCCGGTGTCACGCATTTTGCGCCGCCGGTTGAAGCCGCTTCTGTTTGCCGCCATCCTGGCTGCCTGCTGGGCGGCGATAGCTTACACCTCGCTTGCAGCCCCCGGGCAGGTTCGGCGTGACGAGTGGGGGGTGCCCCATATCACCGCCGCCACGGTACCCGAGCTGTTCTACGCACTGGGTTACGCCACCGCCGAAGACCGCCTGCTCCAACTGGACGTCACCCGCCGCAAGGCCCATGGCCAACTGGCTGAGATAGTGGGCAGGGACTTCCTCTCAGCAGACATCCAGATGCGTCAGCTCAATCTGCGCCGGTATGCTCAACGAAACCTGGCGCTGCTCAAATCCGAACGCCCGGAAGTACTCAAAGCACTGCTGGAATACTCCCGCGGCATCAACGCTTACGCGGCTGAAAGGGGCCCAACGCCCGAATACATGTTCCTGCCGGAGTTCGCGCCGTGGCAGCCTGAAGACACCCTCGCCATTGCACTGATGGTCACCCAGCTCCTCTCTGGCGACCATCATGATGAACTGACGCTGCTGCGTGCTGGCCGCAGTGCTTCCACTGCTTCTTCGCTTGCGCTAGTGGAATCCGCCGCCGCTGCCGTCCCCGCTTATCCTGTCCTCGGCGACCCCGCCGCCATCGCCTCCTCTGTTTCCGCGCTGGAACCCAGTCTTGGCAGCAACGCCTTCGCCGTTTCTGGCAGCTGCACTAACGACGGCCTCCCGCTGGTCGCCAGCGACCCGCACCTGGATATCACGCTTCCCAGCCTCTGGTACGAGGTCTGGCTCACCGTCCCAGGCGAAATGGACGTCCGCGGCGTCTCCATCCCGGGCCTGGGCCTTGTGCTCATTGGCCGCAACTCGTTCTGCGCGTGGGGCCTGACAGCGCTGCAGGCCGACAATGAAGATGTGATGACTGTTGCGAAGACGCAGGCCGCCACGCTTGGCGCTGGGCCGCAGCCGCGCGAGGAGATCATCCGTGTGCGCGATGGCCTGCTGGTGAGCGACGAGACTGTCACCGTGATTGACACCGCCTTCGGCCCCGTCATTGAGGAGGACGCTGACAACTTCTACATCCTCTGCTGGAGCGGCTTCTACGAGAATGCTGAGGCGGCCGCCTTCTACGACCTCAACCGTGCTATGTCGCTGGCGGACTTCGAGGAAGCTGCCGGGCGCATCGTCACGCCGGTGAACTTGGTCTACGGCGATGTGGGTGGCAACATCGCCTATCTTGCCTGCGGCTCTGTCCCGTTTCGGAGCTACAACAGCGAGCGTCCACGGGTTGTCACCACAGCCGAACAGGCCGCCGCTTACCGCTGGAGCTTCATCCCTCCTGCCGATCTTCCCCGAGCGGTCAACCCACTATCGGGCTTCTTTGTCTCCTGCAACAACCCGCCGGAGCTGGACGCCGGCGGCCGGCCCTGTTTCCCCGGAAACTACGCGGCCGGTTACCGCGCAAGGCGCATCACTTCGCTCCTGCAGGCTGCCATTGGTGCCGGGGAAACAGTAACGCCAGAGCTTCTTGCTTCCATCCAGTCCGATGTTCACTCGCTCTATGCCGAGGACTTCTTGCCGCCATTGCTCGCGCGTTTGGACAGCTTGGCGCAAAACTCCGCCGAATCCGCCGCGCTGGCGGTCCTGAACGACTGGGACTATGACGAATCGGCCGACAGTCCTGGCGCGCTGCTCTATGAACTGCTACGCCGGGAGCTGCTGCTTCACGTCTGGCACAACCGCAGTGTCCGGGCCAACACCGGTTTGGCCTGCCTGCTGGCCGCGCAGGGCGTGGAGTGGCCGGCACCCGACGACACGGAACTGCGCGCAATGTGGGCTGCCACAGTCGCCGCCGCCACCGGCGAAGGTGGCGTGCTCAAACCCTACGGCGAGATGCACCGCCTGCCGCTGGTGCATCCGCTCCCGTTCTACGCAGACTCCAGTCCCGGCATGCTGGCTTGTGGCGGCGGTTTCCGCACGGTCAACGTCTCCTCGTTACAGTGGAAAGGCAGCTACTTCGTCAAGTCCTTCGGTCCGACGGCGCGGCTCATTATGCAGCCCGGCGCTTACGGTCTGTACCGTTCCGTCCTGCCTGGCGGCGAGAGCGGGCGCCCCGCCAGCCCCCACTTCGCTGACCAGGTGCAGCTCTATCTCTCCGGCGGCTATAAGTACGCCCCCTGACGCTGATATAATGGCCGCCATCTTTTGTGCCGTCCGCGGCACGCGTCAGGAGCTGATATGAATCGGGCCGTTCTCAAAGCCTTCAGCCACTCGCTGGCATTCGTGCTGGGTTTCTCCATCATCTTCGTCGTCCTCGGCCTGCCGGCGAACTTCATCGGCGACCTGATCAAGAACTACCCGCGCATGTTCGGCTGGGTGGGCGGGGTCATCGTCATGATCCTGGGCCTGCACATCCTGCTGAGTACCTGGGGCCTCTCGCCGCTGCGCTTCCTGTTGCTTGAGAAAAAGGCGCATGTTCAGAGCAAGGGCGGCTACCTCTCCAGTTTCCTCATCGGCATCACCTTCGCCGCCGGATGGACGCCCTGCCTCGGCCCCATACTCGTGGTTATCCTCACACTAGCCGCCAGCCAGCCCGGCCAGGGGGTGCCCATGATGATTGCCTACTCGCTCGGCCTGGCGATACCTTTCCTGCTGGTGGCGCTACTCATCGGCTCGGCCGTGGGCTTCATTCAGCGCGTGGCGCGCCACGTGGGTACGATCAACTTCGTCAGCGCCACCCTGCTCATCGCTGTAGGTTTGGTGCTTTTCTTCGGCTTTATGTCCGGTATCTACACTGTCCAGCCCGCCTTGCTCTTCCGCATTGCGCTGTGGGCCGGGGTCATCGCGCTGGTTTTTGCCGTTGCCCTCCAACTGGCGCGCATCATGGCGAAGGACGAGACCCTGCGCCGCAAGCTGTTGGCGCCCGCCCTCATCTTCGCCGGCGTGCTCTGTCTCGCGGTTTTCTTCCTGGGCACGGCGAAGGTGATATCGCTGCTGGGCACATCCTCGCTCAACGCCGAGGAGATGCTCGCTGGCCGTTCAGTTAACCTCGGCATTGCCTTCCTTGGCGGACTGGCGTCGTTTCTTTCGCCCTGTGTGCTGCCGATGGTCCCAAGCTACATCCTCATTATCGGCGGTCTCTCCTTCGATGACCTCCAGCCGAAGAAGCCCTAGCCTGGGAGTAAGGCGGGAGTGTCTTGGTGGCCGGGCGTCCTCGCCCATGGCCTCCTCCCCCAATCAGCAACAAGTGCCAACAACCGTTACGTCGCCGGGATACTGGTCGTCAGCTCGTCGGGGAAGTCGCGGGGCTCAGCTTCGGTTTGCTGGCCTTCGGCTACCGACAGCGTCGAGCGGCAGATGCCGCGTTCGCTGTTGCGGTAGAAGTCCAGCAGGTGGCTCAGCTCTTCGCTCTCGGGAAGTGTCTCTCGTATCTTCGCCACCGCGTCTCTAAGGCTCAGCCCCTGCCGGTAGAGAATGTGGAAGGCCTGGCGAAGGTGCAGCCGCACCTCCGGCTTCACCCCATTTCGCTTGAGGCCGATGTGGTTGATGTTCACCACACGCGCCGGCGCGGGGCCGAAGACCATCATAAAAGGCGGCGCGTCCTGCATCAGGCCGCTGGTGCCGCCCACCATGGCGATCTTGCCGATGCGCACAAACTGGTGCACCACAGCCATCCCACCGAGTACTGCGTTGTCGCCCACGGAGCAGTGCCCGCCCAGGGTGGCGAGGTTGGCCATAATCACGTTTTCGCCGATGGTGCAGTCATGCGCCACGTGCACGCCGGTCATCAGCAACGACTTGTCTCCCACACGGGTGGCGGAGCCCTTCTTGCTGCCGCGATTGATGGTGACGAACTCGCGAATCTGCACCCCCGCGCCGATTTCCACTGAGGATGGCTCGCCGTTGTACTTGAGGTCCTGGGGGTCAGTGCCGACAACGGCGTGGGAGCTGATTTTGCAGCCCGCGCCGATGGTAGTGTTCTCGCCAATGACGACGTGGCTGCCTATCACGGTGTCCGCCCCGATAGTGACATTGCGGCCGATGACGGAATAAGCTCCGATCTCGCCGCCCGGCTCCAGTTTCGCTTCCGGATGCACGATGGCCGTGCGATGAATCAGCATAACCGCTCCAAAGCGCTTTGTTGCTAAATGTTCGCTACCGGCGGCGGGAAGTTAAACGAATGTGCTATATTCCTGCTAACACTGATTCTGGGAGGAGGTGAGCCGTCACGCAGCCGACAGGTGCTAAGTTCGATTTCTCCGGACGCGTTGCCCTGGTGACCGGAGCTAGCCGTGGCATCGGCGCTGAGACCGCGAAACTGCTCGGCTCCGGCGGTGCCAGGGTATATGTCAACTACCTGAAGAACCGCGAGCGCGCGGAGGAAGTGGCGGAAGCGGTGCACGCAGGCGGCGGAACCGCCGAGCTGGTGCCCTTCAACGCCTCCGACCATGCGGAGGTGGCGGCAGCCATCGCGTCCGTCTTGGAGCGTGAGGAGACTATCCACTTATTGGTGAACAACGCAGGCGTGCGCTACGACTCGCTTACGCATTCCACCACTACCGGTCAGTGGGAAGGCTGCGTGCGCGACAACCTCAATTCCGTGTTCTATGTCACCCACGAAGTGGTAAAGGCGATGGTCAAGCACGGGGGCGGCTCTATCGTGATGGTGAGCAGCATCGCTGGCAGCATCGGCAGCTTTGGCCAGAGCGCCTATGCGGCAGCCAAGGCGGGCATCGTGGCCTTCTCCAAGTCAGTGGCTCTGGAGTACGCTTCGCGCGGGGTGCGAACCAACGCGGTCATCCCCGGCATCATCCGCACGGACATGACCGCCAATCTGAGCGACAAGTTCCTGGAATCGGTGCTGGAGCAGATACCCTGCAAGCGGCTGGGCGAACCGGCTGAAGTTGCTCCCGCTATCTGTTTCCTGCTGTCCGATGCAGCAAGCTACATTAACGGAGCGACCCTTCACATAAACGGCGGAGGCCTGCGCCTCTGATAGTATTGCAGAAGCTGGGAGATGAACTATGAAACGACGCGTGGCAATTACGGGGTTCGGGGCGGTGACTTGCTTTGGCAGCGGGCATCAGTCGCTGCTCGATGCCGTGTTCACCGGTGAAAGCGGCGTGCGCCTGATTGAGGGAATGGATACATCCGACTATCCGGTGAAAATCGGCGCTCAAGTAAGGGACTTCCATCCTGAGCAATACATGAGCCCCAAGGATGCACGCCGCTATGACGCCTATATTTCGCTTTCAGTGGCTACTGCGATGATGGCGCTCGAGAAGTCCGGCTTCACCGTTACTGAAAGCAACCGCGACCGCACGGGGATCTACTACGGGAGCGGCATCGGCGGTCTCCAGACCATCTTCGCCCAAACGCGGACGCTCATAGAGCGAGGGCCCAGACGCGTCAGTCCCCTGTTCATCCCCAACGCCATCGCCAACACTGGTGCCGCGGTGATTGCCATCCAGACCGGCATAACCGGTTCCAATTTCGCCATTGTCACTGCTTGCTCCACCAGCAATCATACAATCGGGGAGGCCTTCCGCGCCATCCGGGACGGCTACTTGGATGCGTGTATTGCCGGGGGGGCGGAGGCTGCCATAAACGAAATGGGACTGGGCGGATTCTGTGTGATGAAGGCCATCACCGCGAGCTGGAACGACGAGCCCCACCGCGGCTCCCGCCCCTTTGACGCCAAACGCGACGGCTTCGTGATGGGCGAAGGCGCCGGCGCGATGGTCCTGGAGGAGTACGAGTCGGCGAAGGCACGAGGCGCGAAGATCTACTGCGAAATTGTGGGCTATGGTTCCAGCTGTGATGCCTACCATATCACTGCACCCGCCCCCGGCGGGGCGGGGGCTGGGCAGGCGATGGCGCAGGCGCTGGCGGATGCAGAGTTGCAGCCGCGGGACATCGGCTACATCAACGCCCACGGCACTTCCACCGAGCTCAACGATAAGAACGAAACGGAGGCCATTAAGAAGGTCTTTGGCGACTATGCCTACCAGGTAAACATCTCTTCTTCCAAGTCAATGCACGGCCATCTGCTGGGTGCGGCCGGAGTAGTGGAGGGTATCGTCACGATAGGCGCACTTTCGCGTCAGGTCATTCCGCCAACCATCAACTACGAGAACCCCGACCCTGAATGCGACCTCAATTACACCCCGAACGAGGCGGTTTCCCGTGAGTTTGAGTATGCGCTGAGCAACTCCTTTGGCTTTGGCGGCCACAACGCCGTGCTCATCTTCAAGCGGGGGGAGGATGATATCTAGCGTACTGGCCGCAGTGGGTCCGGCTGGCTAGTAGCTGTAAACGCGCCAGCCGTCCCTGGACTTCGCCTCGCCGTGGCCATCTTTTCCGTTCAGCACGTCCGCATTCGCGTGGGCCATCATCTGGCTCATGGTCACAAAGCTGTAGCCCCGGCGCTGCAAGGTCTCAATCAGCGCAGGCAGCATCTCCACCGTTACGTCGGTGCCGTCGTGCATCAGTATGATGGCGCCAGGCTGCACTTCCTCCAACACCCGGCGGTAGATGCTGCGCCAGTCCGCTTGTGGCGCCGTGTCTTTGGTGTTGATGGTCCATAGCCCCAGCGCCATCCCGTTGCGGTTCATCAGGTCTACCGTGAAGTGGTTGTACTGCCCGCCGGGCGGCCTGAGCAGGTGCGGCTTGGTGCCCGTCAACTGGTTGATGAGGTTGGAGAACTCCTCAATCTGGTAGATCTGCTCGTCCAGCGGCAGATTCACCAGCCGGAAATGGTCGTATGTGTGGCAGCCTATTTCGTGCCCTTCCTGATGCACCATTCGCACCCATTCGGGGTAGCGCTCAGCCTGCACTCCCACCATGAAGAATGTTGCGGGCACGCGGTAGTAGTTGAGTATCGCCAGCAGCTTCGCAGTGTAGTGTGGATGCGGCCCGTCGTCAAAGGTGAGCGCGACTTCCTTGACATAGGGGTTGCCCCGGCGAATCTCCTTCACCAGCAGGTCGCCGTTTTCGCCCTGGTTGAAGTCGGGGATGTTTTCCGGGAGCACGTCCATGATGAACGGCAGCATCGGATGCTCCTCTTCCTGCGCTCCAACCGGCGCCACGCCCATAGCCAGCGCCAGCATCGCCGCCATCACCACTGTCCGGTAGGAAAACCACCTCATGGGGATGCCCATTATACGATGTGTACGCTGCCCGCGCTACCCGCCGCCGGGTTAAATCCAACGCGCAACTTGTGCGACTTCTCGTTTCGGACTTCCCGGCAACCGGAAACCAACGTCTGCCCGCCGTAGCCTTGGCGACGGGGTCAGTCCGCTATCCTTCTGCTAATGACAGGCGGCTGGGAGCTAGCCGCTGCTTGCACATCTCCCGCAACCGGATACAATAGACCCTTCAGCAGGCTCCCATCATGTGTGAGACCATTTACATATGCGACGCGAAGCGGCACCTCGGACAGGTCGTGCAGCTGCGCGGCTGGTTGCGCAATCTCCGCAGCGGCAAGAACATCCATTTCCTCATTGTCCGCGACGGCACGGGCGATATGCAGTGCGTGGCCTTCGGCGGCAACTTGCCGCCCGAAACCATGGAGCTCTGTGCCAGTCTGGGGCTGGAGTCCTCGCTCATCATCACCGGTTCACTGTCAGCCGACAGCCGCGCGCCGGGGGGAGTGGAAATGCAGGTATCCGCCCTGGAAGTCCTCCAGTCCGTCCCTGACTACCCTATCGCCAAGAAAGAGCACGGCGTGGAGTTTCTCATGGAGCGCCGCCACCTGTGGCTGCGGTCGGCCAAGCAGACTGCCATCATGCGTGTGCGCAACGAGGTGGAGAAGGCGTGGGCAGACTTCTTCTACGAGCGTGGTTTCGTGCGCGTGGACACTCCCATCTTCACTCCCAACGCGGTGGAGGGCACTACCACGCTGTTTGAGGTGGATTACCACGGCGACAAGGCCTACCTGTCCCAGAGCGGCCAGCTCTATAACGAGGCTACCGCCGCGGCGCTCGGCCGCGTGTACTGCTTTGGGCCCACCTTCCGCGCGGAAAAGAGCAAGACCCGCCGCCACCTTCTGGAGTTCTGGATGCTGGAGATGGAGGCCGCTTTTTTCACTCAGGAGGACAACCTGCGCTTCCAGGAAGAAATGGTCGTGTACACAGTGGAGCGCGTGCTGGCCAACTGCGCCACCGAGCTGGAGACCCTGGAGCGCGATACCTCTCGGCTGAAACCGGTGCAAACGCCCTTCCCACGCATCACCTATCGTGAGGCGGTGAGGCTGGTAAACCAGGAAATGGAAGGCCGCGAAGCCGAGTTCAAGTACGGTGACGACTTGGGGGCGCCCGAGGAGGTTTTTCTGGGCGGCCAGTTTGACCGCCCGGTCTTCGTCACCAACTTCCCAGCGCGCATGAAGGCCTTCTACATGAAGCGCGACCCGGCCGACCCGGAAACGGTACTCGGCGCTGACTTGCTTGCGCCAGAGGGCGTGGGGGAGATAATCGGGAGTAGTCAGCGCGAAGACGAACTGGAACTTATGCTTGAGCGCGTGCGCGAGCATAATCTGCCGGAGGATGCGTTCCAGTGGTATCTTGACCTCCGCCGCTACGGCACGGTGCCCCATTCGGGATTCGGCGCCGGGCTGGAACGCATCGTTGCCTGGCTCTGCGGGGCGCCGCACATCCGCGAGACCATCGCCTTCCCGCGCATGCTGCATCATATGTATCCGTGAGCGTCATGGAAGAACCGAAGGGCTTCAGCCGCGAAGAGATCATCCACGCTCTCAAGGGCGCTTATGCCGCCTGGGAGGGCGAGTTGCCGGGTGAGCTGCCGCCGGAGCTGGCGCAGAAGATAAGGCGCCTGCGCACCGAGGTCAAGGCGTTACTGGATCAGTTGCTGGCGGAGCACGGAGAGGCCGCACCGTAGTGTTAGAATAGAGCGCGGTTCTGGTCTGGCACCATGTCAACAATCACAAGCGCGAAAGGGAGGGGTCGGGCACGCTGGTGGGAATTGCGCCGGCTGCGTCCGCTCGTCCTCTCCCACCGCCGGTTGCTTTACCTTGCGCTGGTTTCCGCACTCGTCTATTCTGCCTCCCAGCTTTCCATCCCGATAATCGTCAAGTACCTGTTTGACGACGTCATCGGCCAGCTGCGCGACTTCGGCCTGATGTGGTGGACGCTGGGCGGATTGGTCGGGGCGTTGCTGGTGCGCTCCATCTCGCTGTCCACTCGCATCTACGCCATTAACTCGGTGGCCCACTCCGTCACCGCCGAGCTGCGACAGAAGCTGTTTGACCACATGCAGAGCCTGTCTTATTCGTTTTTCGACCGCAGTCGCGTGGGCGACCTGATGTCCCGGCTCACCAACGACGTCATCACGGTGCAGAACTTCATCGTGATGTCGCTGGAGGACTTCATCATCGCCCCGCTGATGCTGATGGGAGCCTTGGCGATTCTGTTCATCCGCAGCTGGATGCTGGGAGTGGTGATTCTGGTGGTCTCCATCTTCGTTGGACTGTGTCTGCGCTTTGCCGGTTCCCGGCTGCGCAAGATCAACCAGCGCATCCAGGAGTACACCGGCGAGCTTACCGGTGTGCTCTCCGAAGGACTGAACGTCATCCGCTTGATTCAGTCCTTCAACATGCAGGCGAAGGTAAGCGGGCAGTTCTACGACGTCAACCGCCGCACTCTGCGGGAGAACCTCCGCGCAGTGAAGTGGATGTCCATACTGGTGGCGATTGTGGAGTTTGTCGGGTTCATGGCCCCGCTCGTGTTCTTTGCGTTTCTGGCGTTCCTCATCCTCAAAGACCAGTCCACCATCGGAGATGTTTTCCTGGTCGTTGGTTTGGCGACGATGGTGGCAAGCCCACTCAACAAGCTGTCCCGCGTCGTGGTGAACATCCAGTCCGCCTCTGCCGCAATCGCCCGCATCCAGCAGATTCTGGACACCCCGCGCGAAATCCGGGACATGCCCGGGGCGCAGCCGTTGGACATCGCCAGCGGCCGTATCGTCTTTGATAGCGTGAGCTTCCGTTATGGCGACGGCGAGAATGTGCTGCATGACTTCAACCTCACTGTGCGCCCTGGTGAAGTGGTAGCGCTGGTGGGTGAAAGCGGTTCCGGCAAGACCACCGTCCTTCAGCTGATTCCCCGTTTCTACGAGCCCACAAGCGGGACCATTTCCATAGACGGCCAGGACGTCTCGCGCGTTACCCTCGAGTCACTGCGCCAGAACGTGGGCATCGTCAGCCAGGAAGCTATTCTCATACACGGTACCATCCGCGACAACATCTGCTTCGGGAGCAGCGGCATAGACGAGCTTGACCTCATAAGGGCCTCTCGCGGTGCCAATGCCCATGATTTCATCATGCGCCTGCCTAACGGTTACGATACGATCGTGGGCGAACGGGGGGCCACGCTCTCCGGTGGCGAGCGCCAGCGCATCGCCATTGCTCGTGTGCTGCTCAAGGACCCGCGTATCCTGCTGCTGGATGAAGCAACTTCGGCGCTCGACTCCATTTCCGAGGCGATAGTGCAGGATGCGCTTAACAAGCTGATGTACGGCCGGACTACGCTGATGGTGGCTCACCGGCTCTCCACGGTAAAGGACGCCGACCGCATTGTGGTGCTCGACAATGGCCGTATCCGCGAGATGGGCAGCCACCGGGAACTAGTAGAGAAGAGGGATTACTACTACAACCTGGTCAAGCTCCAGGGGCTGGCCTAACCTGGAGCATCGGCTGTTGACCGCTCCTATCCACACCTTATCAACAATGTGGTAAAATACACCTAACCCCGGATGGGGCGGAAGGCGTTTAACGCCTGCTGTGCCTTCGGGTAAGTCAGACCCGCCGACGAGCTGGCACGCAAAGTGTCCCGCTCAGCGTTATGGACAGCAAACCGAAATATCGGGGGTGGATTGTGAGAAGACTATTCAACACGGGTCTGGCGGTGGGAACCGTTCTGGCCCTCATCCTGTTTGGCCTGCTAGCAACCGGTTGCGGTGGCGGCGACAACCACTGGTGGGATGAATGGTCAGGAAGCAAGTACCTGGCAGAGGCGGGAGGATTGGAGCTTGATCCCGACCCGCTAGTGGCGGGGCAGCTGGCCAAGCTGACTATCACTTACGACACTACCGAGTACACCGATCTTGTCAGCAAGGACATTGTCCTTGACTCTGTAGCCAGGACGCTCACCGTCACGGTTTACGCGCGGGAGCGTGACAACATCAGCGGAACCTGGGACGGTACGCTAATCGTCACGACGACGTTCCCTGACGGCGGCTGGTGGCGGCTGGTGGCGCCACGGGAGGGCGGTGACCCGGTCGGAGTAGACCTGTTCGTGGAGGCGCCTGCAGGCGCGCCGGAAGAGGTCATTTGGGCCGGTGACGAGTACTACCCGGATCTGGGGGATATTACGGTTGACCCGGACCCCCTGGTGGCAAACTCCTTCGCTCATCTCACAGTGAGTTTCGTCCACAACGCTGCGGCTGAGCTGATCAGCCAGCGGTTTGAGGTAGTGCCGGCCGAACACCGGTTGCTGCTTACGGTTGTGGCGCGCGACATGCTTAATGCCGAGCCTTCCTGGGACGGCACGGTCGTGATTCCCGTGACCTTCCTTGAAGACGGCGTGTGGACTGTGGTTGTTTCCCAGGAGGGCGGTGACGCCACGGTAGACCTGGTGGTTCAGCCCGACCCCATGGCGCCGTCTGGAGACGTGTGGGGCGGCGACGCCTACCTGCCGGATGTCGGCGACATCACTACCGACCCCTCTCCTGTGACGGTGAACCAGCTAAGCCATGTAACGGTTAGCTTCGTCACAACGGGCTACACCGAGCTGGTGAGCCAGGAGTTTGCGCTGGATCCGGTTGCACGCACCCTGGAAATAACGGTTTACGCCCGCGAGCGCCTGGGACAGACTGCAGCTTGGGACGGCACGGTGACTGTGCCTGCGACCTTCCTGGAGCGCGGCGTATGGCAGGTTCTGGTAGACCAGAGCGGAGGCGCGCAGGCCGTCGTTGACCTGTACGTGTATCCCGAGCAGGACGTCTGGACTGGAGACACCTACACTCCTGACGTGGGTGACGTGGTGGTCCAACCCGATCCTGTCGTTCAGAACCAGCTTACGCACATCAAGGTCAACTTCAATACGACCGGTTACACCGAGCTCGTTAGCCAGGAGTGGGCGGTTGACGCTGGTGCGCAGACGGTGACCATCACCGTTCTCGCCCGCGAAAGGGCTGACCGTGAGGCGGACTGGGACGGCACTGTGACCGTGCCGGTAACCTTCCTTACCCCCGGGGCCTGGACGGTGATCATCCCGCAGGACAGCGGAACGCCCGCGACAGTTGACCTTTACGTGGAGACCCCGTAGTCTTCTCTGCTTCAGCCTGTGAAATACTCGCAGGGGCTGGTGGAAGCGCCGGCCCCTGCGGCGCATTCGGGGCACATTCGGCTAGTTGAACTCGTTGCGGTTACTGCGCCGATTGTAGGTAGTCAATGTTCTCCGGCAGGTCTATGTCGTAAGCGAGCTCCGGCGCATCCACGCGCACCACGCGGGCCTTCGCATCGCACAGCCGGCTGATTCTCCGCTCCACATCCTCCAGGTTCAGCCGCCCCGTCAGCAACTGCCAGGTGATGTTCGGTCCCACCAAGTATCCCAGCCGCCAAGGGTACTTCCGGGCGCGGTAAGCGTCGTTACCTAGCGGCACGTTCTTGCGCAGCGCCTCCGCAGTGACGACGAAGGCGCTGCCCATGGTCACCTCGCCTTCGGTGGTGCGCAGGAATCTGTTGGGCGCACCGGGATAGCGCCGCAGAAACTGTTCTCTTGTGATAAGAGGAGCCGCTATTTCCGCCTCCGCTGGAACGGCTTCCAGGAAGCGGGACAACGCAGCGCCCGTCACTGTAGGCAGGTCGGGCGACAAAAGCAGCAGGGCCCCCGCGCCCCCGTGAAAAGCCAGGCCGCGCAGCGCATTGTCCAGCAGCGTTTCGCCGCACTGCACCCACGCGGCGTCCCCGCCGAACCGCGCCAGCGCTGGCCTGGCTTCCGGCGGGCCCACTACCGCGATGGGCGGCGGCGTCTGTGGGCAGGCAAGCAGCGCCTCAACCGCGTGTTCCAGCAGCGTCACTCCACAGACTGGTATGAGAGCCTTGGCAGCCAGCGGAAAGTGTGTCTTAAGCGCTTTGGGCACTTCGCCGCCCGCCGTCACCACCGCCTGGTATGTCCTCATGCAAACAGCATATCACCTTAAATCTGGACAAGCGGGTTCCAGGCTGCCTGTGGCGAAAGGAATGGCAGCCTCCTGGCTGCCGCAAACCGACTCGGCGACGGGATGCTGTCACCAGCGGTGCGTTCAGCAGTCCCTCAAAAGTCCAATTCCCAGTCTCTCGCCAGCTCATTGGCCCGGGGGTAACTCTCAAACGTGCCGGCGTCCTGCCACGCGCCCTCTAGCACGCCATAGCTCATCTTCCCTTGCTTGATGTAGTGCGCGTTCACGTCGCTGATTTCATACTCGCCGCGTGCACTTGGTTTAAGGCCGCGAATGACCGCAAACACGTCTGGCGTGTAGAAGTACGCTCCGGTGACCGCTAGATCGCTCTTCGGCTGCGGCGGCTTCTCCTCAATATCAACCAGCTTTTCGCCCGCGTCAAACACGGCTACGCCGAACCGCTGCGGCTCCTTCACTTTTCTCAGCAGCACCCGCGCCAGGGCGCTTCCCTCTGAAAACTCGTGCGCCTGTGGCTCCAGGCTGTCGGCGAAGAGGTTGTCGCCCAGCAGTGTCAGGAAGCGGTCGCCACCCACGAAGTTCTCCGAGAGACCTACCGCTTGGGCGATGCCGCCAGCCTCGTCCTGCACGCGGAAGGTGAAACTCATACCAAACTCGCTACCGCTTCCGAGCAGGTTCACCACTGCGCCCATGTGCTCGCGGCCAGTGACGACCATCACATCGGTGATGCCAGCCTGCTTGAACTTGAACAGCGGGTGGTAGATCATCGGGTAACGCCCCACCGGTAACAGGTGCTTGTTGGTCACTTTCGTCAGGGGATGCAGGCGGCTTCCGGAGCCGCCCGCCAGCAATACGCCTTTCATTACTGCTCCTCCTTCGGCGCGGTTTCCTTAACCTCGCCGCGAACCAGCCCGTCGCGCAGCTCGGCAGTGAACGCCTGTCCCGGCGCGAGCACCGCCGCGCGCGTGATCAGATGCTCCATTTCCTCATCCCACAGCAGTGCATAGCCCCGCCGCAACGCTTCCCGTGGGTCCACTGCGCCGAGCTTGGCTTCCGCCAGAGTCAGGCGGCGTGCACGTTCTTCCAATCTCCGCATGGTTGCCGCGATAAGGCTGGCCGCCGCGCGGTCCAGGTCGCTCATCCGGTCCTCCACTCGCCGCTGCGCCTTGCGCGGGGCCAGCCGCTGGGCCAGGAGTGCCATCCGTTCCTTCTGCCGGCCAGTCCATCCCTGCAAGTTGCGCAGGATCGCCCTTGCGGCAGTGTTCAGCCCGGCCCTGGCGTCCGCCAGTTCGCCGCGTGCACGCAGCACCAGGCGCTCAGCCTGCAGCGCGCCGAACGACGTTTCCACTCTACGGATGCGCCCCAGTGCCGACCGCGCAAGAGCAGCACCAATGGCCCCCAAGCCAGCTCGCAGATCGCGCACATCCGGCGCCACCATTTCCGCCGCCACCGACGGCGTGGGCGCCCGCACATCCGCCACGAAGTCCGCGATGGTGAAATCCACCTCGTGCCCGATACCGGTAATGACCGGCGTCTTCATCTCGTATAGCTGGCGGGCCAGCGCTTCATCGTTGAAGCACCACAGGTCTTCCAGCGACCCCCCGCCGCGCACCAGGAGTATCACTTCGCACAGACGGCTCTGGTCGGCCAGCTCAAGCGCATGCACAACCTGCTCCGCCGCCGCGTCGCCCTGTACAGCTGTGGGGAACAACACGACGTGCAAGTACGGCGCGCGCCGGGTTAGCACGTTTACGACGTCGGTGAACGCTGCGGCCTGCGGGCTGGTCACTACACCTACGACGCGTGGCATCTCTGGCGGCAACGCCTTGTGCGCGGGGTCAAAGAGCCCCTCCACCGCCAGCTTTCGCTTAAGCTGCTCAAACCGCGCCGCCAGTTCCCCTTCGCCCTGATGGATGATGTCCGAGACCACGAGCTGGTAGCTGCCTCTGCGCGCGTACACCGAGACATTGCCGAAGGCGAGCACTGCGGTACCGTCGGCCAGCGGCACTTTGCGGTGCCGCGTGTAACCGAAGAACACGCATGCGAGCTCGCTGTCCTCGTCCTTAAGCGTGAAATACAGGTGGCCGGTGGAGGCAGGGCGCACATTGCTGGTTTCGCCGCGCACCCACACGCCCTGCAGCCGTGGCTCGCCCTCAACTGCTCCTCGCACGAACTCCGTCACCTCGCTGACTGTGAGCGCTCGCTCCTGTGTCCTGGCGGCCTGCGGCAAAATGAAGTCCATCGCGCCCATTCTATACGATTAGACTCTTCTTGCGGAGTTGGCTAGCTGCACAATCAAGTCTGCCGCGCGCTCCAGCGGCTGCGGCCGATGTATCATTCCGCGGACGCTTTCCAGCCGCTGGCGCATCCGCGCCAATTCCGCTACGTCGTCCAGCAACGACATCGCCACGCCCGCGATGTAGTCGGCGTTGCATTCGCTGCGAACCAGCTCCGGTATTACATTCTCGCCTGCGATGATATTGGGGAAGGCGTAGGCCGGCAGCCGGAACCGCGTAAAGGTGGAATACATGAGGTCGTAAAGCCACGGCAGCCGGTAGGCCATGATGTGCGGTGTTCCCGCGACCGCGCACTCGTGGGTGGCCGTACCCGAAGCAACTATCATCAAGTCTGCGTGGCAAACAAGGTCGTAGCGTTGCTCCGGCTCCAGCAGTGTCAGGTCAACCGGATACCGTTTTAGCAGTCTAATGATGCTGTCCTTCAGTGCTGGATGGGCCACGGGCAGGGCGAAGGTGGCTTGGGGGAAGCTCTCCGCGATGGCTCGGGCGGCCCGGATCATCTCGCGGCCGATTACTGCAACCTCCTCACGCCGCGAGCCCGGCATCAAACCTATGACCGGGTGCCCCGGCACCGCCCCCAGTTCCTCCAGGAACTCGCTGCGCGGCCTGGACGGCTGCAGTATCTCGCACAGCGGGTGGCCGATGAACTCGTAAGGGACGCCGAAGTGCTGGTATAGCTGCAGGCCCACCGGATAGATGACCAGCGCCAGGTCCACCAGCTCCTTCATTAGCAGGAATCGCTTGCCCACTTTCTGGCGGAATCCAGCCCCCTGCTCCTCAAACCGGTCAAACCGCGGATCGGACGCCGCCTGCCAGAGGACTGGTGCAATGAAGTAGACAATTGGTCCTTCGAAGCCACTGCGCCGCAGCGCCCGGGCCAGGTTAAGGTTGAAGAAGCGGCTGTCTACCAGTATCACAGCCTCAGGCGGAAACCGCTGCAAATGCCGCAGCGTTTCCTGGAACAGCCGCAACCGCTGTGGGGCCTGGAGGAAGTTGCCGATGAAGCCGATGCTCGCGTTGCTGCCGGTGTCAAACAGCACCTCCGCTCCTGCGTCGGCGAGGTGGAACGACCCCAGCGCCGTCGCCCTCAACTCGCTCACGTCCCGGTGGCCAGCAATCGCCCGTAGCAGGTTGGCCGCGTGCATATCACCGGAGAGCTCGCCGGCTGAGACGAACAGCTTTAATGCGCTCGATTCAGTTGGCATTGGAGTTGGCCATTGTGGGATACGCCGAGTTCTGCCGGTGCTCGTCAAAGTGCACTGCTTCGCCGCTGGAATAGGACGAAATCGCCCCAAGCGCCACCCTGATTGTGTAGAGCGAGTCCTCACCGGAGACATCTGGCGGAAGGTCGTCCTCCACTGCCTGCAACGCCCGCTCCAGCTCCAACCGCAGCGGCTCGTCCCGCTCAACCAGCCCGGTGTTGGCCCAGTTCTCACCGTCAAAGATGATGAGCGACTGCTCAATGAGGTCCACCAGCCCGAAGTGGTCGGTGCCGACTATGAACATCTTGCGCACCTTGTACGGGGAGAGCCAGCTCAGCTCAATGTAGCCCGCGGCGCTTTCGGAGTACTTGAGCGATATGGCCGCGTGGTCCTCAAATCTGTGAGCCTTGGCCGCGCCGATGGAGAATACTGAATGGGCCTTGCGCCCGTACAAGTAGCTGATGAGGTCAATATCGTGGCTTCCCAGATCCAGGATGATGCCAGTATCAAAAATCCGCACGTTACGTGCTCCGACCCGCAGGCTGCTGATGGAATGCACTTCGCCCAGCATCCCGCGGTCGATTTGCTGTTTCAGCGCAATGACAGCCGGGTTAAACCGTTCCACGTGCCCCACGAACACCTTGAGCGAGCGTTTGCGCGCCTGCTCAATAATGGTCTCAGCGCCCTCAACCGTGTCGCTGATGGGTTTTTCGATTAAGAGGTTGCAGCCAGCCTCTAGGGCGGCCAGTGCCACTTCCCGGTGCAGTGAGGTCGGCACGGCGATGCTCACGAGCTGCGGTCTCTCGTCCAGCAGCTTTGTGTAGTCCCTGAAGAAGCGAGTGCCGTACTTCTCGGCCGTTGCGGCGACCGCCTCGCTTATGTCAGCCACCCCGACCAGCTCCGACGCTTCTAGCGCGCTATAGAGCCGGGCGTGGTGCTGCCCCATGGAACCAACGCCAATTACAGCGGTTCTGATGCCCATATCAGCCGGCCTGTAGCTTAGTTTCGCCCAGCCTGAGGTCTCTCATCGCCGCCTCCACGGCGTCAACGGCTTCTTGCAGGCTGCCCTCAATGCGGAAGCCCGAAGCGGCGTAGTGGCCGCCACCGTTGAACATCTCCGCGATCCGGGTGCTGTCAAACCCCTCGCGCGACCGTACACTGACCTTGACCAGGTTGTCGTTGACCACCTTGAAGAAGAAGCACACTTTTGGGTCCCCGAGCGCCTTTAGTGTCTCAATTATGTGCTCGGTATCGGCCAGACTGCAGTTAAACTCCGCCAGCATCTCCGGCGTCACATAGGAGTAAAAGTAGCCCAGCTCCTCATTGATAGTGAGGTTTCGCAGGGCGCGCCCGAGCAGCCTAAGCTGCCCTTCGGTCTGCGTGTTGTAGACGAAATCCACTACCTGCTGAGGGACCACGCCAGCGCGCACCAGCTCGGTGGCGATTTCAAAAGTCAGCTGAGTGGTGTTACTGTATGAGAAGCGGCCGGTGTCGGTAATGATGGCAGCATAGAGGTTGACTGCCGCCTCCAGCGGCAAGGGTAATCGCAGCTGCTTGAAGATAGCGAACACGATTTCGCCGGTGGCAGCAGCATGCGGGATGACTAGGTTCACGTCGCCGTAAAGCTCGTTTCCCGGGTGGTGGTCAATATTGATGACCAGGGTACGCCCTGGTTTGTGTTGAGGGTGGCCGGCGGGGAAGACCCCGAGCCGGTTCAGTTCGGCTACATAGGGCTTGCCCAGTCGCTCAAAAGTGGCATTGTCGCTCACGAAGACTATGTCCGGCAGCTTGTCCGGCAGCCGTTGCGTGTGCTCAATCTCCCCCGCGCCGGGCAGGAATGAGTACATGCGCGGCAGCTCTTCACTGAAGAAGGTGCGTACTTTGCGGTTAATGGACTTCAGCGCGAAATGGATGGCGAGGGCGCAGCCAATACTGTCGCCATCAGGGTTCTCATGCGGCAAGTTCCAGATGGTGCGCGCATTCAATGTCAGCCGCGCGATAGTGCGTATTGTAGGTCTGTATTCTTCGAACATTAGTGATAATCACAGTTCAGTTGAACCGTTGCCGTCTCCTTCAAATCCCAGGCTGCGTAACAGCTCTGACACGCGAACGCTTTCCACCAACCCCCGGTCTTCAATGAATCTCAGCGCAGGAACCTTGCGCAGTGCGATGCGAGAACTCAGCTCCCGGCGAATGAAGGGAGAGGCGCGGTTTAGCCCCGCTAGCGCCTGCTTGGTTACGTCAAGCTTGTCCGCCCGGGCACGCACGCTGAGAATCGCGTGCGAGAAATCCCTGCTGACGTGCACAGCTGTGATGGTGACGCCGGCGCAGTCGGGGTCTTTGACCTCCTCCAGTATTATGGTGCTGACCTCGCGCTGTAGCGTTGCCGCCACCATTCTCATCCGCCGGTTCTTGCGCTCGTCCGGGAGCATAGCGTTTGACCCCAAAGAGAATAAGTATAACTCAAGCCCAAGCGCCCTTCAACACGCGCTCCCTCAACCCGACAGTTAGCTGGTTGCCGCCGTCCCTTTGCGAGTGAGGTTGGCGGTTATTGCGGGCCAGCAAGGTTACAGTTGCACAGTTGGTGGCTTTTCCCTAGAATATGTGGGCTTATTCTGGAGCTGCAATGGATTTCCATAAGCGTATCAAGGTGTTGCGTGAATCGTTTGCCGCCCAGCGGGTTGACGCAGTCCTCATCACTAACTTGAAGAACATCTTCTACCTGTCGAACTTCGACGGTTCCACCGCGGCTATTCTATTGACGGAAGACCGCAATCTGTTCTTAACCGACTTCAGGTACTATGGGAAGTTCGAAACCCAGGTTTCTGACGGCTACGAGCTGGTACCATTCTACAACGAGAGCCTTGGCAAGAAGATTGGCGACCTAGCCCGCGCCAATGGGATCAAGCGGCTCGGTTTTGAATCGGAGAACCTGACTCACGCTCAGGCAACCGAGCTGGAGGATAAGGCCGGCGTGGAGCTGGTGCCGACGACCGGTTTGGTTGAGAAGCAACGGCTCATCAAGAGCGCCGAGGAAGTCGAAGCGATTAAGCGGGCTGTAGCGTTGAAGGAAAGCGCCTTCAGTGAGGTCTGCAAGCAAATCAAGGAAGGGGTCACGGAGGCCGAGCTGGCTGCGGAGTTTGAATACCGCATTCGGAAGAAGGGGGCTCAGCGCGCGAGCTTCTCCCCCATTGTGGCGTTCGGCCCCAATTCCGCCATGCCCCACGCCGGATTCACCAACCAGCAGCTGATTCCCGGTATGCCCCTCACTTTCGACTTGGGCGTTGAGCTGGATGGCTACTGCAGCGATATGACAAGGACCATATTCTTCGGCGGGGTGTCGCCAGGTTGGGAACGTATCTACAACATAGTGCGCGAGGCCAAGGCCGCTGCCGCCGAAAGCGCGCGCCCCGGGATGAAATGTGCGGAAGTGGATAAGATCGCACGCAGCATTGTTGAAGGGGAGGGATACGGTAAGTACAAAGCGGAAGATGGAACAGAGCGCGATTACTTTGGACACGGTTTAGGGCATGGGGTCGGTCTGGAGGTGCACGAGGCTCCACGGCTGAATGCCGTGAGCAAGGATGTCCTCAAGCCAGGGATGGTAGTAACCATAGAACCCGGCATTTACCTTCCCGGGCAGGGTGGAATCCGTATTGAGGACCTGTATCTGGTAGGTAAGGAGCGCCTGAATAACCTCAACTCTGTGACATCCAGCCTGCAGGTTATACCCTGAAGCAAATATGATAACCCCGAATGACTTTCGCAGAGGCTTGACCTTTAGGCGCAATGGCGACCTGTTCCGGGTGCTGGAGTTCCTCCACGTAAAGCCTGGAAAGGGCCCGGCATTCGTGCGCGCCAAGATCCAGAACCTTCGCTCCGGATCCATCAACGAAGTCACTTTCCGCACGGAAGAGAAGCTCGAGGACATTCGCGTTGAACGCCGTGAGATGGTGTACTTGTATCGCGAAGGCGATATGCTCGTGTTCATGGACAACGAGACCTACGACCAGATGAGCGTCCCCGAGGAAGTGATAGGCGAGAAAGTCAAGCTGATCAAGGAGAACGATCCGGTCTTCTTGGAGATGTATGAGAGCGAAATCCTCGGTGTGGACCTGCCGGCGGCCGTTGTACTACGTGTTACGCACGCGGAGCCCGGTGTGCGCGGCGACACCGCCACCAGCGCGACGAAGCCCGCGGAGCTGGAAACCGGGCTGGTAGTCCAGGTTCCCTTGTTCGTGAACGAGGGCGATCTGATAAAAGTGGATACCCGTACTTGCCAGTACATTGAGCGCGCGAAGTGACCCACTGGTGTGAAAAGCGCGTTCTTGGGTATAATAGGGTGGTAAAAACCCGATAACAGGGGTGTTGCGATGTCAGTCAGTAGATTTATGTTGGTGCTGCTAGTCGTAATGGCGGCGTTTTTGGTCGCCTGCGGTGGTGGCGGAGGAGGCACAACTCCGGTCACGCCATCGCAGGGCGGCAGCAGTCCGCCGCCGGACGACAATCAGCAGCCGTTTTCCGTGGTGTTGACGGCCACGCCTGACCAGGGGCCGTCACCTCTAACTGTCAGTTTCACCGCATACGCGTTCGGTGGGTATCCTTCGTACTCCTACGAATGGGATTTCGATGGGGACGGAGTGTACGACTCCAACGCGGTAGACCCCTATTGGACCTTCAACAATAGCGGGGTGGTATCGCTGAAAGTGACCGACTCGCGCCAGCAGACGGTTACCGTGAACAAGTCAATTACAGTGACTGCGGACACGGGTGGGGGTGGAACCCAACCGCTGGTGGTGCGATTCCAGCCTTCCGTCAACTCAGGTGCGGCACCGCTGCGTGTGCAGTTCACCGCGCTTGTTTCCGGCGGAAGTCCTCCATATGGTTTCAAGTGGGACTTTGACGGGGACGGTATTATCGACAGCTTCAGTGAGAACCCGGTGTACACTTTCGAGTCACCGGGGAGTGGCGGCGATGGAGAGTTTCTCTTCTATCCCGTGCTGACAGTTGCCGATAACCGTGGAGTTGAGGTTTCCACTGCCGATGATGCGGATGGCGACGGCCAGCCCGACTGGCGTATCGCCATCAGCGTGATGCCGCCTTCATCGTTGTCTCCCTACGCAACGGTGAACCCCGGCTCTGGGCAGGCTCCGCTTCCGGTTGTCTTCAATGGCGGTGCCTCTGGTGGCGAGCCTCCCTACCTGTTCCAGTGGGATTTCGGCGATGGAACCTCTCGGGCCTTTGACAGCTCGGCTGTTGCCCAGCACACTTACGTTGCGCCCGGTACCTACAACGCTAGGATGACCGTGCGCGACGCTCAGGGTGTTGAGACCACCAGCGGCATTGTCCCGGTGTTCGTCGGCGAAGAGGTGAGCTTTAGCATCACCATCGGCGCCGACGTGACCGAGGGCCCGGTGCCGTTCAACGTCCAGTTCACCAGCATCGTTGATGGAGGTAGGGAGCCCATCTCTTATGAATGGGAAGTATTCAGCGATCTGGTTCCAACGGCGGACGAGCCGGTCATTGTGCTGCCGCCGATGTACCCAACACCGATTAAGGACGCCCAGGCGGTCGTAGTGCCCGACCGGACGAAGAAGGCGAATCCGACCATCACCTTTGCCACCTTCACCGGCCAGTATGTTGACGAGAACGGCAACGGCTCACCTGACGCTGGCGAAGGCGTGGGTGCGCCTTATGTGGTGCGCTGCGTGGCTACCGATGCTAACGGCGTGGTGGCTGTGAGCAATCTGATCCGAATCACTCCGACCCAGAGCGAACCGGAGACGCTGTATCGCGCCGAGCGTACGCCGACCCTCGGATGGTCCATTTACGGCGGCCTGATGAGCGGAAGTACCGCTACGCCGATCAGCCCCCGGGCGAACCCGGCAACGGCTTCTCACCCATCGGGCATGGTGTACTTCTTTGGCGGCGATATCCTGAGTGACTCCGGCGAGTTCCAGGGCATTGTGGACATTACTCAGTCCAGCTATGCTCTGAACCTCTCCGGTGACGACCGGCCGGCATCGGAGATGTTCGGTTCAGAGACCGGCACTGCCTACGCTGACGGGAGCTTTACGCTGCTGAACTCGCTGCAGGGGCTCCCATACGCTTATGTCGGCCAGACGCCGACCGTCAAGAACCCGCCGCCCCAAGGTACGGCGTTCCCGGCGTTCATGCACCCTTCACGGAACATCCAGCGCAGCGACCCGTTTGTGCCGCGAGGCTCGGCCGCTGCCACGATGATTCACGAGCGCTGGGACATCAACCCTGGTGGCCCCGGCGCATGCCCCGGATGACAGCCCCGTCCTGACACGGGTCCAGGTTGGACCCTAGGACGTGGTGGTTACGGTGTTCCTGTGTTCTTCGTGTTTGGCGGCCGCGACGAAGGCGGCGAGCCGCTGGACATCGTTCAGAAGTACTATCCCGAGACCTACGGCGTGGAAGACCAGTTCCCGATTCTGATCATGAACGGCGTACCAATCGCCCAGTACATCAACAACCAGACAGATATCTGGTCCAATCGGTACACCTTCCACGATTACGACTGGCTCCCACAGGAAGGCGACAATGTCAACCCGCCTATCGTGCCTGATCGTCCACCCATGGACAACCAGGGTGGAGGCGGCGCGAACGCCTCGGTTCCGTTGAACCCGCTGCCCGAGCCCCTGTACGGCCACTCAGCGGTGACCATTGAGTCGCTGGGTAATATCTTCCCGCCGCCGGTATGGCCTGAGGGCCCGTACTGCTATGTGTTCATCACCGGCGGTATCAACGACAGCGGTGTGCCGACCAACGCGATGCGGTGGTTCAATGCGTGGGCGCCGCCGGCGCAGCGTCAGGAAGGCCAGGATCCCCAGGCGGGGGACTACTCCTTGATGCCTCCGATGCCGGTTGAGCGTGCATACCACGATTCGATTGTGATTCTGCCTGATAAGATGACCAATCGGCCGTGGAAGATCATCGTATTCGGTGGATTTGACCGCAACGGCAACTACATCTCGCAGGTTGACGAGTTCACGTTTGACAGCGTCACTAATCCCACCAGCGGTAGCTGGCGTACGCTGGCCAACACGCCTGAGGCGGCGGCCGGTGTAGTGGCAGGCTGGCAGGTGAACGAACGCGGATTCCTGTACCACCAGATGGGTGGGCGCACAGTCGATGGATACACTGGCGGCGTCTATGACGTCCTGGCGAATGGCACGGTGTCAGTCGCCCCCAGCGGCCTTATCCCGCGTGGATGGGCTGGTGGTACCGGCATAGTCGCTCCGAACGACTTCTTCACCGGCGAAGGTAAGTACTACATTTTCGGTGGACTTACTGAACTCGGTATGAACAAGATTGTTGAGCTCTACCAGCCGCAGTAGCGTCTGGTTGAGTTCGGTAGCCCTTTGACAGGGAGGACCCGACACTGATGAAAGTGCTGAAAGCAATCGGGATGTTGTTGATTACGGTCCTCATCGCCGCCTCCTCCTGCGGAGGCGGCGATGGAGGTGGGCAGGCGCCAAGCCTACCCAGCCAAGCCGGTGGCGGCGACGGTGTGGACGATCTCCGCATCGTCACCTTCACTGCCTCACCGACGCTTGGTGGCTCTCCGCTTGGCGTCAACTTCATCGCGACCGTGTCTGGCGGGACGATGCCCTACACGTACATGTGGGACTACGACAATGACGGTGCGTTTGACTTCTACATCAACGATGTGGCCAGCCGCACCGAGCAGGCGTACCACCTGTACTATCTCCGTGCCGCAGACCAGAGTGTCGGGATCTCCGTGTACCAGGCGACAGTCAGAGTCGTTGATGACGCGGGTGAGTCTATGACAAGCGAACCGCTTGCGATCACTGTTACCAGTGAGCCGCAGTTCTCGCTTGACCCAAGCCTCACCCGCGTCTTCAGCGACACGGTGCTGGGTTACGATGCGGAAGGCGAGCCCATT
This sequence comes from uncultured Planctomycetales bacterium, assembly GCA_964643155.1. Classification (GTDB taxonomy): domain Bacteria; phylum 4484-113; class 4484-113; order 4484-113; family 4484-113; genus CAZKNJ01. The sequence continues at coordinate 15,849 of CAZXPM010000001.1, read as the reverse complement.
TACGGCTTCATCTCCGGCGAGCCGGCATACTTCCGCGTATTCCCGGACCCACTCAATCCGGGCACACCTCCGTACCGGTTCCAGTGGGACTTCGACGGCGACGGCGAAACGGATTCGGTGTTGCAGAACCCGCAGTACACTTACACCCTGTTTGAAGGCACGAGCAAGAGCTTCGTAGCGGTGCTGCTGGTTACCGATGCAAACGGCTATACGGTGCGCCGCGAGTTCCCGCTGGTTGTGATCAAGGAAGTCCCCTCCGAGCCGACAGGGCCGCCGGAGCTGATAGTCAACGCTTCGCCGCCGGTGCGCTCGGACGGGTCCATCCTTATCAGTTTCGACTCTTCCAGCGAAATCCCCGCAGAGCGCGAGCCGGTGTTGCATGCTAGCGTGACCGTGGACCCGGATCATCCGGGTATTGAGCCGTATGCGTTCTGGTGGGACTTCACTGACGATGGCATCTATGACGCCAACACGACAACCGCGTCAGTTCCCTATTACGATGCCGACCTCAAGATAATGGTAAACCCGTACATCACGTACGGGGCGGCCTCTCGGGATTACACGCTTGCTCTGCAGTTTGTGGATGGTGTCGGCCAGATTATACGTATGGAGTGGCCGGTGCACGTGGTTGACCGAGCTTACGAGCCCGTGGTCAACCCGCTCACTACGCAGATTGCGGTGTACGCGGATTATGACCGGGATGGCGGCTTTGACCTGAGCAAGCTCACAGATGACCGTCAGGAGTACCTGTTGGTTCAGCCCAACACAGGCATTAAGGCAGCCATCAGGGTCACTGCGGGCGGTTCCACTGGCATCTACAAGTTCCTCATCGATCTCACCGGCGAGGACGTGTATGCTGAAGCGTCCGACCCGGGCGCCCTGGTTCCCAACGGGGACCCGGTGGAGCTGGCTTGGGATCCGGAGTTTGACGGAACCTACGAGCCGGTTGACCTCGACGGCGACCCTGAGACCGTAGATGCTACTATCCAGCTCTTCGGCTCCGGAACCAGCGGCAGCTCGGCAGTGTTTGTGGTCAACTTCCCGGTTACGCTGCTACCAGGATACAAAGCCATCAAAGTGAAGACGGTGGCGCTGTCCGAAGCTGGCTTGGAATTGGCCAACCGTGTGGAACACACACCCCTTTCTTTCGTGGCCCGCCGCAATCTGGACGCTACCGGTGTTGCGTTCAAGCCGCGCCGCGACTTCGGGCTGGCGGCGGTAACGATCATTGACGACCGTGGCACGCCCGACCTCGGAGACGACCGTTACAAGGAGCGCCGGGTTTACGCTGTCGGCGGCATGGACGGCAATATGGCGCTGCGCAGCGTTCAGTTGCTGAGACAAAAGGCAGAGCTCACTACTGGCACGTGGATATTGTCCTACGAGGTGAGTGACCGGCTGCCACTGTCCAATGGCCGGGGCCAGCTAATTGCCGAGCCGCTGTCGGATTACGCGCGCGGGACTACTAGCGTTCCCTACATCTACGCTATCGGCGGTTACAACAACATCCAGGCCACGGTGTCCACGGTGGAGCGCCTGCCCGCTATAGACAGCGAGCCGGACGACCCGCTTGATCGGCCTGTTGTGCCGTGGGAGGTCGTGGGTACCATCGGAAACAGCGACACTGAGCTGCGCCAGATGGCAGCCATTTTCGGCATCAACTACGGCGGGAATGCTTCAATCATCATGCTCGGCGGCCTCCGGGGAGACCCGCCGGGTGAGCAAGTCTCGCCAACAGGCTGGCTCTATACGCCGGGGACCAACTCCTGGTACACCGGCGTCATCCCCGCAATGCCGACTCCGCGTTACGACTCTGCCATGGTGGTGGATGCTCCATCGCAGAATGCGATTTACCTGTACGTAATAGGCGGGCGCAACAACCAGGGTCAGAGCGTCCACACGGTGGAACGCGTGAACCTGCTCACCGGCGGATGGGAGATTCTCCCCGATATGCGCAACGCGCGTGCTGGCGCCACTGCCGAGGTGATCAACGGCAAGATCTACGTCTACGGCGGAGTTGACTACCCGTTTGACCAGGGCGCTCCTACTTACGTGGCTGAGGCAGAGGTGTTCAATCCTGACACGTACCGCTGGTCCCGCACTGTCTCTCCCGACCCGGGCGTTGGCCGGGTGGGTGCTGGCTCGGTGAAATTCGCCACCTTTATGACTGACGGCAATCCTACGCCCTACGACACTATCTGGATTGTCGGCGGCGAGACGGAGCAGGGTGTGGCGACCGCGGTGGTGGAGTTGCAGGTTGAAGCTCTGGCGAACCTGCAGTAAGTTCCAATAGCTGAATTACCAGGGGCGTGCCCGAATGGGTGCGCCCCTTTTCTTTGCTGGCGGGAAGGGTTGCGGTTGGCTCTGGGGGCTATTTGGCCTGTTTAATCTCTGCTGCCAGCGGTGCCAGGTAGCTATCGCGCGGAAACAGCTCTGCGCCACGTGATAGGTATCGTTGCGCCGCTGCAAAATCCTCACGCTTGAGAGCTATCTTGGCTGCCAGCCGCCAGGGCTCAGGCAGGTGCGGTGCCAACGAGAGCGTTTTCTCCACGTGATAGGCCGCATCAGCCAGGGAACCCTGCCTTGCAGCAGTGAGGGCTAGGTTGAAGTGCATCTTCGCGTTCTCCACTCGCTCGGATGCTGCGGCGATATCGTCCAGCAGTCTGGGCTTCCCCGGGCAGTCATCAGGTAGGGCTGAAGCCGCTCTGAGAGCGTCCTCCAGGCGATGCTCCTGCAGCAAGATCACAGTGCGCAGCTCTTCTACTGCTTCCACCGGCGATGGCAGCATTCGCTCAGCATCGCCCAGCAGCCGCTTGGCTTCAATCATCTCGCCACGGGAAACAGCGTTGGCTGCCTGGTTAATCAGCGCCCGCGCGGCCTCGTGCTGCTCATAGTAAGGTGTCAGCTCTGTTTCGCAGTTGGGGCACGCTGCCACCCTCTCCGATAGGACGCTGTGGCACACGGGGCAGGCTGTCAATTGCGGCAACCGCATTTACACCACCCTTGGTAGGCGTCAGTATGAGTAATCGGCAATAAGCCCTGTCGCCTTCTCAACGTACTCTTCAAGTTTGCCCAAGTCCTCTGTCTTCAGTGCGTCCTTGAGCTTCTTGGACATCTCATTGAGGGCCGCGAGTTCGATGCCGTCAATCTTCTTTTCGCCCTTCTCGCCGGCCTTAATGAGCCCGCTGAGGTCCTTGAGAGTGCGTTCCGCCTCAAACAGGACTTTCGACTTCTCCCGCTGCGCCAGCATGCTGCCTGTGTGCTTGCTGATGTCACGCTGGGCATAGGCGACCTCGTCGGTGGAGAGCCGCTTCTTGGAGGCCTTAATCGTGATGGACTTGGCCTGGCCCGTTTTGCGGTCCTTGGCCGTGATTTTCACGATGCCGTTCACATCGTAGTCAAACGACACCTCAACCAGGGACTCGCCCTTGGGGGCTGGAGTTATCCCGCCGAGGATGAACTCGCCCAGAGACTCGTTCTCCGCGGCCTTGTGGCTCTCGCCCTGAAGGACGTGGATTAGCGCTTCCGATTGCCCGTCAACGGTCGTACGGTACAGGCTCTTGCGGCTGCAGGGGATCGCAGTGTTGCGCGGTACAATGGGTGAGAACTTATCGCCCTCGGTCTCAATGCCGAGCGTAAAGGGCGCAACGTCCACCACCACGAACTCTTCCAGCGAGCCGCGCTTGATGCCGGCCTGGATTGATGCGCCGATGGCCACGCACTCCTCGGGGTTGATGTCCTTCAGTGCATCGCGTCCCATAACTTCCCGCACCAGGCGCTGCACCATCGGCGTTCGGGTCATACCGCCGACCAGGATGATGGCGTCAATCTGGTCCGGCGGCAGATTGGCGTCAGACAAAGCCAGCTTCATGGGCTGCTCCGTCTGCTGCACCAGGTCCTGCACCAGCTCCTCGTATTTTGCGCGGCTAATGGTTTCGTGCAGGTGCAGCGGTTCTTCGCCCTCGGTATAGATGAAAGGCAGATTGACCTCGGTTTCCAACAGCGAGGAGAGGTCGATTTTCGCGGTCTCTGCGGCCTCCTTCAAGCGCTGCAAGATGGCGCGCTGTTGCGAGACATCGGGGATGTTCTTAAGGTCAATCTTCTCCTTGTCCTTGAAGCGGTCAATGAGGTACTGCACAAGCCGGTAGTCAAAGTCGTCGCCGCCTAGGTTGTTGTTGCCGGTGGTGGCGAGCACCTTGAACGCCCCTTCAACCAGCCGGATGATAGAGACGTCAAAAGTGCCGCCGCCGAGGTCGTACACCATAATGGTGCGCGCCTCTCCGCCCTTGTCAATGCCATAAGCCAGGGCGGCGGCAGTGGGCTCATTGATGATGCGCTCCACCTTAAAGCCGGCAATCTCTCCAGCATCCTTGGTGGCCTGCCGCTGGGCGTCGGTGAAGTACGCAGGAACCGTAATGATAGCCTCGTTAACTACGGTACCGAGGTAAGTCTCGGCGTCCAGCTTGAGCTTCTTGAGGATGACCGCCGAAATCTCCTGCGGCGAATACTCGCGCTCGCCGATTACTATCCTCCGGTCCGTGCCCATCATGCGCTTGATGCTAGTGACAGTGCGCTCGGGATTAGCTACCGCTTGGTTCTTTGCCGTCTCGCCCACCAGCAGCTCTCCCGTGTCGGTGAAGCCGACGACGGAAGGCGTGATGAACTTGCCTCGCTCATTGGGAATGAGGGTCGGCTTGCCGTCCACTATGGCCGCGACCAACGAGTTGGTCGTGCCCAAGTCGATTCCAACAATCTGCGCCATGATAACTCCTATAAATCCAAGATCGCACTATCCGGCACCAGTGTCATCGCCAGTGCTGCGATTCCGCACCACGATAACTTGTGCGCTGCGCAGTACCTGATCGTCCAGCATGTATCCGGTCAGTTGCACTTCGGCGATGCTGCCGTCCGGCTTGCTGGGATCCTCCACGGTCGCCAGCGCCATGTGCACCTTTGGATCGAAGCGCTCGTTATCTGTAATCTGGATAACCCCGAGACGCGCCAGCTTCCCGAGCAATAGCCGGTAGATGGATCCCATCCCGGCCATCACGCTTTCAGGTATGCCCTCTGTTTTTCTGGCCGCAGCAAGCACCCGCTCGCAAGCATCGGCCACTTCCAGGAAGCCCTCAATCGCGGCCTTGGACGGCTCCAGGCTGGCGACCTTGTCCACTTTCCCCAGGAGTCTCACGAGATCCCCCCTGAGCCGCTCAAGGTCCTCGCCGACCCGGTCCAGCCCTACCGCTTCAATGGCGGGCATCTTCAGCCCGGCTAAGCCCCGCTGCAAGCGGAATAGCTCAATGCGAATCCGGTTCAGTTCAGTTTGGTATTCGTAGAGGCTGTAATCGGGCTTGGTTTCTGGTACGCTGCCCGGAAGCCCCTCGTTCCCCAATCTGAATGATATATTGTAATAACGCTCGGTAGTGAAGTCAACGCGGTTGGCAGCTTCGCGCAGAATAGCTGTTATGGCCTTGCGTTTCATACTACCGAGATGTCTCCCAGCCGGAAGTAGTACTGAATTGACTCCTCCAGCTTCTTTACCACGGTCTCAGGCGGTGTGTCGTCCGGCTGTAGCTGCGAGTAGTCCGGTTCCGGCACCGACGCGCTCAAGTTCAGATCTTCAAACGCTGCACCCACCTTGCTGTCTCCCAGCACGATCTTGCGCAGGCGGCCGGCGTCTACCGGCTCGTAGGCGAAGATGTCTATGCGGTCGCGCTTGCGTCTGTCTGTCAGGTTCGCGTATGCGTCTTCCAGCAGCATGAAGTCGCTGGCATGGCGTTCGGGGTTGAATATCTTTACAAGCCTGAAGTAGCTCTTTTCAATCTGCCCCTTGGTTGCATTCTTGTTAAGGCCCAGTATCCAGTAGAACTGGTTCGCCTGCTGGAAGTAGTCCACCATCTCTTCGGTCTTGGCGAGATAGACCTCATCGGGCCGCTCACGCTGCGACACGAATACGTCGGCCAGCAGCCGCTCAATCTCGCCTATCGCCACTGTGAGATGAGCGTACCTCTGGGGATTGCGGTCCACCATCACCTTCCAGCGGTTTAGCAGTTTGCGCCAGTAAACCGCCGAGCGGTCGAAGTCGTCAACCGACATATACGCGATGGCGATATTCTGGATAATTGAGAGATTCTCCGAGTCGTAGTCCACCGCCTTCTCCCATTCGGCGATGGCGAGCTTGATGTTGCCCTTTAGCGCGAGGTTGTAGGCGTTGAGGTCCAGGGTGTAGGCGTAGAGCTTGCTCAGGTACTGGAAATCGGGCGCGAGCTTCTTAAGGTCCTCCCAGGTTTCCATGGCCTCCTGGGCGTAACCAGCCTGGAGAAAGGCCAGCCCTATTTCCAGTAGTTCTGAGAGCTTCGTCTCGTCGTGCGTCTGCCGCTTCTGTGAGGCTTCCAGCAGCTGCTTCCAGTAGGTCACGGCCAGCTTGCGGTCGCCCTGCTTGGAACATGCCTTGCCCATGAACCAGAGCCGCTGGAGTTCTTGGTGCCCGCCTTTGGCATGCTTGGCTAGCAACTTCAGCGCGCGGTCGTACTGCCCGTCATGGATATAGAAAGCGGCAAAGGGGATAGGGCTCTTGGTGTCCTCCGGAAACTCGAAGCTCTTGAATGTCTCCGACCCCTCCTGGGCCTGATCTGCCAGGTATGACTGCAATAGCAACGGGATGCTGCTCGGAAGCAAGGTCCCGCGGCGCTTCAGGTCTAGGAAGACGCGCCACGCTTTCTCCGGTTGGTTGTTCTGGATATAGCAATAGGCCTGTGACCGCTCCAGCATCGGAGCATCGGTCGTCCAGGTGATATCGCGGTAGTAAATCAGCGCTTGACCGTACTTTTTCATGAGATGGTACGAGTATGCAAGGTACACTTTCACATCCATGCTCTTGGGCAGGACGCGGTGCGCCACTTCCAGTATCCTCACGGCCATCTCGTATTCACGGTTGAAAAAGTACCTCTTCGCGTAAATCAGCAGCAGGTCCACGATTACACTGCGCAAGAAGCGGTCAGTGCGGTTCACTTCAATGGCTTCAATGAAGTTGCCGAGCGCCCGGTCCCATTGATTCTCCTGGATGAGCTCGTATCCGCGGGCCACGAGGATCATTGAATAGGTCCGCTGCTCAGCGCGTCCGTTCGGGTTATGCCGGTATACCGCTTCCAGCTCCTTCTGCGCTTCGTCGGTTGTCCCCATGCGCCACAATGCAATGCCAATCTCCAGGCTTACCCACCGGCGGTAGGGCAGGCTGCTGGGATCTTCCAGCACTTCGCGGTAAAGCTCCACCGCGTCTCCATAGTCTCCCTCCAGCTCGGCGTTCAGGCCCAGGCGTAGCTTGATCAGTATCTCAGGCACCGAATCCGGGTTGGCCTCAAGCTCCTCAATGAGCGGCCGCGCCTCCTGGGGCATCATTCTCTGCTGCAGCGCCGCCGCTCGCCAGTAAAGCACTCTGGCCTTCATCTCTGGCGACTTGACAGCCTCTAGCATCTCAAGCGCCTCGTCTTCGCGGTTCTCCGCCAACCGGATTTTCGCAAGGTTGTAGTCGTTCTCTTCAGTATGCTTGTAGGTGTTGGCTACCAGGTATGCCTTGGCCGAGAGCTCATAGTTGAACCGGTCGAGGTAGAACTTCCCGATCTCTTGCAGCAGCTCAAGGTTCCCCGTTTCCTCCAGCCGCCTGGAAAGGCTATCGCAGTCTAGGTCAAAGCACCGAACTGCCAGCGCCAGCCGGTGTTTGTAGTCATGGTTGCGCGTAAGTACATCTTCCAGCAGCAGGAACGAAATCTCCGCCGGGCACTCGTATTTCTCCAGTTCAAACCGCTCGTAGCATATCCTCAGCTTCAGTTCTTCCGGTGCGTCCACTAGCTCGGGGCTTTCAACGAGGATATCGGAGAGGATCTTCACGAGCTTCGTGTTTTCTTTACGCTCTTCAATGTTGCGGTGGTAGAGCTCCAGGTATATCTTCGCTGCCTGCTCATCCTTGCGGTCTAGCGCCAGGAAGCACTTCGTGCGGGCCTCCAGCAGGGCTTCCTTGCGGCTTCCCTGCGCCTGCGGCAGCGCCAGGTCAATGTAATCCAGCGTCTTCCGGTCGAAATTCCCGTCTTCAATGCGCTTCTCTGCCAGCAGCAGCGCCACCTGCTTCCTGTGCGCCTCGTCCATCAGGGGGAAGGCGCGCTCGTAAACCGAATAGGCCTTTGGCTGGCGTGTTTCAAAGGTCAGGTAGCTCGCCGCCAGCAGTGGGAGAATCTCCGGGTTGTTCGGGTCGTGAGTGAGCGCAACTTCATATATGGCTTGCGCCTGCTCATCCACCCGCTTTTTTTCAATATAGCTTGCCGCCAGCAGGCTGTACAGTCTGGGCTGCCGCCTTTCCGGCCATGAGCCCAGGTAATGCTCATACACCCTGCACGCGAAGTCGTCGCGGCGGTCTTCGCTTAAGAAGTACTCGGCCAGGACTAGCGTGATGCGCTTGGTAAGCAGGTTGTTCTTCAGTGCTTCCTCGTACGCGGTCAGCGCCTCTTCAGAGAAGTTCCCCTCCTCAGCAAACGCCTGCGCGAGGAATGCGAGCACGTTCTTGTTGAAGTACCCCGCCCGGAAAACCAGCAGGAGCAGTTTCTTCTTGTCTAGGAACTCCTTGCGCGAGCGCAGCAGGTATCCGGCGAACTTCTCCAGGTAGTCGTGCCCCGGTAACTTCCTCTCCAACGCCCGCTGGATGTACTCAATCGTGGCGGGCGTTACTTCCTGCTGCTCAATGTAGTATTCGGCGAGCAGCCGCAGCGCGTTATCGTCCTCTAGGCCGCTGTCCAGCTGGTCTTTGTACAGCTTGGCCGCGAATTCGCTGCGCTCGTTGTTGACCGTCAAATGCTCCAGCAGGATTGCGACCAGCTTCTCGTCGTGCTGGCGCGTAGGGTAAGCAATGCGGTAGATGTCAATCGCCTCGGCGTCTCGGCGGCCCTCTTCCAGGAACTTCTCCGCCAGTAGCGTGCTTCCACCTTTCCAGAGAGTGAATGTCCGGCTGGCCTCCATCACCAGCTCAAACTCTTCCCCCGAGAGCGCGGCCCCCCCTTCTTCAACGAGCTTCTTGGCGTAGTTCAGTAAGAAGCCCTTCTCGCCGCTTGTGCGCTGCGCCAGCTTCAGTATGTACGCTGTAGCTTCCGGCGAGACTACTCCCAGCTCATCGATGAGAATAGCCCCCTCGCGCAACAAGGACTCGTTCTCTTTCGCCTCGTCGGAGATAACGAAGTGCTTGAGCGCCTCGGGGTTCTTCATCTTCGCCAGGCACCGCCCCCAGAGCGCGTGCAGCTCTGCGTACTCCTCTAGCTTCTCTTCAGGAACCGGCGGTTCAAAGCCGGCGGCCAACTTCTCTACAATCTTCAGGGCTTCTTCGGTCTTGCCGGTTGACAGAAACGTGGCGGCTTGCCGCAGGGATTTGCCGCCGAGGAGTCCCGAAAGTGCGCGTAGGATGCCCATCGCTTGGCGTTCCGTAACGGCTGATTATAGCAGAAACCCGTCCTCATTCAGACGGGTTTCCTGGGGAGGCAATCCCGATTCGACCGTCTCAGCGGCCTTCGGGGAGAGCTTCATTCCTCGAAGTGCACCCTGACTGACGCGACGCCTGCAGAAATGTTGACATCTGCGAACGGGACACCCACGGTGTAGTCGGGTGACACCCAGTAGCCTCTCTGCTTCTCCAGCCCGGCCTCGCGGAAGTTGGTGCCCGCAACCGCCAGATCCGCCTCAATCCGCACGGGAGCGTTCTTAGGGAACCACAGGTTGATATTGGACGCCCCCGACTCTATGCGTACGTCATATCCCTGCTCGTCCGGATACGGCAGCCACAGGTCCAGGTCCACCGCGCCGCTCTCAACATCCAGTGATTCCAGCAAGGACTCCCGCAGGTCAACGTTGTTGTCGGATGCCCCGGTGTCCAGTTCGAAGCTTAGTGGCAGCCCAGCCGGCAGCGCGACTTCCCACTCCTGCTTCACTTTCCCGATGACGCTTTTCACCCGTGGCGATTGTCCTTCCAGCACCAGCTTGTTGCCTACCACATCCAGCGTGACTTCGGGCTCGCCGACGTTACTCCTGACCTCAACTGATGCCGCGTCCTCGTCGGCGGCCATTACACTGAGTTCGGCGGCTCCCATACTGAGCTGGACTTCAACCCTCTCCACGCCCTTGATGTCATCCAGCACATACGTGAACTCGGTCAGCTCGCCGACGTTAGTGCTTCCGTTGTGATTGATGGTAAATGGCAGAACAAACGTGGAGAACCATCCCTCTCCGTCGTCCGTTGGCGCGTAGAACACAGCGTAACCGAATGCAGCCACTAGCACCAGCGGAGTGATGTACGCCAGAAACCGAATGGCGGTGCGCGAGACGATGATATTGAACCCCCAGATGATGAGCAGCGCCGGCCACATCTTCATGAGGATTTCCCAGGCGCTTGGCTCCACCATGCCGATGTTGATGCCCAGCCAGGTCGCGCCGACCAGCAGTATCAGCGTGCCCCAGAAAATGCTGTTGATGTTGTGTGAGTCCCTCTTGCTTTCAGTAGCCATGTTGTTTATCCCTCTTTGTTGTGGCTGAATCCGTTAGGGAAGGCGCCCAGTGCAATCAGCGCGCCAAGGGCAATCATGCCTATCGCTAGAAGCACTGGCCAGCTGATAACCAGCACGGTTGCCAGCAGCGCCATTACTCCGACGACGATGAGAGCGATTCCAAGGAAAACGCCGCGCTGTAACCCAGCGTCAAAACCCGCTTCCACTCTCCAGCCGGTTGGCTCGCGAGGTATTAGCAGCCAGCACAGAATGTAGACCAGCAGCGGAACGCCGAAGTCAAGCAGGAACAGCGCTGCCACCCAGATGATGCGGATAATGAGCGGATCCAGCCCGTAGTGGTTTCCCAGGCCGCCACACACGCCGCCGAGGATCTTGTCGGTCCGCGAACGGTAGAGTCTGTCCTTTACGTTTGCCACCTATATCCTCCGTAGCCGGACAGCGCCGGCATTGTTCTCCACGCGCATCCTGATGCGCTTCTCGCTTTCGGCAAATCCTTCGGTGTGCCAGATTCCGTTGGTGCGGTGCGGCAGGCTCTCGTTGAAGTCGTGCTTTCCGAAGTTGTTTTCCAGCGTCGCCTCCACGCCGAATGATGCCGGAAGCACAATCTCCGCCTTCGCCGCGTTGTTCTCTACAACCGCGCTTACGTTGCTCTCACGCTCGCCCAGCCGAAGGTCCACCTTGGCCGCGTTGTTCTCCAGGTTCACGCTGGTGACCCGCAGTTCGCGCAGGTCCAGCTCCGCTCTCGCGGCGTTCAGCTCGCAGTCCAGCTCAAGTGGCAGGCTGCGGTTGAGCCGCATAACCCACTTGGATTTGATGTTCAGGGGGGTGCGGCCCGCGCCGTAGCTCTGTTCCACCACCAGTACTGCGATCTTGTGCCCGCCCCGTTCCTCCTGGTGGACGCGGACCTCGGGCTCAATCCCATGGGTGATTTCCGCGTCAATCTCAAAGAGCTTGTCGGTGGCGCCGCCGATCTCCAGCAGGCCGACGTTGAAGTCAATGTGGCAGCGCACTTCGCTGACTCCCTCTGGTAGTTCTGAAAAGAAGTGAGCCGTGTCACCCTCGTATTTCGCCCGCGTCTCTGCGCCCTTGGTGCTCGGGTCCGAGGTGCTCGCGTCTTCTCTGCCGATGGCATCCGTATCCTTGATGGTCATAGTCGGTTCCTCCTGAATGGAATTGGCTTTCGTAGAAGAGGATGCCGAATCCTTGCTAGTGGTTCCTGTGATGTCGATTCTCCGTTCGAATTTCCGCGCAATCCGCTCGCCGAGGTCCCTGGGCGATTCCTCATACTTCACCTCAATTCGCCGGCGCTGAGGTTGAGCCGAACCCAGGAGGATGGCAACTGCCAGGAGTATGAGCAGCAGGGGCCACAGCGCGCCGAAATGCTGGCCGAAGATCTGTGGCAGCAGCGCGTCAACCAGCAGGATCCCACCCACCGCAGCCAGGCTGAGGCGGTAGGCTGTTCTGGTGATGCCTGGGACGGCCAAGGCGTAGGCGACGATGAGCAGGGGCCAGAACCTCAAGACCGTATCCGAGTTGGGCAGGAGCTCCCAAAGGAGTACAACGACCCCGATCAAGATGATAAGCAGACCAAACGATGCGCGCCTCATTGGGTACCTCCTTTCTCGCCGGTCATCAGCCTGGCCTCGGCGTCGGCTGCAAACTCACCGAGCACGCGGCCGACGGAGTCCACAATCCGAACAGGGAGCTTGATGCCGTTCAACACCAGTGACCACCCGTCGCCGCTGAGCGTTAGGCGGTCACCCTGGCGCACCGCGTTCACGTCGCCGATGCGTCCCAGGCGGACTGCGAGTTCGCCGGGGAGAAGCTCGGCGTCAATGAAGTCCGGCTCCTTTATGGTCAGGCGGAAGGGAACGCTCGGCAGGGCCAGCTTGACCGTGACCGGCGTGCGTTCCCCGTAGGCAATAGTGGTGGAACCCTTGGCCTTGTCGTAGCTGATGTCCGGGGCGTCAAGCTCCTCGTCGCCCGAAAGCGAAATGCTCCACCGCGGCTTCTCCATCTCGCCCCAGTCCAGTATCGTCTGCTCGCAGGCGGATGGAAGCACCAAGTGCAGATCCGAGCCATCCCGGAGGCGTTTGGTGATCGTTACACTGCTGCGGGCCGAATTGTCATCCTCCGCGCGGCCAATAGTCCGTTCCAGCCGCCTTTCCAACTCTTCGCTCTTGCGCTCTATTGCTTCACCGAATTCGTCCAGCTGGCGGTCAATGCGGTCAAACGGCTCCTCCAGCGATTCGTCGGTTTGGCTCGACATGTGTGATGCGCCATGCTCGTTTTCGAATACCGGCCTGCCTTCAAAGGCGCAGCGGTTGAACGCCAGCCCTACAACCAGGATCAAGGCAAGCATCACGAAATCTCTAACCGTCATTTCCCGCCTCCTTTGCGTGCTGACCCATCTTCTCCCGCGTGATAAAGAGCCCGAAGGCGATAGTGAGCAGCGACATCACCACTGCGGCCACCTGTCGGGTCGTCTCAGCCGTGCTGCTGAAGTTGGCGATCACCCCGATGACCCCCACCACCATCAGCATCACGCCAACAAAGGTGCGGAAGTCAACGTGGGTCTCCCATTTGGCCTCTTCGTGGACCAGCGGCGAGAAGAAGTCCCAGATGCTCAGGGCATAGGCGAGGAATCCAAAGAGCGGGTTGCCCGCTGCCATCGAGCCGATGAAGTACACCAGGAAAAACGACCCTTTGTACACCTCGCCCTTTAGCAGTTGGGCCAGGCCCGGCAGCACGAGCCCCCACCAATAAGGCCTTTCTCTGTGCGCCATCTGATCGCGCACGTGCTCGAATCCATTGGCTGCAACCCGTGCATCGCACTTGGCGCACAGCAGCTTGCCCTCCCGCCATACATAGCACTCGGGGCAAATGGCCTTGCCACAGAGTTCGCACTTCGCCTCAGTTTCAATCTCAGGATGGTAGAAGCAGCGTGTCATGCCACGAATTCCTCCTCAGGTGCCCAGCCGGTCTGCCGACGGTTGGCCTTTGGCTCCGTCTTCTCTGTTGCTTCAGTCGGCAGCAGCAGGCCTTCAATCTCTTCGGAAAGCTCCCGCCCCCGCTCCTCAAGCTCGGACTTGGCCTCGTCCCCCATCTCCACCACGCGCTCCTTGGTGTCCCGGTAAAAGCTCGCCACCGGTCGTTCAAACAGCGTGAACAGCGCAAACACCAGCAGGAGGAACACCGCTCCCACTGCCACCGCGACCCTGGGCGAGAACACTCTGTAGTCCCAGACACGCTCCCACCATGTGCGCTCAAAGCTGCGCAGCCGCAGATCGTTCATTATCCGCAGCTCCAGAGTGGGGTCGTCTTCCATCTCGGCCAGCTCGTCGCGGGTCAGGCGGCGGAGCCGCTGTAGCCGCAGCAAGTACTCCTCGGCTTCTCTGTTTGAAGCAATGAACTCGCTCACCTTCCGGGTGGTTTCCAGGTCCAGCACATCGTCCGCGTACTCCGAAATCAGCCCTTTGAGGTAGTTGTCAAGCAACGTTTTCTCCTCCTTCAAAGTAGAGGTCCAGCAATTGGCCCTCCTCCACGACCTCCTCGGCCAGCTCTACCCACATGGAGCGGGCACGGGCCAGCCGGGAGCGTACCGTTCCCACCGGTATCTTCAGGGCCAATGCAATCTCCGTGTAGTCCATTCCTTCAACCTCGCGCAGCACCAGGATCTCGCGATACAACTCGGGCAACTGCTTGAGCAGACCCCCAAGCACTTGGCGGGTTTCGTCGCGGCCACGGTTGCTGGGATTGGCTGCGAGGGTGTAGGAGAGGCTCTCCTCGTCTTCGTTACGTATCTCCTTCTTGGTTTTGCGGTTCAACATCCTGCACTCGTTGATGAGTATCTGCACTATCCAGGGCATCGCCTTGGAACGGTCTCTAAGTTTGTGTAGGTTTCTGAGCACCTTGTAATACGTTTCCTGGAGCACGTCCTCGGCGAAGCTGGGGTCCCGCAGGTTCACGCGGGCGATGCGCTTTAGGTGACCGCCTGTAAGCTGGATGAGTTCCTGCCAGCAGGAATCGTCACCCCGCAGACACCCAAGAAGCAAGTTAGACGGTATTTCCACCATCGCTGCACCGCAAACCACCTTCCTTTCCGGCATCCCATCGCTGCTGGACTGCCGGCGGGCTCAGCTTTCCGGAACGCTGCGCTCCACGAACTCGTTAGATACGATGCGGTGGCGTGAGCTTAAGTTCCCGGGCGGCCTGAGGCGGTTCGCTCAGGATTATAGGACAATGCAGCGGGTCCGGCACGTTATGCTAAGATTACTGGCCAATCCAACAGGAGTACGCGGCATGCAGATATTCCTTGATACGGCGAATGTGGAAGAAATCCGCCAGGGCGTGGCCATGGGCCTCGTGGACGGCGTGACCACCAACCCCAGCCTGGTGGCGAAGGAAAAACGCAAGTTCCGTGAATGCATAGAAGAGATATGTTCTATCGTTGACGGGCCGGTTTCGGCGGAAGTCACCGCAACCGACCACGACGGCATGGTCAGGGAAGCACGGGAAATCGCCTCCTGGGCGGACAACATCGTGGTCAAGATTCCCATCATCCCTGAGGGCCTGAAAGCCGTGCGCACGCTCGCGGACGAGGGCATTAAGACGAATGTCACTTTAGTGTTCTCGGTCAACCAGGCGGTGCTCGCTGCCAAAGCCGGCGCCTACTTCGTCTCGCCCTTCATTGGCCGGCTGGATGACATCGGCCAGACCGGCATGGAAGTGCTGGAGGAGATCGTGCAGGCCTGGGACAACTACGAGTTCTCCACCCGCATCCTCGCGGCCAGCCTGCGTCATGCGCACCATTTCAAAGAGGCTGTGCTCATTGGCGCCGACATCGCCACTGTTCCCTTCTCAGTGCTGCTCAAGCTCTTCAACCACAGCCTCACTGACGTTGGCTTGGAACGCTTCCTCGCCGACTGGGAGAAGGTCAAAGAGCTCGTTTAGCGCGATGCATGAACAA
Organism: uncultured Planctomycetales bacterium; assembly: GCA_964643155.1. GTDB lineage: Bacteria > 4484-113 > 4484-113 > 4484-113 > 4484-113 > CAZKNJ01. The sequence goes on along the minus strand of CAZXPM010000001.1, from coordinate 345 downwards.
TAGTCGGTTATCTGCGTCTTGCTACTGAGACCCGCGCGATTCCGGGTACAGTCATTATTGACACGGTTTACCGCGCCCCATAGAATACGGGGCTTGAACACTTTAAGCTGGTGAATCTAACAGATGATAGAGGTTGAAAACCTGACGAAGAAGTTCGGCGCCACCCTGGCGGTGGACAATGTTACCTTCACCGTCAAGCCTGGTGAAGTAGTGGGGTTCCTGGGGCCCAACGGCGCTGGCAAGACCACTACCATGCGGGTTATCACCGGCCTGATTTACCCCCAAGCCGGCACCGCCCGCGTAAACGGTTACGACATCTGGGACGACCCGGTGGCGGTGAAGCGC